>NZ_BAAAQM010000031.1:0-116000 GCF_039531675.1 Catenulispora subtropica
GCGGCGGCGGCCCGGGCCGGCGCGGCGGTGGCCGCGGCGGCCGGGGTGCCGGTGGCGCTGACCTTCGGCGGCGCGGGCGTCGCGTCGGTGACGATCCAGCCCGGCGCTGAAGTGTTCAGCGACCCGTTCCCGGTGTCGGCGCTCGGCGGTTCCGGCGACCTGGCGGTGAGCCTGTACCTGGCCTCCGGCGCGAGCGTCGCGGCCCAGGCGCCGCAGGCCGCGGCGGTCGGCTTCACGGCCGCCGGGAACCAGACGGCCGACACGGCGGGCGCCGGCTCAACGTGGACGGCGCTGGCGTCCAAGGGCTACTACCTCCTCAGCGGCGTGGACGTGACCAGCACGGACACCACGCAGGGCACCGTCGCGGTGCTCGGCGACCAGGGCTCCGCGGCGGCGCCCGGCGTCACCCCCTGGGCCGACGCCCTGCCGGGCGCGCTGGCGGCCGTGGGGGTCGCCTCGCCGGGCGGCGTCGTGAACCTGTCCGCCTCCGGGACCACGGCCGCGGGCGTGGCCAACTCCCTGGGCCAGCGGCTGGCCGGCTGGTGGCGCTTGTCCGACGGCACCGCCGGCGCGGACCTGGTCGGCGGCCACCCGCTGACGCTGTCCGGCGGCGCCGCGGCGAGCACCGACCACCCGTCGACGACCACCGGCTCGGTGCAGTTCAACGGGACGAGCTCGGTGGGGCTGACCTCCGGTCCGGTGCTCGACACGTCGCAGAGCTTCACGGTGTCGGCCTGGGCGAAGCTCAGCAGCCTGCCGGCGGACAACCGCGAGGTGGTGGCCGCGGAGGGGACGAACAACTCGTCCCTTATGCTGGGGTATCAGGGCTCGACCCAGTCCTGGTGGGTGTTCATGCCGTCCTCGGACACGAACAACCCCGGCGGCACGGTGATCAAGGCCAACCCGAACAGCGCGCAGGTCAACGTCTGGACCCACCTGACCGCGACCTACGACAGCATCAACCATGCGGTGAAGCTGTACGTCAACGGCACGCTCGTCGGCTCGGCCTCGAACACCACCGGGTTCAAGGCGTCCGGGTCGCTGGCCGTGGGCCGGTCGACGTGGAACACCTACCGCACCGACTACTGGCCCGGCGCGATCGCCGACGTGCAGGCGTTCCAGCAGTCGCTGCCGGCCGCCGACGTGGCGGTGCTGGCCAACGGCGGGGGCTCGGACCTGCAGGCCGGCAACCTGCTCAACGCCGGGGCCCTGGACGAGCCCAACCTGCGCACGGTCGTGCTCGCCCTCGGCGCGGGCGACCTCGCGCACGGCGACACGGCGTCCACGGTCGAGGCCAACCTGCGATCCCTGGCGACCGACATCAAGACCGGCCTGAAGATGTACAAGGGCCCGAACGGCGACTACCAGATCAACGTGGTGGTCGAAACGGTCCCGTCCCAGGGCTGGGCCGCCTCCGACCCGCGGGAGCAGGCGCGGCTGGCGCTCAACACCGACATCCTCAACGGAACCGTCGGCGACGGGGCCTCGGACGCTGCCACGGCGGCCGCGAGCACCGGTGGTGACGCGAACGCCGTGCAGGCGGCGATCGCTCAGCGCTTGGCGCAGGACGCGGCCGGGTTCGCGGTGACGTTGTGAGGTCGATCGCGGTGCGGCGGTAGCCGAGTAGTTCAGCATGCGTGGGAGGGGCCGACGTGAGTCGGCCCCTCCTCGCTCTTCCCGGCCGCCGAGGACTGGATCCCGACGAGATCTACGAGCACGGTCTGCACGCGCTCGTCGCGAGGATGCGGGTATCGCTGGAGGGCGCCGGAAGCAGCCTCCGGCGCGACCGCTTGACGGGGTTTCAGCTGCTCACGTGTTTCTCACGCGCATTCCACATGTTCGACAGCCCCTTGCTCGCACCCCGCCCACGTGTCAGGATCGCTGATTTGTGATCATCGACTCCACGGGGGCGCCCGCACCGACCGAACCGGCCGCCGAGGGCGGTTCCGGCCATCCGGCCCGCAAGGCCGGCGCGGCCGCGCTGATGCTCGGCGCGCTGGGCGTCGTGTTCGGCGACATCGGCACCAGCCCGCTCTACGCGATGCAGACCATCTTCACCAGCGACGGCGGACAGGTCGGCACGGCGCAGGACGCGGTGTACGGCGTGGTGTCGCTGGTGTTCTGGGCGATCACCCTGATCGTGTCGGTCAAGTACGTGAGCTTCATCCTGCGCGCCGACAACGACGGCGAGGGCGGCATCATGGCCCTGACAGCGCTGATCCAGAAACTGGACTTCCGCTCGGTGCGGACCAAGCTCGTGCTGGTCGCGCTCGGCATCCTCGGGGCGTCGCTGTTCTACGGCGACGGCATGATCACACCGGCCATCTCGGTGCTGTCGGCGGTCGAGGGTCTCAAAGTCTCAGCGCCGGGTCTGGGCGACTACGTCGTGCCGCTGACGGTGGCGATCGTGATCGGCCTGTTCGCCATCCAGAAGTTCGGCACGGCGCTGGTCGGCGGGCTGTTCGGACCGGTGATGACGGTCTGGTTCCTGATCATCGCGGTGACCGGCGGCGCCGAGGTCGCGGCCCACCCCGGCATCGTCAAGGCCCTGTCGCCGGTCTACGGGGCCAGGTTCCTGGTGGACCACGGAGTCGTGGCCTTCGTCGCGTTGGCGTCGGTGGTGCTGGCGGTGACCGGCGCGGAGGCGCTGTACGCGGACATGGGCCACTTCGGGCGCAAGCCGATCCACCGCGCGTGGTTCTTCCTGGTGTTCCCGGCGCTGACCCTGAACTACCTGGGACAGGGTTCGTTGATCCTGAGACGGCCGTCGACGGTCTCGAACCCGTTCTTCCTGCTGATGCCGGGCTGGGCGCAGCTGCCGATGGTGATCCTGGCCACCGTCGCGACCGTCATCGCGTCGCAGGCGGTGATATCCGGGGCGTTCAGCGTCACGCGGCAGGCGATGCAGCTCGGCTTCCTGCCCCACATGACGATCCGCCACACCTCGGAGCACGAGATCGGGCAGGTCTACGTGCCGGTCGTGAACTGGTTCCTGTGCTGCGCGGTCACGGTCCTGGTGATCGGGTTCGAGTCGTCCGCCTCGCTGGCCTCCGCCTACGGCGTCGCCGTGACGGCCACGTTCATGCTCAACACCGTCCTGTTCCTGGCGGTGGCACGGGTCCTGAAGGGCGCCGCACTGTGGAAGATCGCCCTGGGCGCGCTGGTGTTCCTGACGATGGAGACCGCGTTCTTCGCGGCGAACCTGACGAAGGTCGTCCACGGCGGCTGGCTGCCGCTGGCGGTCGCCACCCTGGTGTTCACCGTGTTGAGCACCTGGCGCCGGGGCCGGGCGATCGTGACGCCGAACCGGACCGCGCTGGAGGGGCCGCTGCGCGCGTTCGTGGACCAGGTGGACGCGATGCAGCCGCCGGTGCACCGAGTCGACGGCGTGGCGGTGTTCCTGAACGCGAACATCGAGACCACCCCGCTCGCCCTGCGCGCCAACGTCGAGCACAACCACACGCTGCACAAGACCGTGGTCATCCTGTCGCTGGTGGTGGAGAAGGTCCCGCACGTACCCGAGGCCGACCGGCTGGTGTTCGACGACCTGGGCCACCACGACGACGGCATCATCCACCTCACCGCCCGCCTCGGCTTCCAGGACGAGCCGGACGTGCCGCGCATCATGCGGCAGGCCACGGCGCACCCGGACGCCGGCGAGATCGCGGGAGTCGACGTGGATGCGGTGTCGTACTTCCTGTCCCGGATCTCGATCGTGCGCACCGGCGCCAAGGGCATGCAGCCGTGGCGCAAGCGGCTGTTCCTGGCGATCGCGCACAACGCGGCGAGCCCGGTGGACTACTTCCGGCTGCCGGCGGACCGGAGCGTGATCATGGGGGCGCACGTGCCGGTGTGAGGGCCGACGGCGGTCCGCGGTCCCTCCCTCCCGCTTTGAGCGGGCTTCGAGCAGTGCGTCGGTAGCGTTCGCGCCAGGACTTACCGGCACCATCGCCAGGGAGGGACCCACCGATGTCATCGATCCGCCGTATCCGCAGCGCCCGCAGCGCCCACCGCGCCCTCGGTTCAGCCGCCTGCGCCGTCGCGCTGATCGCCACCGCCGCGCCCACCCCGGCGCACGCGGCCCGGCACGCCGCCACCTCCGCCGGCGAGCAGCTGAACATGTCGCAACAGCTCGACGACCTGAGCTTCTACGGCAACATCGACACCGGCACCCTCGCCACCACCATCTCGGTCTCCGCGACCCTGCCCAGCTACGGCGGCTCGCGGTTCATCAGCCTGGGCTACACGTCCGGCAACGCCGGCAGCACCCTGACGTACTCGTTCAGCTCGACCGAGATCACCCCCATAACCGGCACGGTGAAGGTGTACATGAAGGGCACCAACCAGGTCTGGTTCGACGTCGACTACGTCGAGGGCGCCGACCACGAGAAGGCGTCGATCCTGGCGAAGGAGTTCTAGACACCCCGAATAGAGTCGCCTAGGTGACCACACCGAGGCTACGAGCCACCGACGCCAGCGGTAAGACGCTCGACGACCCGAGCCCCGACCAGGTCCACGACCTGTTCGCCGACCTCAACCTCCGCTGGCCTTTCGCCATCGTCGAGCGCCTCGACCGCGAACCCTCCGGCCAGCACTTCTTCCAGATCCACCTCGACTACCTCGACGACCCCGACCCCGCCACGGACTTCGAACCCGAGGTCGACTACGACGTCGAGTTCCGCGCCGGCGGCCCCACCCGCCACTATCACGCCCGCGTCAGCATCCGCGGCTTCGGCGGCCTGGACCGCGTCATGGAGGCGTACCGGGCCTGGAACGACGACGGTCCGGAGCTGATGACCGTGTTGCCGTGGGAGCTGCTGGCGTTCGACGACTGACAGCCCCGGACTCGGCAAAGAGGGTGCTGGTGTGCGCGGAGGTCTCCGCGCACACCAGCACCCTCACTCTCGCTGTCAGCCTCGCAGGCAAACCGACCCCGCTACTACCTCCGCGCGCGGTAACACCACACGGAGAGCCGCAACGGCGCCTCCTTGTCCTCCTGCTGAATCGTCACCATCAAGCCCCAAGGCTCCAACGGCCACACGGCCGCCCGCTCGAACTGTCCAGGAACAGGCACAGGCACCTCGGACGCACCGTACTCCGCCTCGAACGCCGCCGGCCCATACGCCCGACCGACCTCCGCGACCAGCTGACGGTAAGCCGCTTCGAAGCCCTCGTAGACCCCGGCCCGGTCCTCGCCGTCATCCGGCCAGTGGATCACGTCCTCCAGCTCGATGGCCTCTCCCTCGGGCCAGACACTCGTGAACGCGGTGCGGCCCTGCTTCGACCATTCGGTCCACCCGCCGGCCGCGTTCGCGCGGACGGTGGACCAACCCAGGTCCCGCAGGTGCTGGTCCGCTGTCCAGTCCACTCGGGACCGGTCTGCGGCCGTCACCGAACGCAGGACCGCGTCCATCGTCTCGATCATCTCGGTGTCCTCCGCCCGGCTAGCGCCACATGCCGTCGGCCGGGACGTGCCAGACCTGCAGGGTGCCGTTCTCGATGTTCTCCTCGAAGTACCACGTCAGCAGCTGCCTGATGTGGTCGGCTCCGGCTGGCGGTGTGCGGGGTTGAAGTTGGACGTCGGCCACTCGTCATCGTCGCCGCCGGTCCACTTCGCCTCTTGGATCCACGTGCCGGTGTCGCCGTCGACCTCCGTCACCTCGCCGTTGTAGTTCCACGTGACCTCGGTGTCGGTCCCGGTGGCGTACCGCTGGTACCGGAACGAGACCCGCTGCAGCTCCTTCTCCGTCAGCCGGCTGGACCGCAGGGCGACCGGCGGGCAGTTGTGCACCAGGACCGAGGCGTTCCCCGCGACCACGTAGAAGTCGTGGTCCCCGGGGACGCTGAGGTCCCACATGTCGCCGTCGGACACCGCCGGGGTCACGCCGCCCACGACCGTGACGACCGTCCCGTCGTCGGTGGTGAGCTCGTCGCCCTGAGGCAGGTCCGCCGCCCTGCTCGCCGCAGTTGACGCCCTGCGCGGCCAGTCCGCCGGCCAGCCCGGCGCCGACCGCGCACGCGGCCGCCGCGATGCCCGCGGTCGCGACGCCGGCCAGCGCGCACCCGCCGACCACGGCCAGCACGCCGGCGGCCCCGGCCACCCAGCTGAGCCAGTCGTGGCCGTTCATCTCGACGTTGCTGATCGGGTTGCCGCCGGCCGTGCAACGGCCCCACCAAGCACGCTTCCTAGGGCTACTACTCAGCAACCTCTATAGATCGGGGAGGTTGTCCCGAGGATCCGGCGCTCTCCGCTCCTCGAGCCAGAAGAGGTAGCCACGCAGATAACCCTCCAGCCCCTCATCGAGAAACCGTGAATACTCGGAATACGTTCCGTCGGTATCGCCGGAACGCACGATCCATTCGCTGACGCGGGCCCGCTCGCGCCACCACGCCCGGACAGTGTCCACCGTCCAATGCTGGTCTCCATCCGAGGCGTATCCGGACAGCGGATCACTGTAAGCCGCACCCAATACCAGGAGCGTCTCTCGCTCATTGCGAGGCTGCCGAAAGACGAATTCCTGATAGTCATCATCCAAGAGGATGTTATGCGGCGCCACCGTGGGACCCGTAGCACATGTATCAGTATTCGCCCCGTAGAACGGTCCCGGAACATTGAGCCAGTTCCTGTCTTCCCATCTACCTCGCAGATATTTATCGGGCGACGGAAGCCGGTAGCCTTGAAGATACTCTGCACCCGTCGAATCGGGAACCAGGGGGGTCGGGTCCCAATAGCCGTCGTCCTCAAGCATCACGTCATCATACCCGTCAGCATGAGACCTACCCGCCGAGCTTCTTCATGGCATCCTCCATGATGAACTGCCGCCACAAAGCCGTTTCGTTCTTGTTCAGGGAGTCCCGAGCGACAGCCATGTAGGCATCACGCCAGTCGCTGGCCATCTGGTAGGTAACCCCCATGGCCCGGTACCGCTCCGCGGTCAACCGGTTTCCCGTCTCATAGAAGTCCATGGCACCGAGGCGTCCACCCCTGTTCACCTCAGACGTCAAGCCGCTTCCCCAAATACTGTTCGCCCATTTCCCAAAGGACTGTGTGCCATCTGGAGAAACCATCGGCAGCGGCCGGCTTCCATCCTTGGTATACGCGGCGATCACTTCCTGGTCGTGGGCGGCCGCCTTGGCGACCTCCCAGTCGCTGCCGACCAGCCGCGCGGCATCGACGCCCGCCCTGCCGGCCTTGAGAGCGGTACCGCCGATGCTGGCATACATCGCGACATCCACTGGTAGCCAGAGACATCCCGACACCCGCCCATGGCCGAGACACCCGACGACGTCGTCATAGCCGGAGACCATCTTGACCATGTCCCACAAGCCAGGACCACCACCGCCTTCCCCCATGCAGCTGGCCGCCTTACCCCCTTCACCGACGTACATCATGTCGCAGAGGGACTGCATGGCGTAGTAACGACCCCATCCTCCATCTTTCTTGTCCGGGTCGTCCTCCGATGTCATGATCCATTCGAAGGCGTCACGCCAGGTGTACTGAGCCGACCCGCTGTATCCGTGGCTTCGCATGTTCGGCAAGGCCCACTTGAGCGTCTTCGGCTTCGACGGGTTGACGGGCTGATCGAGCGGATCCGGATCAGGAACGCAGCGCATTTCGCCGGTGCTGCTGTCGTGGTGGGAGCCCGCTGCGCAGGTGTGGGGGTCGAGGCCGGTGGGGTCGCTGGCGTTGATCGGGTCGTTTCCGGCGTAGGCGTAGCCGCCGATCTGCTGCGGATTGCCAGTCTGCAACACCGGGTCGGCAGACGTGAATCGGCCAAGGTTCGCGTCGTACTTCCGTGCCCCGACGTCCACCAAACCGGTCGACGCATCAGTGGTCTTGCCGAGGAACGTGTGATCGTCGGGCCACGTCGAGGGCGGTACCGGTGTGCCGCGGGTGTCGCCGAAGGGCTTGGTGTAGCGGCGGGCCTTGATCTGGCCGTTGGCGGCGTTGATGGTGGTGTTGCTGGTGCCCTGCGGGTTGGCGACCTCGTAGGTGAGGGTGCCGGTCTGGTCGCACACGATAGTCGGCGCGCCGTCGTAGGCGTAGTACCGCTGGGCGGTGACGGTGCCGGGGTCGTTGCTGCTGGTCGTGGTCAGGTGGATCTCGGTGGTGCCGAGGAACAGGGTGGTGGTGGTGCTGGTGCCCTGCGTGTCGCGGCGGATGAGTTGGTTGCCGTCGGCGTCGTAAACGTAGCTGGCGGTCGTTGTGGTGGTGCCGGTCGTGTAGCTGACCGTGTCCAGGCGGCCTTCGGGGTTCCAGGTCAGGGTCTGCCCGTGGTCGCCTCCTGGACGTCTGGTGGTGTTGCCGGCCCCGTCATAGCGGTAGGTCTTGACGTCGTTCACGGCGCCGCTGCGGGTTATCTGACTGGACAGGTGAGGGCCGGCGCCGGTGGTTCCAGGGCCGTTTGCCGGGTCCGCGCCGGCGGTGTTGGTGGTACCGGCAGCAGGATAGGTGGAGGTGGCGGTGACGTCGTTGGCGGTGGTGCCGGTGACGTCGTGGTCGACGATGGTGGAGCGGTTGCCGGTCAGGGCGCCGTTGCCCAATCCGGCGGTGTTGGTGTTGTCGTATGTATACGTCTGCCAGTACGGCGCCGGGCTGGTCTTGGCACCCGGTGCGGTGCTGCCGCTGATCTGCCCGGCCGCGGCACTGGCCGGTGTCGGGGGGTTGTTGGTGGTGGAGCTGGCGCAGGAGCCGACCGAACCCGGGCGCGGGCCGTTGTTGGGAATGGCCGGGTTGTTGGCGTCCACGCCGGTCGCGGCGGACGGGGTTTGGTCGCCGGTGTCGGTCCAGGCGTTGGTGAGGCGGCCGGCGTAGTCGTAGGTGTAGCACTGCACGTCGCGCATGAAGATGGGCTGGTAGCTGCCCAGCGCGTTGTAGTTCTGCAGGTCGGCGACCGAGGTGATCTGCCCGGCCGGGTTGTAGGTGAAGGTGGAGTAGTCGACGCTGTACGTGTTCAGCGCATTGCTGGTGCCGTTTTGCCCTGCGGCGGCGTCGATGAAGGTGTTGGTCAGCCGCCCGGTGCCCGGGTCGTACAGGTTCTGCTGCACCACCTGGAACGGATAGTCGCCCAACGTCCGCGAGGCGATCCGGCCGAGCTGGTCGTAGGTCGTGGCCACGACATAGTCGGCGTTGCCGCCAGTGGCCAGCAGCAGACCATTCGCATTGTAGGAGTTGTACACCGTCTCCAGCGGCATCCCGGACTTCGGCACCGCGGGCAGATCGGTGTGGTCCAGCAACCCGACGGTCGGGGTGTAGTAGTTGGTGGTCTGATAGGTGGTGGCCAGCGCACCGTTGCCGTCGGCATTCGGGATGCTCATCGACGCGCCCAGCACCCGGCCTGCCGGGTCGTAGCCGGTGACGGAGCTGGTGTAGGCGTTGGCGCCGTTGCCGGTGTACCGCGTGGAGGACGCCGGCAGACCCTTGAATCCCTTGTGGTCGTCCGAATTGGCCGGAACGGAGTCGTAGGCCCAGGTCGCCAGCTTCGCCGAATCCGCCGGCAGACCGACGGCGGTGTGCGGCGCGTTGTATTCGGCGGTTTTGCGGTTCAGCGCGTCGTAATAGAAGGACAGGATCTGCCCGCGCCCATCCTGGGTTTGGATCAACAGCCCGGCATCGTCGGTGAGGCTGGTGCTGGTACCGGTATCCGGGTCCTGCTTGGTGACGCTGCGGCCGAGCAGATCGTTGGAGGTCGTGATCCACTTGTTGGCGCCGGTGGCGTCGGTGACCGTGGTGACCGAACCGTTGGCCTGATAGGCGAAGTCGTACTTGGTGACATCGGCATCACCCAGGTTGCCGGTCGGGGTCGGCGGGTTGTTGTGGTACGTCCACAACTGGCTGGTCCGCCCGCGCGCATCGGTGAACGTCGAGGTGGCCCCCGTCGAGGTGGTGCCGTTGCCGGAGGGGTTGGTGACATCAGTGCGGTCAACGCCCGGGTAGGCAGTCGTGGTCACCGCGCCGGTGATCTGTGCGCCGTTGGTGTACTGCGTCACCGTCAATGGCCGCGACAGCCCGTCGTACGTCGTGACCTGCTGCGACGGCAGGGCGTCCCCGTAGGGCAGGAACGTGCCGGAGGGGTTGTGGTCCTTGTCCCAGTGCGCCGCGGCAGTACGCCACGGCTTGCCCAGGCTGTTGTACTCGACCTGCGTGGAAACCAGCCCCGGAGAGGCGTCGGCCGGGGTGGCCTGGGTCTCGATCTCCTCGCCGAAAGAGTCCAGGATCGCATCGGATTCGGCGTAGGTGCCGTCCTCACGAAGGGTACGCGTCTGCACCCAGGAGTTCGGAGCCGCAGTCCCCGACGACAGTCCGATCCCATACAGCCCATAGTCGTAGGCGATGTTGGGAGTCGTCGGGTTCGACGCCTTCGGGTGGTCGGGGTTCCACACGTTGCGGGTGCGGCCCAACCCGTCGTACTGCACATCGGTCTGCCGGCCGTTGACGTCGATCGCCGTCTCGGTCAGCTGACGTCCCCGGTCCACCACTACCGTGGAAGTCCAGAGGTTGGCGTTGGTGGTGGTGACCGACGTCGGCAGCATCCTATCGATCGGGTTGAACCCGGTGCTGGTGATGTGCTGGTTCGCGTCCTTGGTCGAGGTCAGACGACCGTAGCCGTCGTAACCCATGACCGCCGTGGTCACCGGGGTGCCGTTGAAACTCGGCAACGCCTGGGTGGACGTCACCGACCCGGCCACAACTTGTGGGAAGTCCTTTTCGTCATACAGCGTGCGCGACTGCGCCGTCACCGTGTCCGCGGTCTCAGAGTTGGTGGTGCAATGCCCACCGGACATGACCCGATACGTGATGCTCTCATTCGGGTAGGAAGTCCACTGCACCCCGTCAGGCAGGTTCGGGTTGTCGGCGTACCCGGTGAACGTGCACAACTCCTGCACGTTACCCAGCGGGTTCCCGGCCGCGTCGGTGTCACCCTTGTCATCGGTGGTCAACAGGTGACCGTTACCGCCGTAGTTCCCTCCGCCGGTGAAGTTCGGCAGCGAGTTGTCATACGCGTAGTCGGTTTCGGTACGACGCTCACCACCAGTGGACAGCGGCGCATACCCGATCTTCTTCACGATGTGCGAGAAGTGAGCCCGCTGATCCGGCAACGGACGCGTCCGGACGTGAGTAGCCGTCACCATCCCGTCATCGGTCGGGTCCTCCGGCACGCTGATCGTGTCCGACACCACAGTGTTGGAGGACTCGGAGGCGAAGACCTGCGTCTCCAGCGCCTGCCCGGCCAGCGCGTTGTCGTCCCGATACCCGAAACCGGTCGGGCAGTTCGCATTCGCCGGGGCCTGAGCATGCGAGTCGTTCACACACTTGGCCAGACTCGGATCCTGATCCATGCCCTGGAAGTACGTCGTGACGCTCTTGGCGTTCGACCCGTTGGGCTCACCAGAGCTGACCGTCTGCACCTGCCCGAACCCGCGGTACTGATCAACAGTGCGGTAGTCCGAATCGACCTGCTCGGAGTCGTTGGTGTGCCACGCCGGATTGCCCAGATACGTGTATGCCGAGGTGTGGGTCTTCGAGTAGCTGTAGGTAGTGTTGACCGAGGTGCCGTCCTTCACCGACACCGAAGTCACCACATACTTGAAGAACCAGTCGTTCTGCTTCGTACCGTTGGAATCCTTGTAGTACTCCGGATAGCACAGCGTGTGGTTGTCGATCGTCGCCGGCGGCGCCGTAGACCCACAACTGAGCGTCCCCGGCAGGCCGTAGGCAACCGTGGTGACCGCGCCGGTTTCGTCGGTGATCTGGTTCAGCCGGTACCGGGCGAACCCGGCGGTCGTCCACGGCGTCAACGCCGTATCCCGGTTCGGCAGGCCACTGTCATGACCGAGGTTCACCCGCGGCACGTTCAGCGAGGACACACCACCATCGGCATTGACCACGTAACCCCAGTGATCGATCGTGTCCAGCCACAACTGCGCCCGGTTCCCACTGGACCCGTCCGGCGGCGCCGGGAACGACTGACCGAACTGGTACCAGTCCACAGCACGGTAGTTCGTCGGCACCCACGTCGGCTGCGACGCCGTGGCGGCACCGTTGTTCACCGCGGTCTGGATCTCCGTCAGCCGCACCGTGGAGAAGTACGCCGGCGAACGCACCGAACAGGTCGTGGACCCGCTGTTGCAATGCTGGTCCCACGGCACATCAGTGAACGCACCCGCCGTGGTGTCGCTGATGCCGGTGGTCGCAACACCGTAGGCGTTCACCGACACCGGGCTCACCGGACACGCCGTGTTCGACGGCGAATACACACAACGCGGCACATAGTTGAACAGCACCGTCGCCGCCGGCAAAGCCCCGGTCGTGTTGTGATCGGCCAACAGACCGTTGGCCGTGGCCACATCCCCGGTGCGCCACCCGTAGTCGATCTCACGCAGGAACCCGCCGCCGGTGTACTCCGTCACCGGGGTCGCGGTCTTGTGCAGGTAGTAGTCCTCTTCCCGGGCGTAGGAGTACCGGGACACGTTGCCGTGCGGGTCGATGACGAAGTCCAGGTTCCACCGCCAACCCTGCCGACACGTATCAGGGTCCGCCGACGTCGGATCGTTGCAGGGAGTGTTGACCCCGGTGCCGAACACCGGTACCGACCACGTCGAGTAGGTCGGGTTGTCCGCTTTGCCGCTGGGGTCGCCGCCGTTGGCCACAGGCAGCCGGTTGGCCCCGTACAGGTAGACCGTGCCGTCGGTACCGGTCAGCTTCCAGTATGAACCGTTGACCGTGTTGTTCCCACCGTTCGCACCGGTCAGAAACTGCACCCGGGTGCCGTCATCGGTCGACAAACGCCACTTGGTGTTGTCCGCGTCATCGCGCACCAGCGCCCCAGCATGCGAACCACCGGAGATCGCCGCGTTCGGCGTACCCTGACACATGTCACCGGACGAGCCCCAATTGGTGGAATCCACCTTCGCACACGGCTTGTAGCTGGTCTCGATATACGACGCCGCCCCACCCAGGTCGAAACCCTCACCCATGACCGAGGTCTGCCCGTTCGACACCGTCGTGCGGCCGTCCACCGAACCCGAGTCGTAGGACAACGACACGTCCGGGCTCCCCCCGCCCAGCGACGGCGGCGTGGCGATCGGATACGACCACTCGAATGAGCCGGAGTTCCCTGACATCGACCACGAGTCACTGGCTTTCAACGAGGACGCGGCATACGTACCGTCCGTCCCCGACGCCGTCGACGTCGCCGCCAACACCATCGCACCAGAGCTCGCCGCCGTAGCCGACGCGGTCGCGGCCGAGGGCTGCGGATCGGCGTTCTTCCTGGCCTTCGGCAGCGTCACCGTGGCCGCCAGCTGCTGATGCCCGTGGTCGTTCACGAACTTCACCGGCGTCTGCACCCGGCACGACGCCACCGACGGCGTCGTCAACGCACACGCCGGCAACTGCACCAACGCCAAACGGTCGGAGAAGTTCCCACCGAACGCCTCAGACCACGCACTGTAGGAAACCGCAATATCAGCCGGACCCGACGCGGTAGAGGTCGCCGGCTGCGACACCGTCACGATCACCCCGGACACCCCGGCCGCGACAGCCGCCGCGTGCGGCGCCACCGTCACCTGCGCCGTGGACGGGCTCTGCGACGAAGGCTTCGAAGCCTTGACGTCACCCAGCCGACGCTCGGCCGGCGAGGCCGCGCCGACCAGCGAACCGGCCGCACCGACCGTCACCGCCGAGGCGGCCTGCATCGACCCGGAGGTCAGGGACCGGCTCTTCGGCCCGGCCGGACCGGCGGTGCTGGTCGCGGTCAGGTCTGCGTCGAACTGCTCCGCACCGGGCCAGGCCGGTGGCTGCGCCGTCTGCGACGGCTGCGCCTGCGCCTTCGCCGCAGCCTGCGCAGCGGTCGCCCCAGCCGGCGTGGAATCCAGACCCTTCACATCCCGCGGCTGCCACACCTTCTGCGGATGCGGCCGACCGCCGTGCTTCTCAGCAGACGCTGACGCCGACGACGCCCCAAGCGCCGTCTGCACCGGCGTCACCACACCGGCGGCCAGCGCCAGCGACACCGTCACCCCGGCCCAGCGCGCGCGACGGCGCCCGTTCCGCGAACGAAGCAACGAACCCTGAGAAACCATGCCCACCTCGACCCGCGACGTCACCAGAACACGCCGACACCGCGTCGGCGCAGCACAGCACAGGACAGCAAAAAGCCAGGTCACGGCAGGAAGAGACAAAGCCCTGTAACCCCCGACCCCGGTGGTCCAGACCTCCGTCCGGGCAACCGCCGCGCAAGCATGCACCACCGAAGCGATCTTCCGCAAGAGGTGATTTCGAACCCTGAGTCAGGAGGATGACGACCCATTGCCCTCGGGCCACCGGACCGCTAAATTCGCCAGGCCGTGCACGAGCAAGGCAAGAAAATTGCAAAACATCAGCGGGAGGGGCCCCGTGGGGGGTATGCCGTTCAGACGCGCGCGAAAACTGGCAACGATCAGCGCCGCGACAGGAATCTGCTTGGCCATGATGTCAGGGGCCTTCACAGCGACAGCGGCGGCGTCACCGCCGACCCCGGCAAGTCCAACCACACCGGCCACGCCGGCGAGTCCGACCAGTTCGCCGAGTCCGTCGGGCGGGGCGAACGCGAAAACTCCGGGAACCTCAAACCCGTTGAGCTCCCCCGGTTCGCCGACGTCCACGGCGACGGCGAGCAGCGGCCAGACCACCTCGTCGACGACGCCTGACCCGGCCAAACTGGCCGTCTCCAAGGCCATCGCCACCGCGCGCAAAACGCACAAGGAAGTGCCGATCCCGGAGGCGACCACGGCCTACGCCACGATGGTCGCCAACCCCGACGGCACCGTCAGCGCCAACAGCCACATCGCCCCGCAACGCGCCAAGGTCAACGGCGCATGGGCGCCCATCGACACCACCCTCGCCACCGGCGCGGACGGCAAACTGCACACCAAGGCCACCGTCACCGCGATCACCCTGTCCGGCGGCGGCACCACGCCACTGGCGGTGACCGACGACGGCGCCGGGCATGTGCTGACCCTCACCTGGCCCAAGCCGCTCCCGAAACCGGCCATCAGCGGCTCCACCGCCACCTACCCCGCCGTGCTGCCCGGAGTGGACCTGCAGGTCACCGCCTCCGCCACCGGCATCAGCCACCTGCTGGTCGTCCACGACGCCGCCGCGGCCGCCAACCCCGAACTGGCCACCATCACCGTCGGCGAAACCGGCACCGGACTGGCCATCTCGGCCACCCCCGACGGCGGCGTCCAGGCGCAGGCCGCCGACGGCAAGAAGATCCTCGCCGGCCAGGAACCCCACATGTGGGACTCCGCCGACGCCACCACGACACCGGCCCCCAAGACCGCGAAGACCGCGCCCACCGACGCCGGCGGCGACGGCGTGACCAAGCCGGCCGGGGCCAAAGCCCCGCACATCGCCGCCATGCCCGCCCAGGTGGCCGGCGGCACCATCACCCTCAAGCCCGACCAGAACGTGCTGCGCGGGGCACAGACCGTCTACCCGGTCTTCATCGACCCCGCCTGGGTTGAGAACGCCCAGAACTGGCTGGAACTGTCCTCCGGCAACAATCCGGTCTGGGACGGCCAGGCCCCCTACCCGTGGGCCGGCTACGACAACCGGGTCGTGCGCGTCGGCACCAGCGGCGGCTCCACCTTCCGCTCGCTGCTGGAGTTCAACGCCGACATCCTCACCCCCAACAACTACACCAACTTCCTCATCGTCTCCGACGCCTGGCTCTACCTGACCTTCCAAGGCAGCTGCGTCACCACCGACGTGTGGGCCACCAACAGCTTCGACTCCAGCGTCACCTGGGGCAACCAGGACAACCCCCGCGCCATCTGGTCCTCGGCCGCCGGCGCCCACGTCATCGGCACCAACAACTGCTCAGCCACCCCCTGGAACCCGTTCCCGATCCCCGACCTGGACCAAGTCCAGAAGGTCTTCGCCAAAAACGGCACCGGCCACACCTACAGCGTCGGGCTGCGCGCACACACCGAAAGCTCCAGCGGCGGCTACGGCGCCATCCAGGTCCAGGGCAACGGCGGCATCCCCTATGACGCCAACATCACCGTCAAGTTCGTCGCCGAACCCTGGTTCGAAGGATCCAGCATCGATGGTGTCGTCGCCCCCGTCGGCAACCACGGCACCAACACCAAGATCTGCGGCACCGACAGCAACAGCGCCGGCTACCTGCCGATGACCGCCGGCCGCGTCGGCTTCACCGCCAACGTCGCCGACTGGGACGCAGCCACCCTCGACTACTGGGTCGCTCTCAACGACTACAGCAGCTCCGGCGGCACCGGACAGGGCGGAAACGGCACCGTCACCACGACGCCCTATTCGACATCGCAACTGCCAGGCCACCCGAACACCGGAGGAGCCACCACACCGATCGGAGGCTCGTTCCCCTCCATCTCCCAACGCAACACCTCAGTCGGCACATCGAACGTCAACGCGATCTATGACGGCGACCTGTACGACATGTGGATCCAGGCCTGGGACACCAATACGGTCGTGGACAACGCCTTCAGCGCCGCCCGCAACGTCGAGGGCAACAACCTGGAATACCCCCACACCGAATGCTGGTTCCACGCCGCCCTGTCCGCCCCGGACCAGCCGGACTTCCCTGATGTCCCCGGCACCACCTTCCCCAAGGGCGGGTCGCACATCACCACCGACTACCCGGTCGTGGGTGACGGCGGCAACCTCGTGGTCCACTCCAAGGCTCAAAGCACCCCGATCGTCCGGTTCGACTGGGCCCTGAACACCTCCTCCACCAGCGCCGGCGCCAACAACTGCAACGGCGTCGTGAACGCCTCCTGCGGCAGCGTCCCGGTCGCCGCCTCCAAGGACACCAACGCCACCATCACCATCGGCGGCGGACCCGGCACCCACACCCTGGGCACCGGCGAACACTGGGGCAACAACTACATCTACGTCACCGCCGTCGACGCCGCCGGCAACGTCTCGGCCGCCGGCCGCTTCGACTTCTTCCTCGGCCAGGCCTTCCAGCCCGTCTCCTTCGGCAACGTCACCGGCGACGGCACCCCCAACCTGATGAAGGCCGACACCGCCGGCAACCTCGACATCTACCCGGCCAACCGGGACATGGACCCGGCCGCCGCCAACGCCGTCCAGGTCGCCCCCGCCGCAGCCGCACCCAACGGCACCTCCTGGGCCACCGCCAAATACACCCACCGCGGCGCCGAACGAGTCCAACCCACCGACGACATGTTCGCCTGGGACAAACTCAACGGCACCGGCCGCATGTACTACTACTTCAACTCACAAATCGCCTCAGCCAGCACACAACCCGGCTACATACCACCGCCGGTGCTGAACCAGTACACGCAGCAGCAGAAAGCCCTCGTCACCCGGCCCACCTGCACACCCTCGGCCCTCAACGGCTACTGCGTCGGCTACAACCCCACCTCCTGGAACGACGTCCTGCAGGTGCTCGCCGTCGGGCCGGTGCTGGGCGGCTGCGACATCAAGCACCCGACCATCGCCTGCAAGACCAACCTGATCACCATCGAGGGTGACGGCCGCGGCCCGTCCCGCATGTGGATGTTCTCCCCCGCCGGCGTCGGCCAGCTGCGCAACCCGGTGCTGCTGTCCACGTCGAACAGCGCCTGGGACTGGTCGACCGTCAAGTTCCTGATGGCCCCCGGCAACGCCGCCAACCACCCCGCCCCCGCTGGCGCACCAGCCGCCGGCGGCCTGCCCGACCTGTGGGCCGTCGACGCCGCCGGCACCCTGTGGCAGTTCACCAACCGCTCCGACGTCTCCGTCGCCGGCGCGGGCCTGGGCGACTTCACTGCCAGGACCCAGCTCGGCACCACCGGGCAGTTCCACAATTACGACTGGGTCAACACCGTCGGCGACCTCGACGGCGACGGCAAAGCCGACCTGTGGGTGATCAACGGCGGCCGCATGGACGTCCTGTTCGGACCGATCGGCACCAACATCACCGACCAGAACACCGACCCGATGCACGGCGGCGGCACCAAGCCCACCCAGGGCCAGTCCACCGCCACCACACCGAACTGGAACAACGGCGCCACCACCTTCCAGAGCAGCACCATCGGCGCCGGCCTGGCCGGACAGATCGTCCTGCCCGCGATCGTCGCCGGCCCCAGCGGTCAGAAGTGCCTGGACGACCTCAACGGCAGCCTCGCCAACAGCACCACCGTCATCGACCTCTACGACTGCAACGGCACCACCCCGCAGCAGTGGTCCTTCGCGGCCGACGGCAGCATCCGCTACCTGGGCTCCGCTCAGGGCGCACCGAAGTGCCTGGACGGCGGCGGCAGCTTCGTCCAAGGACAGCACGTCACCCTGTTCGACTGCCAGCCCGGCAACCGCAACCAGATCTGGCGCACGATCCCCTCCCCCGCGAGCCCGGGTGCTTACTGGATCTACAACCCGGCGGGCGGGATGTGCCTGGACGACAGCGGCGGGTCGATCAACAACCAGAACCCCTTCCAGCTCTGGCCGTGCATCGACAGCGTGGCACAACGCTTCACGCTGCCGTCCGGACCGAACACCCAGCAGCAGGTCGAAGCGGAGTCGCTGTGGGCCAGCCAAAGCGGCGCCTCACCGACACCGCAGGGCAACTGCTGCGGCATCAGCCTCTCCAACGGTCTCCAGTCCTACTTCCCGGCAAGCACGGCCAACTCCTACATCACCTACAGGTGGTACGTGCCGCAGGACGGGACGTACACGGTCGCGCCCGCTCTGACCAAGACGAACGACCGCGGACAGTACACGCTGTCGATCGACGGCGGCGCACCGCTGCCCGCGACCTTCGACGGGTACCAGGCGAACGGCGTGTCCTTGGCACCGTTCGTGTTCGGCAAGGCGACGCTGAGCGCGGGCGAACACACGTTCACGTTCACGGCGACCGGGACCAACCCGGCCAGCGTCGGGAACCGGTACGTGCTCGGCCTCGACACCATCACGCTGCAGCCGACCACATCGCTGTTGCCGAACGTGTCGCTCGCGGGTTCCGCGAGCGGTCTGGTGGGGCTGCCGGTGACGCTGGACGCCAGCGGCACCACACCGGGGGCGGCGACCATCACCGGATACACGTTCGACTTCGGTGACGGGACGGTCGTCGGGCCGCAGACGAGCGCGACGGCCACGCACACGTACAGCGCCGCGGGGACGTACACGGCTACGGTGACCGCCAACGACGGTTCGCCGACGCCTGCGACGACCGCCGAGGCGATGACGGTGACCGCCGGTCCGTCGAGCATGTGGAAGCTGAACGACGGCTCCGGGACGACCGCGGCCGACACCGGAAGCTCGGCGGCGTTCCCGGCGACCACGTCCGGGGGCGCGAGCCTGGTGCCGGGCGGCTACGGATTGTTCGACGGGTCCACCGGCTACGCCGCCACCAGTGCGCCGGCGATCGACACCACCAAGTCGTTCACCGTCGCGGCCTGGGTGAAGCTGACCAACACCAACGGCTACCAGACTGTCCTGACTCAGCAGGGCAGCAAGGTCGGCGGGTTCCACCTGGAGTTCGAGAACAACGGCTCCAACGGCAACATCTGGGCGTTCGCGCGGGCCACCAGCGACAACCCCGGCCCGGCCTTCGTCCGGGCCAACTCCACGGGCGGAGTACAGGTCGGAGTGTGGACCCACCTGATCGCCAGCTGGGACGCCTCCACCGGGTTGATGAGCCTGTATGTGAACGGGCAACAGGTCGCCACCGCCATCGACAACACCCCGATCGCCTCGAACGGGCCGTTCGTCATCGGCTGCGGCTTCTACAACAGCACCGGCAACAACTACACCAGCGGCGGCATCGCCGACGTCCGCGCCTACCAGCAGCCCTTCGGAGCCGACCTGGCGTCCTGGCTGTACCAGAACACCGGGTTCGCCCGAAACAGCAGTCTGGTCTACACCCTGGGCACACCGACCACCCTGGTCAGCGGTGACGGGGTCACCAACCCGGCGTGCTCGACCGACCCCGCGCACCCGGCGGTGTCGACCAGCCTCACTCCGTCGCTGAAGGCCAATGTCAGCGGCACGAATGTGCACGCCGACTTCGAGATCCAGGACGTCACCGCGCCGGGGTCCACCCCACCGCTGCTCTACACCAGCAGCGGCGCGGCCGGCACCGTGGCCAGCACCTCAGTGCCGACCGCCACACCGTCCCTGGCCAACGGCCACACCTATCGGTGGAACGCCCGCGCCGACGACGGAAACGGATCGATCTCGAAGAACCACACACCCTGCTACCTGCAGATCCTGTCCGGCACCCAGACCCCGGTGCCGGCGACCGGCGAAGCCGACGTGTTGTTCGACAACACCGTCTACACCGCCAGCAACCCGCAGTCCTGGTCCGGACCCCTGACCACCCTGAAGTGGCAGACCGACGGCAACCTGGTGCTGTACAAGAAGAACGGCCAGCCCATCTGGAGCTCCAACAGCGCCGGCTACACCGGAGCAGTCCTGGCCTTCCAGAACAACGGCGACATGGTCGTGTACAACACGATGCCGTTGAACACCGACAGCGGCACCCTGGCCGGAGCCGTCCTGTGGAGCAGCGGCACCGCCGGCAAGGGCACCGTGCACATGGTGGTGCAGAAGGACGGCAACGTCGTCATCTACTCGGGCAGCGGAGCGCTGTTCGGGATGGGCGGCGACGTGTGGAACCTCCAGAACGTAGCTGTCGGACGCTGCCTGGACAGCAACACCCAGGGCCAGCTGTACAGCAACCCGTGCGCCAGCCTCTCCAACGGCTACCAGCGCTGGCTGATCACGACCAACAGCAACGGGTCGCTGACCTTCCAGGACGTCGCCACGGGCCTGTGCCTGGACGGGGACGGCACCAGCGTCTACACCCACCCCTGCACAGCCGGGAACGGTTACCAGCAGTGGCTGCCGACCTGGGGCGGTTCCGGCTGGATCCTCAAGCACGTGGCGTCCGGCAAGGTCCTGGACATGCAGACCGACGGCACCCCGTACTTCAATGCCCAGAACGGAGGCAACTACCAGCAGTGGGACTAGCGGCGGCTGACGTCGCCAGATAGCCCAGTGGGGTTGCGCACGTGTTGCGCAACCCCACTTTGCGTGGTTGACCAGGCCGATCCAGGGTAGGGCGTTGCTGGTGAGGACCACCCTGACGGAGGGACCATGATGCAGTTCGACGTCGTGATCGAGATCCCGGCCGGATCCCGTAACAAGTACGTGATGGACCATCAGTTGGGTCGGATCCGACTGGAGCGGCAGTTGTTCACGTCCACGAGCTATCCGGCCGACTACGGCTACATTCCGGACACGCTCGCGCTCGACGGCGACCCGCTGGACGCGATGGTGCTGCTGGACGACCCGGTGTTCCCCGGGGTGCAGGTGTCCGTGCGGCCGGTCGGGGTCTATCGGTCCCGCGACGAGGAGGGGGTCGACGACAAGATCCTCTGCGTGCCGGCCGGGGATCACCGGTATGAGGAGATCCAGGATCTGGGTGACGTCGCCGAGGAGCGGTTGCAGGAGATCGGGCACTTCTTCGACGTGTACAAGGACACGGAGCCGGGACGGCATGCGCATCCGGGAAGGTGGGCCGATCGGGCTGCGGCGGAAGCCGTCATCACAGCGGACCTACGCCGGGGTGAAACGAACGGCTGAGGACGATGCGGCGGTCCCGGCCGGCGATGGCATCACATCGCCGGCCGGGACCGCCGCTCTTCGCGCCGAGCACTCACACTCTTGCCGCTAACCCATCACGGCAGCGTCCACTTCTGGTTCGCGTTCCCGCTGCACGACCAGATCTGCGCCTGGGTCCCGGGGGTGGTGGACCACCCCGTGTCGTCCAGACACTTGCCCGACTGCGGGTTCAGCAGCGTACCGTTCGACTGCGGCATCCACACCTGCGCACCGGTGCCGTTGCAGTCGTAGAGGTCGACGGTCGTGCCGTCGGCGGTCCCTCCGGCGTTGACGTCCAGGCACTTGCCGAGGACGCGCAGCGTGTGGCCCGACGTGTCGACGGTCCAGGTCTGAGCGCTGGTGCCGTTGCAGGTGTAGACCTGGACCGGGTTGAAGTTCGCGGTCGAGGCCGAGCGGTCGTCGAGACAGAGGCCCTGGTAGCCCGTGATGGGACCGGTGTGGCCGCCGCCACCGCCCCCGGAGGTGCCGGTGATCGCGTTGAAGATGCCGGAGTAGGCGTAGCCGACGTTCTTGTCGTAGCTGTCCACTTCCCAGAACGCGAGCTCCGCCACGCCGTTGTCGGCTGCGAAAGTCTCGAGAGTTTGCGCGTCGCCTTGAGAGAACGGTGCGCCGTCGTCGTTGGTGCCGGCTATGGGGGTCAGGCCCATCTTGGCGTACGCGGCTGAAGTGGAGATGCCGTAGAGGCTGGCCAGCTGGCTCGCTGTGCCGCGGGCCGAGGACAGGGCGTCGTCGATGACCGGTTGGCCGTCGTAGTAGTCCATGGTCATGATGTTGACCACGGAAACTGATACGCCCTGGGTCTGCGCGTCGCGGAGGAGGTTGAGCTGGTCGGCCGGGAGGCCGGTGGGGTCGACGCCGAGGGTGAAGTCCACCTGGAGGCCGGGGACCTGGGACTGGAGGGCGGCCAGGGCCTGGTCGCGGCGGGTGGTGGCGGCCGTGTCGCCGAGGACGCCGCCTTCGATGTCGAAGTCGAGGCGGGTGACACCGTAGGTGGTGACGATGTTCTTGTAGGCGGCGGTCAGGGACGAGACCGAGGTGCACGTCTGGGCCAGTTCGCCGCCCTCGGCGCCGCCGAAGGAGATGATGACGTCGCCGCCGGAGGACCGCAGGCTGTTGATCTGCGAGGTGAAGGAGCCGACGGGGTAGCCACCGTCCTCCCAGATCGGGGTGCAGCCGGACTGCGGGATGAGGAAGGCCAGGGTGTAGTACTTCAGACCGGTGGCGCTTTGGTCGGCGGCCATGTCGCCCGCGGTGCTGTCGCTGAGCTGGAGATACGGGGCGGCGTAGTGCGCCGGGAACGTGCCGGCGGCATGCGCCGGGGTGGCGGCCAGGCTGGTGCCGAGCGCTGCGGTGACCGCGGTGAAGGTCGCGGTCAACGCGGCGCGTAGTCGGCGAGACTGTGGTAGGCGGGACGTGCGGGGGGTGCCCATGGAGTTCTCCTGTCTCGGGTGGGGGCACGAGCGGGAACGAGGGGCCGTTGTTACAGAAACAAGCGCTGTAACACTGGGTTCCGATGTGGGAGTGAAGCACTGGCGGCTAGGCACGTCAATGCCCGAAGTTCGCTGATCTCGGCTTCATTTACGATGCGAGAGAAGAGAGAGGGGGGGGGGGCCGTCTGAAACAACGTGGTTGTTTCAGACGGCCGCCTGGATGGGAGAGGCTCAGCCCTGATAGGGGGCGATCATCTTCGAGAACTCGTAAGGCGCCTGCGGGATATCAGTGCACTTCGACAACGAGCCGGTGCACGCGTTGCCGTCCCGGGTCACGTCCCAGAACGCCAGCTCCCCCAGGTGCTGCTGCTGGGCGAAGGTGAGCAGCTGACTCATGTCCGCCTGGTAGAACACCTCCGAGGAATTGTCGTTCTGGCCGATCATCGGCGTGACGCCGATCATGTTCCACACCTGTGCCGAGGTGAGGGACGGGTACAGCGGCGTCAGCTGGTTGTAGAGCGACTGCGCCGTGTCGATGGCGTAGGTGCCCATCTTGCCGCTGGGGTTGGGGGCCTCGATGTCGCCGAAGTCCATCGCCATGCCGTTGACCATGGTGACCTTGGCGCCGTACTTCACGGCCGACTGCACCACGTAGAGTCCGTCCGCTGTGAGGCCGGAGGGGAGGATCGGCAGGGTGAGGGTGACCGCCAGCTGCTTGCCGGCGGCGGCCGCTGTGCGTTGCAGGGCCGCTATGGCCTGCGAGCGGCGGTCGATGGAGGTGTGATCGGCGACGGCGGAGCCCTCGATGTCGAAGTCGATCTGGGTGAGGCCGTAGGCCGTGATCGCCGACTGGTAGGCGGCGGTCAGCGACGTCACGTCGGTGCAGGACTGGGCCAGCTCGGTGCCCGCCTCACCGCCGAACGACGGCTTCACGTCGCCTCCGATGCCGCGCAGGCTCGCGATGTCGGACTGTTCGAAGCCCGCGTCCATCGCGAAGGCGTTGAACCAGCTGGGTGTGCAGGTGGCGGTGCCGTTGACGATGAAGCCCAGGGAGAACTGGCGCAGTCCGGTCGTCTCGGCGATCTGCGTCAGATCGGGCGTGGGCCAGGCGCCGATGTCGACGAAGGGAGCCGCGACGCCGGGCAGGTGCCCGCCGCCGGTGTCGGCCAGCGTCGTCGCGCTGACCGCGGCGCCGGCCGCCGAAAGGTTCCCGGACGTGTCGTAGGCGCGGACGGTGAACGAGTACGCCGTCGACGGCGCCAGGCCGGTCACGGTCGCCGCGGTGCCCGGCGAGGTGGCGACGATCGTCGAGCCCGAATACACGTTGTAGCCGGCGACCGAGACGTTGTCGGTGGAGCCGGTCCAGGACAGCGACACCGCGTGCGCGGTCGTACTGAGCACGGTCAGGCCGGTCGGCGCGGTGGGCGCCTGGGTGTCACCGGTGCCGTCGCAGGGGTTGGAGTTCAGCTTGCAGCCGGACGGGTCGGTGTACGCGCCCGAGTAGCTGGCGTCGAAACCGATGGTGATCGAGGCGCCGGGCGCGATCGACGTGTCGTAGGACTGCGGGACGACGTTGTGGGTCGTGCCGCTGGGCGTGTCGGTACCGCCCCACATGCTGGTGATCCGCACAGTCGACGGCAGCGTGAACTGCAGGTTCCAGGGGGTCAGCGGCACGGACAGCGGGTTGGTGACGACGTACTGCGCCTCGAATCCGCTACCCCAGTCGGAGGTCTTGGTGTAGACGGCGGTGGGCAGCGAGCTGGTGGCGGCCGTGGCCGTCGGCGGGGCCAGAGCCAGGCCGGCGGTGGCCAGGACGCCGGCGGCCAGAGCGGCGGCCGGCAGGGATCTGCGGCGGGTCAGCGTGGGCATCAGACTTCTTCCTTCGGCCGTCAGCACGGGCCGTTGTCGGTCCAGACGTTCTGCGAGTTGTCACCGGGCACGTCGCCCTGGGTCCACCACTTCGCCGACCACGAGTGGCCGCCGTAGCTGACGATCGCGCCGCCGTTGTACGCCGTCGCGGAGTTCCACGCCGGAGCGGTGCAGCCGGGCGGGGTGGTCGGCGAACCGCTGGTCGGCGGTGTGGACGGCGAGCTGGACGGCGGCGTCGGCACCCCGTAGGGATCGGCGATGATGGTGACCGTGCGGTGCTGCACGCCCCAGCCGTCGGCCTGCGTTCCGGGCAGCCAGACGTCGACCGTGTCGTTCTGGATCCATGTGCCGATGTCCGCGGCGTAGCAGGTCCCGTACCCGGGCACGGTGAAGTAGGTGCCCCACGGGATCACACGCGGGTCGACCGCGCACACGCCGAGCTGGGCGTTGTAGCCGGAGGCCGTCGCCCCACCGTCGTTGTACGAGGTCACCATCATCGTCAGCGTGCTGCCGACCGGTGTCCGCCACGGCACCACGGACCCGGCGGAGTTCAGCTGGTAGGGCGCCGACATGTCGCCGAGCGTCGAGTCGGCGCCGCTCTGCGCGCTCATCGCCTCGAAAGAGTAGAAGGCGTTCTGACAGGGCGCGTTGTCCACCGCGGTGAGCGTCGTCTGCCCCCAGTCGGAGACCCAGGCGATGGCCTGACCGTTGCGCCACACCCGATAGGCCTGCGCCCCGGCCACCCGGTCGAAGCTGATGTTCACCTGGCTGCCGGCCAGGGTGCCGACGACGTCGCCGGGCGGGGCGAGCCGCGTGGAGAAGTCCACCGCCGGCGCGGTCTGCAGCGGCGGCACCCACGGGGTGTCCGAGCGCGGCGGCGGGGTGACGTCGGTCCAGAACGGACAGGTCGGCAGCGAGGAGGTCCCGGCGGCGTGGGCCTGCTGTGCCGCCACGACCCCCGCCCCGCCGAGGGACGCGGCGGTGAGGATCACGGCGCCCAGGATGGCGCGCGTCCGGGCGCTCGACCGGCGGCTCGGGGGGTGCTCGCGTGTTCGCTGCCTGATGGAGAACAGGCTCATGGTGTGCTCCCAGTGACATCGGAAAGAGGACGGTTCCGGAGCCGCAGAGCACATAATTGGACTAGACCATAGGGCTGTCAAGGGAATCGCGACCCTTGCGCCGCGTCAAGGGTCGGACAAGGGACCGTGCGGCCGACGTGGGGTTTTGATCCACGCCGGCACCGGCTCAGGCTGCCGGGGCTCGCAACGGGTGTTCGAGTTCTGACTCGTCAGGCGCGAGGACGCGGGCGGCTTCGCGCACCAGGCGGTGCAGTCGGTAGTGGCCCCGCGTGCAGGCTTGAAGGAGTGCGGCGTCGAAGAGATCTTCCAAGTGGCCGGCTGCCTCCTCCGGGCTCATGTCGCACAGTACGGCAACGGCACGGACGTCGACGCTGCGGCGCGGGGAACGGCTGAGCGCCCCCAGCAGATACCGCTGGGCGGGAGTGAGCGCGGCGAAGGACAGGGCGATGGTGGCGAGGACGTCGTTGTCGCCGCCCACCAGCGGGTACGGACATCCCGTGGCCCGCAACTGGTCCAGAAGATCGGACACGCTCCAGTGGGGGCGATCGCGCAGCCGTGCGGCGGCGATGCCGATCGCCAGCGGCAGGCCTTCGCAGAGTTCGACGACGGCCGCGACGGCGGCCTTGTCGGCGAGACCGTCGGCCGGGCCCGCGATGGTGCTGAACAGCTGCACGCCCTCGGCGTCCCGCATCATGTCCAAAGCCAGCGGAACCGAGCCTTCCAGCGAGGTCAGTCCTGCCCTGCTGGTGACCATCACCAGCGCTCGGGGCGAGCCGGGAATCAGGGGCCGAACCTGCGCGGGGCCTACGGCGTTGTCGAGGAGGACCAGCGCTCGCTTGCCGGCCAGGAGCGAGCGCCACAGGGCGCTGCGACCGTGCAAGCCGGACGGAAGGTCAGCGGCGGGGACGCCGACGTCGCGGAGAAGAAGTTCCAGGGCCTGCCCGGGATCCAGCGGCTCGGCGGACGCGGTGAAGCCCTTGAGGTCGACGTAGAACTGCCCGGCGGGGTAGTCCGCGGCGAGTCGGTGGGCCGCGTGGACGGCGAGCGCCGTCTTCCCGACGCCTCCCATGCCCGTGATGGTCACGATGCCGGGAGCGGACGTCTCGGAGCGGGCGGCCAGGGCGGTGAGTCTCCCCGTCTCGCTGACGCGTCCGGTGAACTCCGTCAGATCCCTCGGCAGGAAGTTCGGGCCGGGCTCGTCGAGGCGCGGCTGAAGAACCTGGTGCCGCGCGGTGCGCAGGACCGGACTCGGCTCCAGCCCCAGTTCGTCTATCAGCAGTCGGCACCCCTGCTCGTAGACGGCGAGCGCCTCGGCCTGGCGCCCCTCGCGACGCAGAGCCTTGATGAGTGCCGCGCGCAATGCCTCATGGTAGGGGTGTTCGACGACCAGCCGAGCCAACTCGCCGACGACCCGGAATTCCTCGCCGCCGGCGAGGGCCAGTTCGGCCAGTTGTTCGCCGACTGCCAGCCGCTGGTCGTCGAGCAACGCGGCGATCCGGCCCAGGCGGCCGTCGGCCAGACCGGCCAGCGCGGGTCCCCGCCACTGGGCCAGAGCGTCGCGCAGGTGCGAGACGGCCGCGCCGGGCCGGCCTCGGGCGACGTCACGCCGCGCCTTCCGGGCGTGGTCCTGGAACCGCAGTGCGTCCACGACCGATCCCTCCGCCTCCAACTGGTATCCCACGCCGGTGCGCACCACGTTCACCGATCCGTCGGCGCCGTCGAGCGCCCGGCGCAGACCGTGGACGACGTTGTGCACCTGCTGGCGGACCGTCGGCGGCGGGTCGTCCCACAAGGCGTCGACGATCCAGTCGTGGGGGACGACGGTGTTGCAGTTCATCGCGAGCAGCGCGAGCACGCGGCTCGCCCGCGGACCGCCGAGGGTGACGGCCCGGGCTCGCACCATCACCTCCACGGGGCCGAGCACCCGGATGTCGACGGCCTTCGGATCGTGATCGGAGTGACGGGTTTCGTGGAGCGTATGCATGCGATCCCCATGGAACTCGGTGCCTTGCGACGGCGGTGACGCCGTCGATCTTCGCTACCGAGTCTGTTCGCCCTGGTCGAGCGGTCGGAAGTTTTCCGGTCAACTCCGGACGCCGCACTCTGGCACACACGCCGGGGAATCAGTGTGGGAATGGGCTGCTGGCCGAGCACGGGACGGGTCCGCAAGGATCCGTCCCGCTTCGCGTTCCCGTCGTCCGACTGGTCGAAGTGGCCGGTCGCCCGACGCCGGTGGTCCAGTCGGGCCGTCAGGCCGACAGGCTGGTTGCGTCCCGCCCCATGGCGCCGGTCTCGGCGTCGACGTGGGCAGCCTGGTCCGCGATGGTCGCCCAGAACCGGGAACATTCGCGCGCGATCTTCACGATTTTGTCGACACAGTGCCCGGGGATCTGGCCCTCGACCTCGTTCCACCGGGTCATGGTGGCCATGCTCTGATCCAGCCACCTCAGGAGCAACCGCCCGGAGTCGGTATAGCGCAGCATCGGGTCCCGCCGGAGGCTGGCGAACATCACTCCGGCATCCACGACCTGGGGCGGCGGATCCGCCACGGCCCCGCGCTCCTTGGCGAACGTCGCCTGCTTCCGGGCCTCCCTCGGGGGCAGAGGGCTGCGTCCCTCCAGGACCCGCAGACGGACGTCGCGCGCTGTGCCGACGGATATCCCCGCTTCCCGGGCCACGGTGCGCAGCGACGCCTCGGGCCGCTGCGCGATGATCATCCCGGCGGCGAGGCGGCCGTCGGCCACACTGAGCGGACGCACTCGGCCGTCGGCGCCGACTCGCGGGGTGTCGCCTCCGGTGTGCGCGCCGTCGGCGAGAGCCGCCTTCCGGATCTTCGCCACCGTGGTGTGCGAAAGGCCGGCCGACTCCGCGATCGCCCGATCGGACAGGTGCGGGTGGGAGCCGATGATGCGCAACGCCGCGGATCGCCGTTCCGCGCGGCTCAGCGGAAGGCCGTGAGCGGTGTTCGCCGAGACCCCGACGCGGAACGCTTCTTCGCGCGTCCCGTGGAAGTACACGGCTGCGATGTGCGTATCGCCCCGGCGCTCGGCGGCGGCGAGGCGGTGCGCGCCGTCGACGACCCGCATGGTGGCGGCGTGGAGGACGATCGGTGGAAAGGGTCCATCGATCTCGGCCAGGGTCTGCACGTGCCGCTCGTCGAGGCCGCCGGTGCGGGCGGAGTCCCCTTCACCCACTGCGTGAATCCCGACCGAGAACGCGGGTGCGCCGGACAGCGGGTCGTCGGTCTGGCCGCCCGGGCCGGTCGTCCGGCCGGGGAAGCCGTAGTGCTCGCCGTGTGCCGTACCGGCCCGGTTGTGCAGCCGGACCGTGGAGGTCCGGTTGAGGGTTTGGAAGCCTTCTGTCGCCGAGCCGACTCGTATGGTCATACAGCGTTCCCCCGTTCCTAGCCGCCGCGGAATGGCCTGGCGACGACTATCGACAAGGGGGCTACTGGCGCCCTACTCCTGTTCTACCGGGAATCAAGCGAGTCGGCGTTCAGCGGATGCCCAGCTTGCGCATTAACCGCAGGCCCTTGACGGTCTTGGCGACCTGCTTGGTCCAGTCGGTGTCGGGCGGGTTGGTCAGCACCTGCTTCTTGAGTACCGCGACGTTCTGGACATCGGTGTACTTGAGCATCCCGGCGTCACCGTGCCGGCTGCCGACACCGGAGGCCTTGAGGCCGCCCGAGGTGCTCTTCTTCGAGGCGTAGGAGGCGGCCAGACCGTCGTTGACGTTGATGTTGCCGGCCTGGATCCGGCGGCCGACCGCCTCGGCTGCGCGGCGGTCGCTCCCCCAGACGCTGGCGTTCAGGCCGTACTCGGTGTCGTTGGCCAGCGCGACGGCCTCGTCCACGGTGGCGTAGCTGTAGATGGCGGTCACCGGACCGAAGGTCTCGGCCCTGGCCAAGACCATGTCCGGTGTCACGTCGGTGAGGACCGTCGGCTCGAAGAACGCCGGCCCCAGGTCCGGGCGCGGCTTGCCGCCGGTCAGCACCGTCGCCCCCTTGCCGACCGCGTCGTCGACGTGCGCCTGCACGCGCTCCCGCTGGGCGACGGAGACCAGCGAGCCCATGTCCGGGGCGAAGTCGTAGGTGGCGCCGAGACGGATGGCCTGTGCGGCCTCGACGAAGCGCTTGGTGAACTCCTCCCGGCGCCGCTCGGAGACGTAGATCCGCTCGATGTGCATGCAGGCCTGGCCGGTGTTGAGGAAGGTGGCCGCGACGGTGCCGGCGACCGCCTCGTCCAGGTTCGCGTCGTCGAGGACGATCAGTGGGTTCTTCCCGCCGAGTTCCAACGTGCAGCCGACGAGGTTCTGGCCGGCCTGCGCCCCGATCACCCGGCCGGTCGCGGTCGAACCGGTGAACATGACGTAGTCCGCGTTCTCCACGATGGCCGCCCCGATGTCGGGGCCCTCGCCGCAGACGATCTGGATCAGTCCGGCCGGGAGCCCGGCTTCGTAGAGCAGGCGGACGCCGTAGGCGACGTTCAGCGTGGACTTGTTGTCCGGCTTCAGCACGACGCCGTTCCCGGCGATCAGCGCGGGCATGGCGTCGGAGAGACTGGTCGCGAACGGGAAGTTCCACGGCGAGATCAGGCCGACGACGCCCTTGGGGATCCGGACCTCGGTCGACGTGGAGACGATCGGCACGACGCCGCCGTGCTTGCGCTCCCTGAGGATCCGGGGCGCAGCCTTGATGTAGTGGCTGGTCACCATGAGGACGTCGCAGGTCTCTTCGAAGGCCATCCGCCGGGCCTTCCCGGTCTCGACCTGCATCAGATCGGCGACGACCAGCCCCTGGCCGAGCAGCAGCTCGTGGAACCGCTTCATCACCCCGACGCGCCGCTTGAGCGGCCAGGACGCCCACACCGCCTGCGCCGCGCGCGCCGCGCTGTAGGCCGCCTTCACGTCACCCGGATCGGACTGTGGCAAGTCGCAGACCTTCTCGCCGGTGTACACCTCGGTCACCGCATGGGAGCGGCCACTGGTGGAGACCACCATGCCGGTGAGCTTCGCGAGCAGGTCAGGGGTGACGGAGGCCGGGAGACTCATGGCGGGACTGTAACGCGTTCTATTTGAGATGTCTGTAGCCGCGCGAAGGGCGCCACCGGTCGGCGGCGCCCCCGCTTCCCCCCAGGATGACTCAGGCGGTCAGGACCGCATCGGCCCGCGACGGACCGGGCGGGAAGGCGCTCCCGTCGTGGATGATGACGCCCGCGCCGACGACGGTCGGACCGGGCGGGAAGGCGCTCCCGTCGTCGATGATGACACCCGCGCCGACAACGGTCGGGCCGGGCGGGTAGCTGGTCGCGTCCTCGAGGACAATGGTGTCGCGCCGCATCTGCGGAATGATGACGCCCGCGCTGACGACCGTCGGCCCGGGCGGGAACGCGGCGGACGCCTGAGCGATGCCGCCCTGCGGCACCTGCGGCACCTTGGTCCCGGCCTGCGCCGGCCCGGTCGCGAGCAGCGCGGTGCCGAAGGCCGTGACGACGAGCGTGACGGCGGCGGTGGTGCGACGGAGTTGCATTTCTGTGTTCCCCCCAGGTGATTCGCGGTGGTGCTTTGGACGTCTCCACTGTCGCCGAGCCAGGGCGGCCGCACCTGAGCAAGCGATGCTCATTTCGCGGGAGGTTCCAGCCGGATCGCCGTCTGAGCAATGCTTACTCAGGTGGTTACCCTGCCCGGGGAGTTGAATTGTCCACGGAACCGTTGACGGAGCACTGGTGAGGAGCGCGAGATGGGCGTCTACGACTCGATCGGCGGAGCACGGATGCTGCGCACGGCGGTTGACCTCTTCTATCGCCGGGTCCTCGCCGATCCCGCGCTCCAGGGCTTCTTCGAGGGCGTGGACGTGGAGCGGCTGTCCGCGCATCAGCGCTCGTTCCTCGCGATGGCGCTGGGCGGCCCCGACCTTTACGGCGGCCGGGAGTTGGCCGAGGCTCATCAGGGGATGGTGATCGGCGACGCCGAGTTCGACGCGATGAGCGGGCACCTGGTCGGAGTGCTGCGTGATCTCGGGGTCGGCGGTGAGGAGTTGGAGCTGGCGATCGAGCGGGTCGAGGGGTTCCGGGACGCCGTGGTCGCTTCACCTCTCCAGGACGCTGACCAGCTCGCTTCGACTGGCGACGCCTAGCTTGGTGTAGGCGTTCTGAAGATGGTTGTTGACGGTCCGCACCGAGAGGAACAGCTGCTCGGCGATGGCGCGGCTGGCCAGCCCTTCGGAGGCCAGTCGGCAGATCTCGGCCTCGCGCTGAGTCAGCGTTCCGCCGGCGCGCGCCGGCGTCGCCAGCAGTGGCGTCCGTGCCCCTTCGCAGAGAGCTGCCCACTCCATCGCCCGCGCGGTCGCGGAGGCGGCCTGGCGCGAGCTGCCTCGTTCCTGCCACGCGGCCGCGGCCGCGGAGGCCGACTCGGCGGCCGCCAGGAGCATGCCCATCTCGGCGAACCGCTCACCGGCGGCTTCGAGGTGCGCCGGTTCCTGATCCGCCAGAGCTGATACGAAGGCCGAGCGCACAGCGGCGACCGGGCTGTCGCAGCGGACCGCGACCTCTCGCAGCAGCGGCCGGGCCTGGGGAGCGGCACCGAGCCGGGCGGCGTCGTGAAGAAGCTCGACGCACGTTGCCCGCAGGTCCTCCTCAGCGGCCTGGTGCGCCGCGTCCAGGAGGATGCGGCTGCCTCGGGTGGCGTCTCCGGCCACGGCCGCTGACCAGGCGCGGCCTTGGGCGACCATGCCCAACGACGATGGCAGAGCGCTGAGCATCTCAGCCGCCGCCGCAGCCTCCTCGGCATCCCCGCTCTGGGCCAAGGCCGCGGTCAGGCAGGCTGTGGCGAGGAACGCGGGCCCGGTCAGCCCGCGGGCCCGGGCGACCGCGATCCCGTCCCGGGCCCAGCGCGCCGCGGATCGCGGCCGTCCGGAGGCCAGCAGGATGCGGCCGAGCTGCCAGGAGTAGCTGGCCTGGGCCTGGGCGAGGTTGTCCTCGACGGCGTGGTGGAGCGCGCGGGTCATCCCGGCGGCCGCGGCCGGCAGGCGGCCCGCCGCGAAGTCGACCAGCGCCTCCGCCATGGCGTCCGAGCCTTCGTGGACGAACAGGGACTCCGGTTCGTCCGTCGCCCACGGCCGGCGGCTTTCGGCGAGGACGGCCATGGCCCGTTCGCAGGCGCCGATCGAGGTCAGCGCGTAGGCCTCGGCGATGGCGCGCAAGCGGGACGGCTTCGTGCGGCGTGGCTCGGGTGATGACAGGGAGCCCGAGCTGGCCGGACTGCCCGGACTCCCCGAACTACCCGAACTACCCGAACTACCCGAGGCGTCCGAAGCGGCAGACGCAGCCACGGCACCCCGCCCGCTCCCGCTTCCCACCACCTCCCCCAACCGCGCCAAAGCCGCCACCGGCTGATCAGCGAACGCCAGCTGCATCGCGGCGAGCGCCGCCAGCTCGCCGTGGAACTCCGGCGGCAGTTCGGCGCGCGCGGCGTCGAGGATGGCGAGACCGTCGTCGAGCCGCCCCAGCCCCCAGGCCTTGACGATCGCCCGGGCCTGGGCCAGCCGCTGCTTGAGCGCGTCGGGCGCGGGCAGGCCGGCCGCCGCCTCCAGTACGGCTTCGGCTTCTTCGGAACGGCACTGCGCGTGCAGGGCCTCGCTGAGCAGCACCCGCGCTTCGACGCTGTCCTCGGCCGCCAGCGATCCTCGTGCCAGACGCTCCAGCCCTGCGTGGTCGGCCGTGTGCCGGGCGAGTCGGCCGGCTTGCAGCAGCAAGCGCGCGTCGGCGGACCCGGTGGCCGCGAGCCGCCACGTCGCGACCCGCAGCGGGTCTTCGCGACGGCGCAGACCGTGCTCCTCGACCCGTTGCGCCTGGCCGGTCAGTGCCGCACGCGCCCGGATCCGTGTCATCGAGCTCTGCAGCACCTGCCCGTACACCGGATGCGCGAGGCTGACCTCGTGGCGCCGGCGGTCGGTCCGGACCTGGATGAGACCGTTCGACTCCAACTCGTCGAGCGCGTCGATCGACGTCACCGCGGCGAGCTCGTCCAACCCGAGCGGCTGACACAGCGCCAGCAGGTCGAGCACCGCGCGGCCGTCGGGGCCGACAGCACGGATGTGGTCCCCGACCAGCTCCAGGAGCCGGGGGCTGCTGGGCAACGTGCCGGTGAGCCGCCACACCCCGGCCTCCGCGCTCAGCGTCCCGTCGGCGGCCGCCCCGAACAGCAGCTCACGAAGATAGAGCGGATTCCCCCGGCACGCCTCCCAGAACACCCGCGACGCGCTCAGCTCCACCTGCGCACCGAGCGCCTCGTGCAGCAGCGCGTCGATCCCGTCCCGGTCCAGCTCCGCCAGATCGATCCGGATCGTCCGGTCGCCGGACCACAGCGCGGCCAGCGCGTCCGGCGTCGGCTCCCCACTGCGCAGCGTGCCGAGCAGCAGAATCTGTCCCGCGGCAGCCTGCTGGCACAGCAACCCTAGCGACAACCGATCCAAAGACGGGAAGTCGTCGACGAACACCAGCAGCTTCGCGTCACCGGCGAGCGCCCGCAGGTCCTGCCGGGCCAGCTCAGCGAGCCGCGCCGCATCGGGCTCGGCCACGGAGTCGGAGCGCAGCAGATGCGCCAGCGCGCCGAGCGGGATCTCGGCGGCCGCCCGCGTGGCGGCGACCCGGACGCTGCGCCACCCGGCCCGCTCGGCGACCTCCACGCACTCCTCGGCGAAGCGCGTCTTGCCCACTCCGGGCGGACCGCAGACGAGGACGAGGGCCGCGCCGCCCTCGGCGAGCGCGTGCTGGAACCGGGTAAGTTCCCCGTCCCGGGCCGTCAACGGCCACCGGTTCGCTATATGTGTCAGACCCCCCACGTTTACGGAGATTAGTGCATCAGCGGGCTGACGCCAGACACGAACGAGGCGCCGAGACCGTTCGGTCCGTGCATCGTTCACGGCGGCCCGGGCTGTCCTCGTCGTGTTCCCGCTATGCGGCCGGAACCGGCAGTCGCAGCTGGAACCGGCAGCCGCCCTCGACGTTGTCCACCGTCACGTCGCCGGAGTGAGCCTCGGCGATGCCGCGGACGATGGCCAGCCCGAGGCCGGCGCCCGCGCCGACCGGGCTGTCGGCCTCGGGAGTCCTGGCCGGGGTGCCGCGCCAGGCGACGTCGAAGACGCGGTCCAAGTCCTCGGTCGGGATGCCGCCGCAGGCGTCGGTCACGGAGATGCGGATGTGGGACTCGGCCGGGATCGTGTCGGAGGGGAGGTCGATCTCGGTGCCGGTGGCCGCGTCCGGGCTGCGCACCTCCGTGGCCTCGATCCGGACCATGCCGTCGGCGGGGGTGTGGCGGATCGCGTTCACCACCAGGTTGGACAGCGCCCGCGAAAGTTCCCGGATGTCTCCGCGGACCGTCGCGGAAGTGGTGACCACGCCCGACAGGTCGATGCCGCGCGCCTTGGCCAGCGGCTGCCCCTCGGCCAGGGCTCCGTCGACGAGGTCGGCCAGCGCCACGCTCTCCAGGGTGAGCTTCAGGGCTCCGGCGTGGATGCGGGACAGTTCGAAGAGGTCGTCGACCATGCCCGCGAGGCGGTCCGCGGCCTGGCGCATCATCATGTGGTACCGCGCCGGGTCCGGGGCGACGCCGTCCTCCAGAGCCTCGGCCATGGCGCGCAGGCCGGCCAAGGGCGTGCGCAGGTCGTGCGAGACCCACGCGACGAGTTCGCGGCGCGACCGTTCCAGGGCCCGTTCGCGATCCCGCGACTCGGTGAGCTTCGCGCTGGTGGCCGCCAGTTCGCGGCTGAGCGCGGCGAGTTCGGCGGTGGCCGGGGCCTGGCGCGGGGCCGCCTGTTCGCCGTCGCCGAGGGCTTGGAGAGCCGAGCTCAGGGTCCTGCTGTCGTCGGCCAGGCTGCGGCCGAGCAGGAACGCCAGCACCAGGGTGACGAAGGCGCCGGACAGCGACACGACGAGCACGACGCCCGCGTCGTGGGAGGAGATGAACATCGCGCGGGAGGCGATCAGCGCGCCCGCGACGACGGCCAGCACCGCGGTCGCGGCGCTGGCGAACAGCGACGCCCGCAGCGATCGGCCCCGCAGCAGCCGCAGCACGATCCAGCCGATCGAGGCGGCGCCGACGGCCGACCCGGCGCCCATCAGGATGATGAGAAGCTGGTCACGCATCGTCGTCCCGCCTTCCGGAACACCGGACGTCATTCACCTGCTATGTCCTCCGTCCCGCCGCCCGGCACGTCCAGGCGGTAGCCGACCCCCCACACCGTCGCGATCACCGCGGGCACGGCCGGATCGGCCTCGATCTTCTCCCGCAGCCGGCGCACGTGAACCGTCACCGTCGACTGGTCCCCGAACTCCCAGCCCCACACCTGCTTCATCAGCTCCGCGCGCGTGAACGCCTGGCCGGGATGCTTGAGCAGGAAGGCCAGCAGGTCGAACTCGCGGCCCGTGAGCGCCAGCGGCTCCCCCCGCAGCCGGGCCTGGTGGCTGGTGACGTCCACTTCGAGCTCGCCGGCCCGCCGCACGTCCGGTGCCTGCCCCGGACCCGGCCGGCCGGCCCCGGCGCGCCGCAGCACGCTCGCGGCCCGCAGCACCAGCTCGCGGGGGCTGAAGGGCTTCGTCACGTAGTCGTCGGCGCCGACTTCCAGTCCCAGGATCCGGTCGCTCTCCTCACCGCGCGCGGTCAGCATGATCACCGGCACCTCGCCCAGGGCGCGGATGCGCTTGTGCACCTCGTAGCCGTCGAACCCGGGCAGCATCAGGTCCAGCAGCACCAGGTCGGGCAGGCGCTCGCGGGCGGCGGCGACCGCGGAGGGACCGTCGGCGGCGCAGCGCACGGTGTAGCCCTCGCGGGTCAGGTAGGCGGCGACCACCTCGGCCACCGTCGTGTCGTCCTCCACGACCAGGACGTCCCAGCTCGGCCGGCTCGGTCCGGCCGTCGCGGCCATCGGAGCCGTCATCGGATCGCCACCCTTCCGTGCAGCAGGATCGGCGCGGCCACCAGCGTAGTCGCCCCGGCGACCAGCAGTGCCGCGGCCAGTGCCCGGCGCACCCGCGGTGAGGTGGTGCGGGCGGCGAGCCAGCACAGCGCGAAGACCACCGGGGCCAGCACCGCGTCGTGCAGCACGACCCCGCCGAGCAGCCAGGCGGTGACGTCGGCCGGGCGCCGGACCTCCGGCGCGGTGAGCAGGCCGACGACGCCGTAGAGCGCGACGCCGGTTCCGGCCAGGATCGTCGTGTAACGGAGCGCCTTCACGCGATCACCGCCAGCCGCCGGACCCACTTGGTCTGCAGGACGCCGGGCCGGTTCGGCACGATGATCCGCGCCGGATAGCCGTGGTCCAGGGTCAGCACCTCGCCGTTGAGCCGCAGGGCGAGCAGCGCGGAGGGGTCGCGGACGTACTCGCGCTCCAGGATCGTGACGGCGTAGGCGCCGTAGGTCTCCATGGACTCCACTCGCACGTCGGCGTGATGCGGAACGCCCGCCATGTCCATCAGCTCGCTGATCCGGACGCCCTGCCACTGCGCGTCCACCGACCACCCCTCGACGCAGGCGATGGGCAGCTTCACGGAGGTCTGCGGCAGGGCCGTCAGCTCCTCCCGGCTCAGGCTCAGCTCCCGGGCGCCGCCGCTCACCTCCAGGCGCCAGTCCGCGGCCGTGACCGCCGGCGTGATCCCGGCCTGCACGGCGGTGCGGTTGACGGGCACGTCCAGCTCACCGAAGCCGACATCGCGCGGGGACAGCACCGACACCGGCGCCACGCTCGTGACGGACTGCCCGACGGTGGCCACGGTGACCGTCCCGGCCGCCGCCGCCGTCGTCGTGATGAACGCCCGGCGCGACACCCCCTGGCGCCGCGCCTCGACATCCGCCTGGTACGCCTCGACCAGCTCCGTCCCGGGGCCGCGGAACCCGCGCGCGATGGCCGGGGCCTTGACCCCGACGTGCACGACCAGCGCCCCGACGGTGATCCACGCGACCCAGTAGTGGGTCTGGACGAACGGGAACTGGTCGCCCCACACGTACCACTGCGCCGCGTTCAGCAGGCCGGTGACCAGCTCGAAGACCGCCCCGGCGAACAACACGAGGATGCTCAGCCGCTCCAGCGCGTGCGCGACCGACTTGAGCGGCGGCCACTCGAACAGCTTGGGGTAGACGGTCCAGAGTTTGGCCAGCAGCAGCGGGATGGCCGCGATGCCGCTGCTCACGTGCAGCCCCTGCGTGAGCCGGTATCCCCAGCTGGGCCGGGTCGGCAGGTGGTGCGCCAGCCACGACGGCGGGTGCTGGAGCACATGGCTGACCAGTCCGGTGAGGAAGGCCGTGGCGAACGCGACGCCGAGCGCGGTGCCGATGAGCGTCGCGGTGCGCTCGTCGTGCAGCCGGCTTCGGAAGCTTGGCAGTGGTGGTTTCCTCACGGGACCAGATAACCGTCTCGGCGGGGCTCGCGGTGCCGGCGACGTCTTACGAAGTGATGACGGCCGCCGGAGCCCGCGACCAGGTCTTACAGACCGGTGACGGCCCGGCGTGGGATCTCCCTGCGCAGCCGCGCCCTCGGCCAGGGTGGAGCCATGAAGACGGGAACCCATCGGGTCCGGCTCGGCGCCGCGCTCGTCGTGCTGGCCGGTCTGGTCGCGGGAGTCGCGGTCGCGGTCCGGCTGCCCGGCGGCTCGCCGTGGTCGCTCGGGCTCCAGGGCTTCGCCCTGCTCGCGGCCCTGTTCGCGGTCTACGGCCTCGGAGCGTGGCTGGTCGCGTCGCTGGCCCGGGGCCGAGCCGCGGTGGTGACGCTCGGCGGTGCGGTCGCGACGCAGATCGCGGCCCTGACGGCGCCGCCGCGCTATTCGGACGACCTGTATCGCTACGTGTGGGACGGCCGGGTACAGGCGCGGGGCATCGATCCCTACCGCTACGTCCCGGTGGCCTCGCGCCTCGTTCCGCTGCGCAGCCCGGAGCTGTTCCCGTCGAGTGCGCCTCCGGGGCACTGCGTGGGGTCGGGCCCGGACGTCACGGCGGCCTGCACGCTGATCAACAGACCGCTCGTCCACACGATCTATCCGCCGGTCGCTCAGGCGTACTTCTGGCTGGTGCACTGGTCGGGTCCGAAGGGCGTCCAGGTGTTCGCCGGAGTCGCGGCGGTGCTGGTCACCGCTGTCCTCATCTGGGGTCTGCCACGCGTGGGCGCCGATCCACGGTTGGCCGTGCTGTGGGCGTGGTGCCCGCTGGTCGCGATCGAGGCGGGCAACAACGGGCACGTGGACGTCATCGCGATGATCCCCACCGCCTGCGCGCTGGTGATCCTCGGGGCACGGCGCACTCTGACGACCACCAGAGCGGTGGCCGGCGGAGCCGTGCTGGGGCTGGCGGTCGCGACGAAGGTGACGCCGGGGTTCCTGGTGCCGTCCTCGGTGCGGCGCAAGGGGCTGCCGCTGCTGGCTTCGCTGTGTGGAGTCGTCGCTGTCGTGTATCTCCCGCATGTCGTGGCGGTCGGCCGCGGTGCAGCCGGTTTCCTCGGCGGCTATCTGAACGAAGAGGGCTACGACGACGGCCGCCGCTTCGCCGTCCTCGACCTGTTCCTGCCGCAGGGATGGACCTCGGCGGGCGCGGTCGTGGTGCTCGCCGCGACGGCCGTGCTGGTGTGGTGGTTCGCCGATCCCACGCGGCCGTGGCGCGGGGCGGTGGTGATGACCGGGATCACGCTGCTGGTCGCCGCGCCGAGCTACGCCTGGTACGCGGAACTGCTGGTGCTGCTGGTCGTGTTCAGCGGATGGCGGGCGACGCCCTGGCTCGCCGTCGCCCTCGCCGGGTACGCCGGACAACTCGGCGAACGCGTCGGCTGGAGCTACGGCGCGGCCGGCGTGCTCGTCGTCGCGGCGTGGTCGGTCGGCCGGCTCCGAACGGCGCGCACCCCCGGTGCGCGCGAGGAGCCGGTGACCGCCGAGACCGGAGGCGTCGCAGAGTCCTGGGACGCTGTTCCGGTCGACGTGATCCTGCCGTGCCTCGACGAGGCCGGGGCGTTGCCCTTCGTGCTGAGCCGGATGCCGTCGCATTATCGTGCGATCGTCGTGGACAACGGGTCCAGCGACGGTTCCCCGGAGGTCGCCGCGCGGCTCGGGGCCCGCGTCGTCCACGAGCCGCACCGCGGGTTCGGCGCGGCCTGCCACGCCGGGCTGCTCGCCGCGACCGCCGACGTCGTCTGCTTCCTGGACTGCGACGGCTCGTTCGATCCGGCCGACCTGCCGAAGGTCGCCGGTCCGGTACTGGCCGGACGGGCCGACTTGTTCCTCGGGCAGCGCCGGCCCACGTCCCGGGGCGCCTGGCCGCCCCACGCACGCCTGGCCAACCGCCTGCTCGCGTACCGGATCCGCCGCGCGACCGGCGTGGCGCTGCGGGATCTGGGGCCGATGCGGGCCGCCCGGCGGGAGGCGTTGCTGGAACTGGCGATCGCCGACCGGCGGTTCGGCTACCCGCTGGAGATGGTGTTGAAGGCCGCGGACGCGGGCTGGCGGATCGGGGAGACCGACGTCCCCTACGCGCCGCGCACCGGCAAGTCGAAGGTCACCGGCACGATCGGCGGCACGGTCAAGGCCGTCGGGGACATGCGCAGGGTCTGGAAGGCGGCGACCGAGTGAGCACCCTGATCGTCATCGCCAAGACGCCCGTGCCCGGCCGGGTCAAGACCCGGCTGACGCCGCCGTTCAGTCCGCGGGAGGCGGCCCTGCTCGCGGCGGCCGCTCTGGAGGACACGCTGCACGCCGTGGCTGAGACAGAAGCCGGACATCGACTGCTCGTGCTGGACGGCGAGCCTCGGGCGTCGTGGTCGCGGAGCTTCACGGTGGTGCCGCAGGTTCAGGGCCCCCTCGATCGCCGGCTGGCGGCGGCGTTCGAAGCCGCGGCCCTGCGTGATCCGGGTCCGGTGCTGCTGGTCGGCATGGACACTCCGCAGATCAGCCCGGAGCTGCTGACCGCGTGTCTGCCCGCTGATTCAGAGGATGCGACCCTCGGGATGGCGGACGACGGCGGGTTCTGGTGTCTCGGGTTCCGGAGTCCTCGTCGGCACGACCTCAAGGGCCTGTTATACGACGTGCCGATGTCCACAGATCATACTGGCGCTGATCAACTCTGGCGCCTGCAAGAGGCCGGGCTGCGGGTGCGCTCGGCCCCCACGCTGCGCGACGTCGACCTGGCCCAGGACGCCGCACACGTCGCCGACCTCGTCCCGGACAGCCGGTTCGGCACCCGGTTCCACGTGCTGCGGCGGCGGCTCGGCGCGCCGGTCGGATCGTGACGGCGACGGCGAGCGCGGCCGCCGGCGCCTGGACGTCCAGCACCCGCTACGCACAGGCCCTCAGTGATCCCGGACGCCCTCTGCTCCTGCGGACCAGCACCGGCCGGACGCTGGCGCTGGACGCGGCGCGGTTCACCGCCGCGCCGGACGCGGTCGACCGCGCGGTCCTCGACCGCTGCCAGGGTCCGACCCTCGACCTGGGCTGCGGCCCGGGACGACTGGTCGCCGAGCTGGCCCGGCGCGGGATCCCGGCACTGGGCGTCGACGTGTCCCCGGCCGCGGTCCTGCTCGGGCGGGCCGCGGGCGCCGCCGTGCTGCAACGCAGCGTCTTCGGGCGGCTGCCCGGGGCCGGGCGGTGGCCGCACGCACTGCTGATGGACGGGAACATCGGCATCGGCGGCGATCCTGCGGCACTGCTGTCCCGGGTGCGGGAGCTCATCCGGCCCGGCGACGGGGAGCTGGTGGTGGAGACCGAGGCCGACGACGTCCACGAGGACTACGTCGTGACGTTCGACGGCGGCGGGGAGCCGTTCGGCTGGACCCGGATCGGGAGTGAGGCCCTGGCGCGGACAGCGGTGGCGCTCGAGTTCGTCGTGGCCGAGCGCTGGTCGGCCGACGGGCGGCGGTTCGTGGCGCTGCGACGGCCGGAACGGCGGACGGAACAGCGGACGGAATAGCGGACGGAATAGCGGACGGAATAGCGGACGGAACGGCTGCCGGGACGGCGGCCGTAACGGTGGACGTCGCAGGGAACCGGAAGGATGGTAGCTGAGATGAAGGTGCTGGTGACCGGCGCAGCCGGGTTCATCGGGTCGCACATCGTGGCCGCATCGCTGGCCGCGGGACATGAGGTCGTCGCACTCGACGTGCTGCTGAGCGCGGTGCATCCGGATCCGGCGGCCGCCCGGGCACGGCTGCCCGAGGGTGTGCAGCTGATCGAGGCGGACGTGCGGGACACCGCGGCGGTCGCGGGAGCGCTCCAGGACGTCGACGTGGTCTGCCATCAGGCGGCGATGGTCGGGCTGGGTGTGGATCTGAACGACGCGCCTCTGTACGCGGGCTGCAACGACCTCGGCACCTCCGTGGTGCTGGCCGGGATGGCGCGGACCGGGGTGCGGCGGCTGGTGCTGGCGTCGTCGATGGTCGTTTACGGCGAGGGCCGGTACGACTGTCCCCGGCATGGCCAGGTGGCCGCCGCTCCTCGCCAGGAGGCTGATCTGGCCGCAGGCCGGTTCGAGCCGCTGTGCGGGAGCTGCGGCGACGAGCTCGTGCCCGGACTGGTGGACGAATCGGCCGCGCTCGACCCACGGAACGTTTACGCGGCGACCAAGGCCGCGCAGGAGTTCCTGACGTCGGCGTGGGCCCGGGCGTGCGGCGGCACGGTCGCGGCACTGCGGTACCACAACGTGTACGGCCCGCGGATGCCGCGGGACACGCCGTACGCGGGAGTCGCCGCGATCTTCCGGTCGGCCCTGGCGGCCGGCCGCGCACCGCTGGTGTTCGAGGACGGCGGCCAGCGGCGCGACTTCGTGCACGTGCGCGACGTCGCCGCGGCCAACGTGGCGGCGCTGAACTGGACAGCGAATGCTTCGGCGGGGACCTTTCGGGCGTTCAACGTAGGCAGCGGGACGCCGCGGACGGTGGGGGACCTGGCGTCCGGGCTGGCTGCGGCGACCGGAGGGCCGGAGCCTGTGCTCACGGGGCGGTACCGGTTGGGCGATGTGCGGCATGTGACGGCGTCGAGTCGGCGGTTGCGCGACGAGCTGGGGTGGGAGCCTGAAGTCGACTTCGCCGAGGGGTTGAAGGAGTTCGCAGGCTCCTGCGACATCTGAGGCGGGTAGGACGATCGGTCGCCGACGTTCAGTGAACGCCGAGCCACGCAGAAGCGCCCACCCGCGCGTTGCGGGCGCGCCCCAGCCCCGGCACTCGTAGGCTCGTGACAGAGAGGGCCAGCGATGGAGACCGTGCGGTTCGTCGGGCGGCGCGCGATTCTGGGCGAGATCGGCGCGGCGCTGGCCGCTGCCCGGGCCGGGCACGGAGGTCTGGTGCTGTTGACCGGGCCTGCCGGTGCGGGCAAGACGGCCACCGCCGAGGAGGTGGCGCGGCGTGCTGAGGGCTTTCGGGTGTTCTGGGGCTGGTGCCAGCCCGGTGGGGCCTATCTGCCGTGGGCCCGGGTGCTGCGCGAGGTCGCCGGTGCGGACGAGCGGTGCGGGCGGATCGTGGCCGAGTCGGCGCCGCTGCGGGCGCTGTTGGCGGGGCGGGTGTCGGCGGGCGAGACGGCCGGTCGGGCTGGACGGACAAGTCAGACCGGTCAGACCGGCAAGGCCGGCCCGACCGATGCAGCGAGCGCGACGGGTGCCCCGCGCGATCCCGGCGCAGCGCGGCTGCGCCTCACCGGCGACATCGCCGAGCTGCTGCGAGCCGTGGGGCGGGCGGGGCCGGTGCTGCTGGTGCTCGACGACGTGCATGACGCCGACGCGTCATCGCTGCGTCTGCTGGAAGACCTGACCTCGACGGTCCGGACCGGGCCGGTCGTGATCCTGGCCACGGCGCGGGACAGTGAGGCCGACTGGCCGGGTCGGCAGGAGCGGCGGGCGGCGTTGTTGCGGGCCGGGCGCGGGCTGCGGCTCGGGCCGCTGTCGGAGGACGACGTCGGCGCGCTGCTGGCCGCCGCCGACGGTGGCCGGCCCGCTGATCCGGGCGAGGTCGGCGCGTTGCTGAAGCGCACCGGTGGAGACGCCTTCTTCGTCGTGGAGTCGTTGCGGCAGCGGGTGATCGGCGATGCGGGCTCGGGCCGGGTTCCGATGTCGGTGCGGGACGCGGTGCTGGCCCGGACCGCGCTGCTCCCCGAAGCGGACCGCGCCGTGCTGGGTGTGGCCGCGGCCCTGGGCACGCGCTTCCATCTGGACGTCCTCGCAGCGGCCGCCGACGTGCCGCTCAGCCGGGCCGGCGAAGCACTCGCCGCGGCGGAGTCGGCGGGCCTGGCCGCTCCCGAGGGCCCGGGGCTGGGCCGCTTCCGCCACGACCTGATGCGCGAGGCCGTGTACGACGCGATCCCGGACGCGGAGCGCCCGGAGCTGCACGCGCGGATCGCGGCGACTCTGGCCGAACTCGCGCGCCGAGGTCGCGACGTGGGCCCGGCGGAGGTCGCCGACCACCTGGCGCGCGCCGGTTCGGACGGCGAGGCGGCGGCCGAGTACGCGTGGCGGGCCGGCGATCATGCCGCGGGGCTGCTGGCGTTCGACGACGCGGTGCGGTGGTACGAGGCGGCGCGGTGGGACGGGCGCGCGGCCGGGGATCGGGCGCGGCTGGCGGTGGCGACGGGATCGGCGCGGCTCGGCGCGGGCGATCGGGCGGGGGCGCGGGGTGACTTCCTGCGGGCCGCTGCCGCCGCGCGCGAGGCGGGCGATCGGGCGTTGCTGGCTGAGGCGGCCTTGGGGCTGGGTGCGGGATCGGCCGGGTTCGAAGTGGACCTGTTCGACCGGGAGCAGATCGACCTTCTGGAGGAAGCGCGCGCCGGGCTCGCGGTGGACCCCGATCCGAAGGACAACCTGCTGGCGCTGGTGACCGCACGCCTGTCCGTCGCGACCTCGCTCATGGAGGACGTCGGCCGCCGCACCGCTCTGGCCGAGGAGGCCGTCGCGGTGGCTCGGGCGAGTGGCGATCCGGGGGCCGTCGCCTATGCCTTGTCCGCCCTCTGCGACGCGAAGTCGGGGCCTGACGACCGTGATGCGCGGCAGCGGTGGGCCGAGGAGATGATCACGTGCGCGCGCCAGGCTCATGACGTGCCGCTGGAGCTGCTCGGGCGGCGGTTCCGGCTGGTGGCGCTGCTGGAAGCCGGTGATGCCGCCGGGGCCGAGGATGAGGCGGTGGCGTTCGACGCGGCGGCCCGGCTGCTGCGGCAGCCGCTTTACGCGTGGTATGTGCCGCTGTGGCGAGGTATGCGGGCGCTGATGCAGGGCCGGTTCGCCGACTGTGAGGCCGCGCTCGGCGAGACCGATGACCTGGCTCGCCGGTCCGGGAGTCCGAACGCGGCGATGCTGGCCGACACCCAGCGCTGGTTCCTGCTGTCCGACCGCCTGCCGGACGGCCGGGAAGCCCTGGTCCGCTTCCTTGACGGCATGCCGCGGCTCGACGCCCTGCCCGGGGTGTGGCCGAAAGTGACGCTCGCGCTGGCCGCGGCCCAGCGCGGTGACCTGGACGAGGCCCGGACGCGGTTGACGGCCGTGGCGCCGCGGCTGGCCGGGGCTCCGCGGGACAGCGAGTGGCTGCCGATGCTCGCCCAGGCCGCTGAGGCGGTCGCCGCGGTGGGCGGGCACCCGGTCGGGGCGACGGTGTCCACGCTGCTCGCCCCGTACGCCGACCTGTTCGTCGTCGAGGGCATCGGCGCGGTTCTGCGCGGGCCGGTGCGGTACTACCTCGGTCTGCTCGCCGCGGCCGACGGTGACGGCGCGCGGGCGCGTGAGTACTTCGCGGCGGCCGAGCGCCTCGCCGAGCAGGCCGGCATGGCAGCCCTCGTGGAGCGGATCCGCCGCGCCGCCGGCGAGCGCGGCCCCGAACCGCCGCCCCCGGCTGCGGCGCCGCACGAGATCCGCCGCGAAGGGGAGTTCTGGGTCCTGCGCTATCGGGGGCGCGAGGTGCGGGTCCGGGACAGCAAGGGTCTGCACGACCTGGCCGTCCTGCTGACGCGGCCCGGCACGCCGGTCCCGGCGCTGGATCTGGCCACAGCGTCCACCGCCTCGACCGCCGTCCCCGACCGCTCCGCCGGCCTCCACTCCCCCGGCGACCTCGGCGACCTCGTCGACGCCCGGGCCCGGGACGCCTATCGCCGCCGTCTGCGGCAGCTCGCCGTCGAAGCCGAGGACGCCGACGCCGCCGGCGACGCCGCCCGCTCGGCCCGCGTCGCCGCCGAGCACGACGCGCTGGTCGCCCAGCTCTCCGCCGCCTACGGCCTCGGCGGCCGCCCGCGCCGCACCGGCTCGGCCGCCGAGCGCGCCCGCAGCAGCGTCACGTCCAGGCTGCGCGCGGCCACCGACCGCATCGGCCGCGACCCCCGTCATCTGGGACGGCACCTGGCGGTGTCGGTGCGCACCGGCACCCTGTGCGTCTACGAGCCGGAGTCGGAGCAGACGTGGCTCACATCGTGAGGCCCGATCTCACGCCTCCTGGGTGAACCGGTGGTCCGGGCCGGCGCCTCGCTCCGAGTGCCGCTCCCCGGCCACCCCGACCCGAGGAGGCCGCTCATGCCCCGCACCGCCAAGGCCGAGGCGCCCATCGCCGTCGACGAGCCGGTCATCGAGGCCCGCTACGTCGAGCTCGGCGGGTACACCGTCGGCTACGAGACCCACAAGCTGGACACCGACCCGGCGCCGCTGTTCCGCGGGCTGCCCGACGATCGCTGCCAGTCCCCGCACTGGGGCGTGGTGGTCACCGGGCGGATCGTGTTCCGGTACGCCGACCACGACGAGGTGTACGAGGCCGGGGACGCCTACCACGCCCCGCCCGGACACCTGCCGCTGATGTTCGCCGGCACCGAGCTGGTCGAGTTCAGCCCCACCGCGGACCTGGACGCCACCATGGCGGTGGTCATGGCCAACGCCCAGGCCGAGAACGCGGAAGCCAGGTGAGGACGATGTTCCTGGGCGCGTACCACTTCGACGGCGATCCGGCCGCCCTGCTCCCGGCGTACGACAAGCTGCTGGCCGCGTACGCCGGCGATGTCGACCTGCACGTGTGCGTGGTGCGCGGTGACGGGATCACCGTGTTCGACGCGTGCCCGTCGGCCGAGCAGTTCCGCGCGTTCAGCGGCGGCGCCGACTTCGCGGCCGCCTTGGCCGGCGCCGGGCTGCCGGCCCCGCGGACCGAGGAGGTCGGCGACGTGCACGTCGCGCGACTGCGGGAGGAGGCGACGACGTCATGACCGCTCTCGGCGACCCCGTGCTGGAGACCGGCGCGCTGGACGCGACGGCGCTGGCCGGGCTGGTCGCGCGGCGCGAGGTCAGCGCGGTCGAGCTCACGCGCTGGGCCGTCGAGCGCGTGGAGCGGGCGAACCCCCGGCTGAACGCGGTGGTGGTGCCGCTGTTCGAGCGGGCGCTGGAGCAGGCTCGGCGGATCGACGGCGACGGCGACGGCGACGGCGACGGCGACGCCGACGGCGACGGCGACCCCGGCGGCGACGGTGCTCCGCACCCGCCGTTCGCCGGCGTGCCCTACCTGCTCAAGGACCTGGCCGTGGAGCTTCGCGGCGCCCCGTTCAGCGAGGGCTCGCGGTTCCTGGCGGGCAACGTCTCGACGTACGACTCCGAGCTCGTGGTCCGCCTGCGCCGCGCCGGGCTGGTGATCCTCGGCAAGACCAACACCCCCGAGTTCGGCATGGTCCCGGCCTGCGAGCCGGTGCTGTACGGCGCGACCCGGAACCCGTGGGATCCGGAGCGGTCGACCAGCGGTTCCAGCGGCGGGTCGGCGGCCGCGGTGGCGAGCCGGATGGTGCCGATGGCGCACGGCAACGACCTCGGCGGCTCGCTCCGGTTCCCGGCCTCGGCGTGCGGCCTGTTCGGCCTGAAGCCGACGCGGGCGCGCAACCCGTTCGGGCCGGAGTACGGCGACGTGGTGGGCGGCTGGGCCGTCGAGCACGCGCTGACCAGGTCGGTTCGGGACAGCGCGGCCCTGCTGGACGCCACCGGCGGTCCCGCGGCCGGCGATCCGTACCCCGCGCCGACGCCGCGACGCCCGTTCGCGGCCGAAGTCGGGGCGGATCCGGGCCGGTTGCGGATCGCTTTCAGTCCGCGGGTGCCGGACGGGTCGCCGGGACATCCCGACTGCGTCAAAGCCCTGATGGAGGCGGTGGAGCTGTGCACGGGACTCGGCCACGAGACGTCCGAGGCCGACCTGCCCGGCCTGACACCGGAGGTCGGCGACGCGATCGGGACCGTCTTCAACGCCGCGACCGCGTGGATCGTCGGCTACTGGATCAAGCGGCGCGGGCGCGAGCCGGAAGCGGACGAGCTCGAACCGGTGACCCGGGCGTTCTGGGAAGCCGGCCGGCGCGTCTCGGCTGCGGACTACCTGCTCGCGGTCGAGGAGCTGCAACGGTTCTCGCGCCGGGTCGCGGCCTTCCTGGGCGAGTACGACCTCTGGCTCACCCCGACGATGTCGGCGCCACCGCCGCCGCTCGGGTTCGTGACCTCGACTCCCGAGGATCCGCTCCGGGCCCTGCACAACGGCGGCACGACCGTCGCCTACCCGGCGGTGGTCGCGAACATCACCGGCGGCCCGGCGATGTCGGTGCCGCTGTCCTGGAACACCGACGGTCTGCCGATCGGCGTGCACTTCCTCGGGCGGTTCGGCGACGAGGCGACGCTGTTCCGGCTGGCGGCGCAACTCGAGGAGGCGGCGCCGTGGGCCGGGAGGACACCGGGTGTCGTGGCCTGACCGACGGTGAACCCGCCCGAGATCGAATCGGCGGCGGTACGTAGTGCTCTACCTGACTGAGCTACAGAACCCTCGCGGGCCCCGGCAGGACTCGAACCTGCGACCTCTCCGTTATCAGCGGAAGTAACCGCTGCCTGCGCACCGGGCGGGTGAACGTCACCACCGTAGCCAGTGCGGCTACGGTGGGACGATTCATTTTCAGCGGGTTCAGTGGCTGTAGCCGCAGTAGTTGTTCGTGGCGACGCGGCCGCCGTAGGTGCCGGTGGACCAGTTCGGCTGGTCGGCGGTGGTGTAGAAGACGAAGTTCCCGTCGTCCTGGAGCATGGCTCGGCCGCCCGGCGCGTAGGGACCGCCGTTGGCGTTGTTGTGGGCGAGGTAGCAGATGCGCTCGCCGTACTTGTTGTAGATCTGCGCCCAGCCGCTGGACGACCAGTCGATGCGGGTGGCCGGGCCCTTGCCGCCGTCATAGCCCCAGGTTCCGGTGGCCCACATCACCTTCCAGTCCGTCCAGCGGTAGAGGACGAGGTTTCCGTCCGATTGGAAAGTCAGCTCGAAGTTGCCCGAATACCACGTCGTGCCTGGGTACGTGTCCGGAAACGAGAGGGTGAAGTTGGCCACGATGGTGTCGGCGTGGGCCACTCCGGTAGTGAAGAACATGATCAGCGCCGACAGGGCTGCGGTGGCCGTCGCGGTGATGCCGCGCCGGCCGACCCGGTTTCTCCGTGAGTACATGGGAAGAGGCTCGCAGCGGCAGACGCCTGTGACCTAGTAATCCGTCCAACCCCGGACGCGCGAGATCGCGCGATGAGAGCAGGTCACTGGTTCGCACGTGGTGCGGCAGGCGATGGGCCGAGCCCGCAGGCCCGGTCGGCCATGTCCTTCTGCCACTCGGTCATCGGCGGGTTGACCGCCGTCCCGCCGGCGCCGTCATAGACCTGCGGCAGGGAGATCCCGATCGTCTGCGTCCCCCACGGCCGGTCGACGCGGATCTGGACGGGGAACGCACCGGCCGGGACGGCCTCGCAGTCGGTGACGCGGTAGGCGACCGCCACGGTCTTGGTCTGTCCCGGGTGCAGGTCGAACGGGGGCTGGGCCCCGTGGACCCCCGAGGTCCGCACATCCGGGTCCGCGGAACCGAGCAGCCTCAGCCCGGGGCCGTCCTGGCCGACCCCCACGACGCGGACGGTGGTCCAGCCGGTGTTCTCCACCGCGACCTCCTGCGCGATGACCTTCGAGGTCGTCAGCGCGGCGCCGCCGGTGCCGACGTCGGCCGAGCGCGCGAGGTGGGCCCGGACGACGCCCGAGTAGTCGACCGCGACCCCCGCGCCGAGCAGGACGGCGGCCGCCCAGACCGCGGCGGCCGCCCGCTTGCGCTGCTTCCCGCCGAGCGCCCCGGCCCTCGGGTCGAGCTGCTCCCAGACCTCGTCGCGCACCATCTGTTCCATGTCCGCCCCCTGACGACATCGATGACGGACCGGCGGGGATCGCCGGCCGCGTCGACAATGTAGCAATGTCTCGCTACATTGACTAGCGTGTCAGTGTCCTTGAACGCGATCATCGTCCTGGCCGTCGGCCTCCTCCTCGTGACGACGGCACGCGCCGTGGTCGGCGTCGTACCCCGCCGACGGGTGGAGGAGTTCGCGCGCCTGCACACGCTCCCGGTGACCGTCGCCAACGGAAACCAGATCATCGTGTACCGGGCGGCCACGAGGCGGTGGCGGGCCGTCGGGTTCGCCCTCGGCGTCCTGATCCCGGCGGCCGTCACAGGGTCCTTCCTCATCACCTTCCCCTGGGCGCTGGCCGGATGGTTCGCCGGCGCGGCCGTGGCCGAACTCCGTGTCGCACACCTGGACCGGAGCCCGGGCACACGGGCGTCCGCGTCGCTGACGCCGCGCCGGACGTCCGACTACCTGCCACGTGCCGGACGCTGGGCCGTCCCCGGCGCGATGGCTTGCTGCCTGGCGAGCGCCATCCTGTGCGCCGTACGCCACGGCGCCCACCCGGCCGGAGACCTGAGCGAGGTCGGACTGTGGACCGGGCTCGGCGTCGGGACCGGCGCCGTAGCCCTGGCCGCGCAACGCCACATCCTGCGCCGCCCGCAACCGCTGGCGAGCCCCGACCGCACGGCCGCCGACGACGCGATACGCTCGCGCTCCATGCACGTCCTCGCCGCGTCCGGCATGGTCCTGGTCGGCCTCTGCGTCAGCGCCCAACTCTCCGCCGCCGACATCCTGCCCCCCGACAACACGGCGACAGCCGTCCACGCCCTGCTCGGCATCGGCGTCCCCCTGCTCGGCCGGATCCTCGCCTACTGGCCCTCCCCGCCCGCCACCCCGGACTCCGCATGATCGTCGAACTCGACGACACCAGCCCGGTCCCGCCCTACGAGCAGATCCGGGCGCAGGTGGCGGCCATGATCGGCTCAGGCGCCCTGCCCCCGGGCACCCGCCTGCCCCCGATCCGCCAACTGGCGGGCGACCTGGGCCTGGCGGTGAACACCGTGGCCCGCGCCTACCGGGAACTGGAAACCGGCGGCCTGGTCGCCAGCCGCGTCCGCACCGGCACGGTGGTGGCACCCCGCTCCCCCGGCGCCCCGGACGCCCGCACCGCCGCCGACACCCGCCGCCTGCTCACCGAGGCGGCGCGCGCCTTCGCGACCACCACCCGGCGCCTGGGCATCGCCGACGACGAGGCGCTCGCCGCGGTGACGGCGGAGCTGGCGGGCGAGCCGCAGGGTTGACGCGACGTTGGGTGATGGGCGGGCGGCAAAATAACGAGACGCGCGCCGGGATTCAGGCCGGGCACACGACGCGGCAGGGCATCAAGGCGACAGCTGCTGCACCTCGGGCCTGATCACGTGCACCTCCAGACGTCCTTCGTCGTGGACGACACGGCGATGAACGTCGACTGATCGGTCCACCGGACGGCGGCTATCCTCATCCGGTGACACCACCTGCCAAAATACGCTGGGGCATCCTCGCGACCGGCGCCATCGCCGCCACGTTCACCGAAGACCTCCTCACGCTGGAGGACGCGGAGGTGGCGGCGGTGGCGTCGCGGTCGCCCGACACGGCGCGGGCGTTCGCCGACCGCTACGACATCCCGCGTGCTCATGGGTCCTGGGCCGAGCTGGCCGCGGACCCGGACGTCGACATCGTCTACGTCGCCACTCCCCATTCGGCGCACCACGAGGCGGCCGCGCTGTGCCTCGACGCGGGCAAGGCGGTGCTGTGTGAGAAGCCGCTGACCCTGGACGCCGCGCAGGCGGAGGACCTGATCCGGCGGGCTGAGGCGGCCGGGGTCTTCTTCATGGAGGCCATGTGGACGCGGACCGTGCCGGCCATCCTGCGGATGGTGGAGATGGTCCGTGCCGGCGCCATCGGCGAGCCGCGGCTGGTCGCCGCGGACTTCTCCGTCCACTTCGACAGCGGGCCGGAGCACCGGGTCCGCGATCCCGCCCTGGGCGGCGGCGCGCTGCTGGACCTCGGCGTGTACCCGCTGGCGATCTCGCGGCTCGTCTTCGGGGAGCCGAGCGTCGTCCGGGCCGCCGCGACGCTGACGCCCGAGGGCGTCGACGAGACCACCGCCGTCACGCTCGTCCACCCCGGTGGCGGCATCGCGGCGCTGACCTGCTCGATCTCGGCCGACGGGACGTGGAGTGCGACCGTGGCCGGGACGAAGGGCCGGATCGAGTTCGGCCGGTACTTCACCTCGCCGTCCGGATTCAGTGTGTTCCGTGGGGACGACCTGGTCGAGCGGGTCGAGGCGCCGTTCCTGGCCCAGGGCATGGTGCACGAGGCCATCGAGGCTCAGCGCTGCATACGGGCCGGGCTCCAGCAGAGCCCGCTCGCACCGTGGTCCGAGACCCTCGCGGTGATGCGGACGATGGACGAGGTCCGCGCGCAGGTCGGGGTTGTCTATCCGGGTTAGAAGAGTGGGAGGGTCCCCGCGGACCCTCCCTCCACCGGTCCGGGCTCGGTGCCGGTCCCGGACAGCGCGACTGTGTTCGGCCGAGGTGGAGTCGGCCGCACCGCTGGGGTCGGCCCCCTGGCTCGTCACCGACACCGACCCGGCCGGCTGGGACAGTGCCGGTCCCACGTTCTCGAAGTCAGCGAGGTCGACGGTGCAGAGGAGGCCGAGTCCCCGCCGTCGACCTGCAATTCGAGGGTGGTCCCGGCCGGATACGTTGTGCCGAAAAGCCGGTGCACCTCGTCGTAGAAGTGGTGCGAAGCACGTGGGCGGCGGGAGCGGAATAGGTGGTCCCTCCTCCCGGAATCCGCACAACCGAGGGCGCCGAACTGTGGACTCCGGGTACTGAATCAGTACTCTGCTTCTCATCGGAGCGTGATCGATCCCATCCGCTCCGTGTCGCGGCCGACTCGGCAGCGTCCTATCGGCTCTCTGCTCAGTTCTCTGTGCCTGCTTCTGCTTCTGCTTCTGCTTCTGCTTCTGCTCGGTCCCGGTTCCGAAGGTTCGAAGGGGTTCTGGAATGGCTGCGTCCACACCGCGCCGGAGTGCGCGCTTCCGAGCCGGCGTCGCCGCCGTCGTCGCTGCCGTCACCGCTGCCACGGCCGTCATGGTCGCGACCGGTGGCGAGGCCGCCGCGGCGAGCGGAGGAGGTGACGGCCAATGTCCGTGCTCTGTGTTCCCCGCGGATTCCGTGCCTGGGACGCCCGACTCGGGTGACTTCTTCGGGGTGGTGCTCGGGGTGAAGGTGGTGCCGGCGTCCGCTGGCAGGATTCAAGGCATCCGGTTCTACAAGTCGAGCGCTAATACCGGGACTCACACCGGCTCGCTGTGGGCGTCCGACGGGACGCTTCTGGCTACCGGGACCTTCACAGGCGAGACCGCCACCGGGTGGCAGACGCTGATGTTCGCGAATCCGGTGCCGGTGCGGCCAGACACGACGTATATCGCGTCGTACTACGCCCCCAACGGGCATTACGCGTATGACACCGGCTACTTCATGAACGGCGGAGCTGGCGCGGCGCCGATCACCGCACCGTCGGACGATGCCGGCGGAGGCAACGGCGTCTACACCTACGGCGGCGCCACCGCGTTTCCGCACTACAGCTACAACGCCGCGAACTACTGGGTCGATGTCGTCTACGACGATGCCGATGTGCCGACCGACGCGCCGACCGTCGTTGACACGACTCCCGGCGACGAGGCGACCAAGGTGGCCGGAACGACGCCTGTCAGTGCGACGTTCTCCGCGCCGGTGGATGCGAGCAGTGTGCATTTCAGCGTGACTGACGCTGCTGGAGCTCAGGTGCCTGGCAGCGTTGCCCTCAACGCCGCCGCTACGACTGTGACGTTCACGCCGGGGACGCAGCTGCCGCCGGGGAGTACGTTCACTGCGTCGGTGCAGGCGGCGGACGCCTGGGGACACGCGATGAGCGATCCGGCGACGTGGAGCTTCACTGTCGACACCGCGCCGCCGCCGTACGCGTGTCCGTGTTCGCTGTTCGCCGACTCCGCGACTCCGGCGGTGGCCAACAGCAACGATCCCAACTCTGTGGAGCTCGGGGTCCGCTTCACGCCGGCGGTCAACGGCACGGTCAGCGGGATCCGGTTCTACAAGGGCGCGTTGAACGGCGGGACGCACACGGGGACGCTGTGGAGCAGCGACGGTACTCAGCTGGCGACCGGTACGTTCAGCGGCGAGAGCGCCACCGGGTGGCAGAGTATGACGTTCGCGATGCCGGTCGCTGTGCGCGCGGGGACGACATATGTTGCGTCGTATCACGCGCCGGTTGGGAACTACTCGTTTACGACTGGCTACTTCTCCTATGCGCATCAGCGCTATCCGTTGACGGCGGCGGCGAGTGGGAGTGGTCAGGACGGAAACGGGACCTATGGCTACGGAGGCGGGACCACTTTCCCGGGTGCGGGCAGTGCGGGCACGAATTATTGGGTCGATGTGGTGTTCAATGCATCTTGATGCGAACCGCAGCGCGGCCTACCGCTTGACCGCATACATAGCCTGATCAGCAGCCTGAATCGCGGCCTCAGCACTATGATGATCGCCAAGCTCCGTCCACCCGATACTGGCCCCGATCGGCGTCTGCGGGGCGATCGCATGCCAATCCGCCGACGCGATCGCCATACTGATCCGCGCGCCGATCGCCCGGGCCTCGGGTTCGTCCGTGCCGGGCAGCAGGATGACGAACTCGTCGCCGCCGTAGCGGGCCACGAAGTCTCCCGTCCGCAGGGCGCCCGCGAGGATTCCCGCGATCCGTTTCAGCACACGGTCTCCGGCGACGTGGCCGTGGACCGTGTTCACCTGTTTGAACCCGTCCAGGTCGAGGACCGCCAGCGCGGCCGTCCGTCCCGTGGCGGTCAGCTCGGACATCCGTCGCTCCAGGTGACGTCGGTTGGGCAGGCCGGTCAGCGGGTCGGTCAGCGCCTCGCGGACGTAGGACGACAGCTCCCAGCCGTCGCCGTGCGACGCCGGCTGGTCCGGTTGGTTCGACTGTCCCGCGTGGATCGGCGGCGGCTGTGTCAGTATCAGGCGCTGCAGCTGCACCATCCGTTGGCTCTGGATCCGGAAGGACTGGCGTTCCAGCTCCACCGCGCCGCTCGAGTCGCCGACGCCGGTGAGGGCCAGGGAGCGGACGCGCAGCAGCTCGGAGGCGGGAAGGGGGCAGTCCGGGCCGATGCGGTCGAGGTACGCCAGCGCCTGGCGGGGGTGGTGGGTGGCGATGGCGAGACACGCCTGGATGAGCAGGTCGTAGGCCGGGGCTATGGCGTCGTCGGCGGTGGGGCGGAGGCGACGGAGATCGACCGCGTGACCGTCTTCGAGCACAGTCAGCCGAGCGGCGGCGTACGCGTAACTGACGGCGTCCCAGTGCTGGAGCCCGCCGGGTTCGCTGGCAGCATGGAGCCGCCCCAGGTCCAGCACCTCCTCCAGCGCCGCGATGGCACCCTGCGTGTCGCCGACGTGGTCCAGAGCCAGCGCGGCGTCCAGGCGTGGCGCCAGCCACGCCTTCTGGTCGCCGGTCATCTGGCTCAGCCGCTGCAACGACGCCAAGGCGTTGTCGCCCAGTCCCAGGTTGCCCTGTGTGGTGGCGAGGTCGTACCAGGCCAGCTCGGTGGCCGGGGTGCCGGCCTGCTCGGCGTTCAGATACCGCTGGCTGTCCAGGAGATGGGCCAGGGCCTGGTCCGCTGAGCCGCGTGCGTTGCCGATACCGGCGGCGAGGGCGTGGAAGTGGCCCAGGGAGGTCGGCGAGTCGACCTCGCGTGCCAGCTCCGCGGCCTGTTCCTCGGTCTCGCGGCATTCCGCGGAGCCGGCCTGGCCGATGTTGAAGTACGCCGCCAGTCGCTGCGTCGCTGCGATCGCCCGCTCCTGCGGGTCGCCGGGCCGTTCCAGGAGGCGCCCGCTGAGCGAGAGCACCTCCCGTGAGCGGCCCTGGGCGAGCAGCTTGCGCAGCTTCTGGGTGCGCCCCGGCAGCCGGGACGGCCGGGCGGCGCCGGACACGGCCATGGCCCGTCCCCCTTCTCGACGGCGCGAGCGGCAACAGTGAGTCAACGATAACCACACCCATTGTCAAGTTCCCACCCTTTTGCCGACTCGTGGGCCCGATGGGACGAATGGTGCGGTCGCACCGGTCGTCGCCGCTCGAGCGCGGTGCGAGCGTCCTCCGAGCCTCCGGGGTTGTCATAGCGGCTCGCTGCACGGGAACTGGCGGATTCGCTATTCAACGGGAGGTTTCCGATGCCGAACGTCAAGGATTCCGGGGACGCGCCGGACGGGGGCCTCGTCCCCCTGATCGCGGCCGTGTTCGGGCGCCGGCTCCAGGTGCCGGACTTCGGGGCGGACGACGACTTCTTCGGGCGGGGCGGGTCGTCGTTCCTGGCCGCGCTGTGCGTGGCGGATCTGAAGAAGGCCGGGCTCAGGCTGGCGATCCAGGACGTGTTCCTCGCCAAGACGCCGCGGGCGGTGGCGGAGCGGATCGAGTCGCCGCAGAAGGTCGGGTGAGTATGGGCTCCCCGTCGTCGGCCGCGCCGCTGCTGGTCCCGCAGAGCAGCCCGAGCGGAGCCACGGCGGTCGACTTCGTCGCGTTCCCCGCCGCGGGGACCGGCGCCTCGGGGTTCCGTGACTGGCGGGAGACGCTGCCCGCGGACTGGCGCTTCACCGTCGTCAACCTGCCCGGGCGGGAGGCCGGTTACGGTGAGCCGTTCGCGACGGACATGGCCGCGCTGGCCGACGATGTCGCCGCCGAGCTGCGCGCCGCCCGCGCCGCCGCCCCCGACGCCCCGTTGGTCCTGTTCGGCCACAGCATGGGCGGCCTCCTCGCCTTCCTCGTGGCCCACCGCCTCCCCGTCGACGGCCTCGTCGTCGCGGCCTGCGCCCCGCCCGGCATCCGGCGCTTCGAACTCGGCGCGGAGCCGCCCAGCGACGAAGCCCTCCGCGGCGACGTGGCCGAGGCGCTGGCGGCGGCCGGCGTGTCAGCGCTCTTCGACGAGGCCGGAGAGGGGCTCCTCGACGAGATGGTCGACCTCGCGGTGCCCGTCCTGCGCGCCGACATCGAGCTGCTGACCACCTTCCGGGCACCCGGCACCCCGCTGAACTGCCGCGTCCTGGCCCTCTACGGCAAGGACGACCCCCTGGCCCCGGCGCCCTGGACCAGCGAGACGACCGCGCCGGCCGACCGCTCGTTCCTGGACGGCGGCCACTTCTTCGTGCAGCTCTGCCCCGCCGACGTGGTCGCCGAGCTCCAGCGCTGGCTCGCACCGGTTCCGGAGGGCGTGCGATGAGCGATCCGGTCCTGCTCGTCCTCGACTACCCGGGACGCCGCCCCGAAGCCCGGGTCTCGGACCTCGGCCTCGAAGACGCCGGCTACGACGTCAGATACCTGATGCAGCCTCCGCTGCCCTGCGGCCCATCAGCGGTCGAATACACCGCCGAGGCCCTGGCCGCGGCCGGTCCCCAGCAGGGCGGTGCCCACGCCGTCCTCGCCTACTGCGGCGCGTCCGCCCTCGGCCAGGAGGTGGCCCTGCGCGTCGGCTGCCCGCGCCTGCTGCTGTTCAACGGCGAGCTGTGCACGCCCCAGGTCGTCGGCACCGAATACCGCCTTCTCCTGGAGTCGGTCGCCGGAGAGCCGGTCGGCCTGCCCTCCTGGTGGCACACCGACCTGCTGGCCGACCGCTCGGACGACTTCCTCAAGCGCTGTGAGGCCCACCTGATCGAGCAGGTCCGCCGGAGCATCGCCGACGCGGCGGACGGCGAACCCGACGACCAGGACCTGCTGGACGCCGAGGACGCCATGGCCCCGCTGCTGGACGGCTTCCTCGACTGGCTCGCCTACCTCGCCGCCTCGCACCGCACCGACCACCCGGCCTTCGACGCGGACGTCGTCAGCTTCCTGTCCCGCGACCAGCCCGCCGTCGAGCCCTGGCCCGGGGCCCGCACGACCGTGTCGGTGCGGATCGACACGACGCGCGACGACCTGCTGGCCGACCCCGCCACCCGGCGCCTCGTCCTGGACACCCTGGCCGCCCCCTTCGACGGAGGATCGCGATGACTGTCACCCTGTCGGTGAGTCTGAAGACCGACACCCTCACCGACCTGTGGGCCCGCGCGGTGGAGCGGCAGCCCGCGGCGCCGGCCGTGGTCGACGACCACAGTACCCTGACGTACCGCGAGCTGGACGCCTACTCCGACGCCGTCGCCCGCGACCTGCGCGCCGCCGGCGTCGGTCCGGAAGCACCGGTCGCGCTGCATCTGCGCCGCGGTGTCGGCCTGTTCGCGGGCATCCTCGGCGTGCTCAAGGCCGGCGGCGCCTACGTCGCCGTCGACCCCCGGTATCCGGCGGCCCGCCGTCAGGCGATGATCGACGCCAGCGGCGCACGCGTCGTGCTCACCGAACGCGACTGGACGGCCGACGCCACGGCCGAGACGGTCCGGGCGCTGACCCCGTACGACGAATACGACCTGACGGAAACCGCCGACTTCGTCCCCGCCGTCGCAGACCCTCGAAGCGCCGCCTGCATCCTGTTCACTTCCGGTTCCGCGGGACAGCCCAAGGCGACCGTCCTGGAGCACCGTGGCATCGTCGGCTTCGCCCGGAACCAGGCGCTGCCCGAGCTCACCGCGGACGACCGGGTCGGCCAGATCGCCAGCCCCTCCTTCGACGCCTTCCACTTCGAGACCTGGTGCGCCTTCGCCCACGGCGCCCAGATCGTGGTGCTCCCCGCGCTGCCCGACCTCCTCGCCTCCGACCTCCGCCGCACCCTGCGCCGCCTGCGCATCACCGCGATGCTGGTGCCGACGATGGCCGTGAACCACGTCGTGCGCGAGGACCGGGACGCTTTCTCCCCGCTGCGGATCCTCCACACCGGCGGCGACGCGATCCTCGCCGGCACCTGCCGGGACCTGCTGGCGGGCAGCTTCTCAGGCCGCTTCTTCAACCTCTACGGCCCCACGGAGGCCACCACCGCGTGCACCGCCTTCGAGGTGACCGCGGTGGCGCCCGAAGCGTCCAGCATCCCGATCGGCACCGCCGTCGAAGGCGCCCACATCTACGTGCTCGACGAAGCGTCGCAGCCGGTCGCCCCGGGCCAGGTCGGCCAGCTGCACGTCGGGGGCCGCGGTGTCGCACGCGGCTATCTCGGCGATCCGTCGCTGACCGCCTCCCGCTTCCTGCCCGATCCGTTCCAGGCCGACGGCGGCCGGATGTACGCGACCGGCGACCTGGTCCGCGTGCTCCCCGACGGGATGCTGGACTTCGTCGGCCGCGCCGACCACCAGGTGAAGATCCGCGGATACCGGGTCGAGCCCGGCGAGGTGGAGCGGGTCCTGCAACGCCACCCGCAGGTGCGGGACGCGGCCGTCCTGCCGCACGGCCACGACCAGGACCGCAACCTCGTCGCGTTCGTGGTCCGCCGGGGCCCGCTGCAGCCCGCGGAGCTGCGCGCGTTCGCCGAGCGGGAGCTGCCGGACCACATGGTGCCGGCCAAGATCGTGATCCTCACCAAGATCCCGGCCACGGACAACGGCAAGCGCGACCGGCAAGCGCTCATCGAGCTGTTGGAGTCCGACGAGGCCCGCGTCCGCGCCCACCAGCCCCCGGCCAGCCCCGCCGAACGCCTGCTGGCCAAGATCTGGTCGACGCTGCTGGCGACGGAGGACATCGGCGTCACCGACGACTTCTTCGTCCTCGGCGGCAACTCGATGCTGGCCTTCCGCGTCCGCCAGCAGATCAAGCGTGAGACCGGGGTGGCGGTCGACATCGGGGTGATCCTGGAGAACTCGGTGCTGCGTGATCTGGCCGCCGTGCTCGACGCGCGCACGGAGCCGGGGGCGGGTTCATGACCGCCACCGCCACCGCCACCGCCACTACCACCATCGACCTGACCGACGTCGAACTCTTCGCCGCGAACCGCCACCACGACGCCTTCCGCCGCCTCCGCGAGGAGGCGCCGGTCTACCGCAACCCCTCCGCGGACGGCACCGAGTTCTGGGCGCTGACCCGCTACGACGACATCCTCGCCGCCTACATCGACCACGACACCTTCAGCTCGATGCACGGCGCCATCCTCGGCGGCTCGTTCCGGCAGGGCGGCGACACGGCCTCCGGCGAGATGCTCGTGGCCTCGGACCCGCCGCGCCACCGCATCCTGCGCAAGGTCATGCATCCGCCGTTCGCCCCGGCGATGGTCCAGCGCATCCAGGAGAGCGTCCGCACGCTGCTGACCCGCGCCGTGCGCGACCTGCGCGAGGCGGGCGGCTGCGACTTCGCCCTGGACTTCGCCCCGCTGCTGCCGATCGGCGCGCTGATGGCGATGTTCACCATCGGCGCGGCCGAGGCCCGCCACGTCGTCGGCCTGACGCGGCGGATGGTCGGCTACCGGGACGCGGCGCTGTGCGACCTCTCGGGCGACGAGCGTCTGCGGCTCGCCCACGCGCAGAGCGAGATCTTCGAGTTCTTCGCCGACCTGCTCGACGAGCGCGGCGACGCCACCGGGGACGACGACGTCATCGGCATGCTGCAGCGGGCCGAGATCAACGGCGAGCCGCTGACCGAGGCGCAGCTGCTCTACAACTGCATGAACATCGCGGTGGGCGGCAACGAGACGACGTCCTACACGATCTGCTCGGGCTTCCTGGCCTTCCTGGAGAACCCGCGGGAATGGAACCGGCTGCGCGCCGAGCCGGCGCTGCTGCCCGGTGCCCTGGACGAGATGCTGCGCTGGGGCTCCACCAACGCCTACGTCCAGCGGGTGGCGCTGCGCGACGTCGTGGTGGCCGGCACGGCCATCGCCGCCGGGGACGTCGTCACGCTGTGGAACGTGTCGGCGAACCGCGATCCGTCGCAGTTCCCCGAGCCGGAGCGCTTCGACATCACGCGCTCGCCGAACCGCCACCTGTCCTTCGGCAGCGGCGTGCACCGCTGTATCGGGGCGCCGGCCGGACTGGTCGAGCTCGCCGAGGCGGTCTGCGCGCTGCGGGACTCAGGGCTCGGGTTCCGGCTGGCCGGCGACCCGGTCCGGCTGCGGTCGAACTTCATCCTCGGCTTCACCTCGCTGCCCATTGAGATCGCCGAGATCGCCGAGACCGCCGAGACCGGCGCCTGACCCCCGGAGGGACAGCATGACAACGGGGTGGGCGACCGATCTGAGGGCCTACGCGGCCGAGAAGCTTCCGGCGTATCTGGTGCCGGACGTGATCGTGCCGATGACGAGCCTGCCGACGACGCGCAACGGCAAGATCGACCGGGCCGCGCTGGCCGCGATCGAGGTGCCGTCCGGGCCGGTCGGCCCGGGGCCGCGGACGGGGCTGGAAAGGGATCTGCTGGCGTTGTTCGAGGAGGTCCTCCGCCTGGAGAACCTCAGCGTCCTGACCGACTTCTTCGTCGTGGGCGGCGACTCGCTGCGGGCGATGCGGCTGGTGTCCAGGGTGCGCTCCCGGATGGGCTACCAGCTGACGGTGGGCGAGGTGTTCGACGCCCCGACCGTCGAGGATCTCGCCCGGCTGCTCGACGCCCGCAGCGCTCCGCTTCCCGCGTTGAAGCGCTCCACGACTGCGGACGCCGTCCCGCTCTCCCCCGCGCAGCGCGGTCTCTGGTTCATCAACCGGCTGGAAGGCGCCGCGCCGACCTACAACATCCCGATGCCGCTGCGGTTGCGCGGCGACCTCGACCAGGAGGCGTTGTGGAAGGCTCTCAGGGCTCTGGTGGAGCGGCACGAGAGCTTGCGCACGGTCTTCCCCGAGTCCGCCGGTGAACCCTTCCAAAAGGTGGTGAGCGTCGAGGAGGCCCTCCCCGAGCTTCGCACCGTCGACCTCGACCCGGTCGGCCTCGCGGCGTATCAGGACTCGTTCGAAGGCCGCGGCTTCGACCTCAGAACCGACGTCCCCCTGCGCGCGGAGCTGGTCGCCCTCGGACCGCGGGAGCACATCCTGCTGCTCGTCGTGCACCACATCGCCTGCGACGGCTGGTCGATGGCGCCGTTGCACCGCGACCTGGCGCAGGCCTACGCCGGACAGGCTCCGGCTCCGCTGCCGGTGCAGTACAGCGACTACACGTTGTGGCAGCGCGAGGTGCTGGGGTCGGCCGACGATCCCGAGAGCGTGACGTCGCGGGACCTGACGTATTGGACGAAGGTGCTGGACGGCCTGCCCGAGCGGCTCGAACTGCCCGCGGACCGGCCGCGCCCGGCGCGCGCGAGCAACCGCGGCGCCGTCTTCGAGTTCTCACTGAGCCCCGAGCTGACCCGGGCCGTCGACCAGATGGCCGCCGGCGCCGGCGCCAGTGCGTTCATGGTCGTGCAGAGCGCGCTCGCGGCTCTGCTGACACGGCTGGGGGCCGGGAACGACATCCCCATCGGGACGCCGACCGCGGGCCGCGTCCACGAACACCTCGACGACATGGTCGGCTTCTTCGCCAACTCGCTGGTGCTGCGCATCGACACGACGGGCGACCCGAGCTTCCGGGAGCTGTCGGCCCGCGTCAGGGAACTGACGTTCGACGCCTTCGCCCATCAGGAGCTCCCCTTCGACACCTTGGTCGAGGCCCTCAACCCGGAGCGTTCCCTCGCGCACCACCCGCTGTTCCAGGTCATGCTCGTGTTCGAGAACAGCCCGAGCGCGCCGTTGGAGATCCCGGGACTCACGGTCGCGCCGGAGCACTCGAGGCTCGGCGTCGCACGCTTCGACCTGGTCTTCAACCTGACACCGCCGAACACGGCCGGCGACGGCACGGCGGGCTTCATCGAGTACGCGACCGACCTGTTCGACCGCGCCACGATCGAGCGGATCGCCGGCTACCTGGTCGCGATGCTGGAGCGGGGCCTCGCCGCCCCCGAGACGCCGATCGGGCGGATCGAGCTGCGCGCCGACGCCGAGCGTGAGCTGGCAGCCGCGTGGAACGCCACGACGCACGCCGTCGCCCGCGACACCCTGCCCCGGCTGTTCGAGGCACAGGCCGCGCGGACTCCGGACCACCGCGCGGTCGTCTACGAGGACGAGGCCGCATCGTTCGCCGAGTTGAACGCGCGCGCGAACCAGTTGGCTCGGCATCTGGTGCGTCAGGGTGCCGGCCCGGAACGGATCGTGGCGCTCGCCCTGCCCCGCTCCCTCGATCTGATCGTGGCGCTCTGGGCGGTCGTGAAGACCGGCGCCGCTTATCTCCCGGTGGACGTGGACTATCCGGCCGCCCGGATCGCGGCCATGCTCGACGACGCCGCCCCGATCCTGACGCTGACCACTGCGGCCGCCGCCGGGCGGCTCCCGGCCGGCACAGCGCTCCAGCCCGTGGACGATGCGGAGTTCGCCCGGCGCGTGGCCGCGGAGAGCGCGGCGAACCTGGCCGACGCCGAACGCCTGACGCCGCTGCGGCCGGAGCACCCCCTCTACGTCATCTACACCTCAGGCTCGACCGGCCGTCCGAAGGGCGTCGTGATGCCGGCGGCGCCGATCGTCAACCTGCTGGCCTGGCACGGCTCCGTCGTGCCGGCCGAACCGGACAGCGTCACCGCGCAGTTCGCGTCGACGAGCTTCGACCCGGCCGCGCAGGAGATCCTGTCGGCGGGCACCTCGGGCAAGACGCTCGCGGTCCCGCCGGACGCGATCCGGCGCGACCCGGGCCGTCTGGTGCCGTGGCTCGACCGGCACCGGGTCACCGAGCTGTTCGCCCCGAGCGCCCTGATCGATCTGGTCTGCCGGGAAGCGTCCCGCCAGGACGCCGCCCTGCCGGCGCTGCGGCACGTCGTGCAGGGCGGCGAGGCGCTGGTCCTCAGCGGCGCGATGCGCAGGTTCTTCGACGCGGAGCCCCGGCGCCGCCTGCACAACTACTACGGCCCGACCGAGACCCACGCCGCCACCGGGCACACCGTGGAGCGGCCGGTCGGGGAGCAGGGCGGCACCGTGCCCATCGGCGCGCCGATCTGGAACACGCGCATCCATCTGCTGGACGCGCAGCTGCGTCCGGTTCCGCTCGGCGCGCCCGGCGAGGTCTTCATCGCCGGAGACGCGGTGGCGCGCGGTTACCTGAACCGTCCGGTCGAGACCGCGCGGCGGTTCGTCCCGGATCCCTTCGGGCCGCCGGGGAGCCGGATGTATCGCACCGGCGATCTGGCCCGCTGGAACAACGACGGCCTGCTGTGCTTCCTGGGCCGTAACGACTCCCAGGTCAAGATCCGCGGCTTCCGGATCGAACTCGGCGAGATCGAGGCGACGCTGCGCGCCGTGCCGGGTGTGGCGCAGGCCGTCGTGCTCGCCGCGAGGACCGAGCACGCCGGCGTGCGGCTCAACGCCTATCTCGGAGCCGAACACGGGGTCGGCCTCGATCCCCGCGAGGTCAAGGCGTTCGTCGCCCGGCGACTGCCCGCCTACATGGTCCCGGCCGAGGTCTTCGTCCTCGACAGCCTGCCCACCACTCCCAACGGCAAGGTGGATCAGCGGCGCCTGACAGCGCTGACGCCGCCGACCGCGGCCGCGTCCCCGAGCCGCGAACCGGAGACCGAGACCGAGAAGCGGCTGTGCGCGCTGCTGGCCGACCTGCTCGGCCGGGAGTCGGTCGGCGTGGACGAGAACTTCTTCGAGATCGGCGGCCACTCGCTGGTCGTGCCGCGCCTGCTCGACGGCATCCGCGCGGAGCTCGGCCTGGAGCTCTCCGTCACCGATGTGTTCGACCTGCCCACCGTCGAGGGCTTCACCCGACGTCTGAGACCGGTGCGGCGGGCCCGGCCCGCACTGCGCAGAAGGTCCGGGAACCCGGACCGGCCCGCCGACCAGTGACGCCGAGCTTGAGTGAGGGGTTCGATATGGAGCCGGAGCGGCACGCGGCCACGTTCGCGCAGCGACGCCTGTGGTTGCTGCAGGAGGTGGATCCGGAGGCGACCGCGTATCACGTCACTGAGATCTTCACGGTCTCGGGGCGGCTCGACACGGCCGTGCTGGAGCGGGCCGCCCGGGAGCTCTGCGTCCGCCACGAAGCGCTGCGGACCCGGTTCGAGCAGGCCGACGACGCGATCACGCAGGTGGTGGCCGCTCCGGACGACGATCACGCTCGCCCGGGGTTCGAGGTGTCCCGCGTCGAACCCGCGGCCGTGCCGGAGTTCCGCCGGGCGGCGCTGGCGAAGCCGTTCGATCTCAGGACGGGCCCGCTGCTGCGGGTGCACGTCGCCGAACTCGGTCCGGACCGGTACGACGTCGTCGTCACCGCGCATCACATCGTCTGTGACGGCTGGTCGATGGGTCTGCTGCTGGCCGAGTTGTCGAGCCTGTATCGCAGCTTCCTGAACGGGGAGCCCTCGGGCCTCACCGAGCCGGAACTCCAGTATTCCGACTACGCCGTCTGGGAACGGGAGTGGCTCGACGAGACGCGGGTCGACGAGTGCCTGCGGTACTGGCGCGGGCACCTGGCCGGCGCCCCGACGGTGCTGACGCTGCCCGCCGACCGGCCCCGCCGGGCGACGGCCTTCTCCGCGGGCGACGTCCACGAGTTCCCGGTCTCCGAGGCGCTGACCGCGCGTCTGGAGGATCTGGCGCGCGTGACGAGGTCGAGCCTGTCGATCGTGCTGCTGGCGGTCTACCACGTCCTGCTGGCCCGGCTGAGCGGGGAACGGGACGTCCTGGTGGGCTACCCGGTCAGCGGCCGCACCGAGGCCGGTTCCGAGTCGCTGGTCGGGATGCTCGTCAACACCCTGCCGTTGCGCGGCGACATGCGCGACGACCCCACGTTCCACGATCTGCTGCTGCGGGTCCGCTCCAGCGTGCTGAACGGCCAGGAGTACGGGGAGCTGCCGTTCGAGCGGGTCGTCGAGGACGTCCACCCGGACCGCACCCTCGGCGTCAATCCGCTGGTGCAGGTGATGTTCCAGTACCTCGACGACACGTTCGCGGCGGCGCTGGCGCTGGAAGGCACCACCGCCGAGCGCGTCCAGGAAGCACAGCCCTGGACCGACCTCGATCTGGCGCTGGACGTGTTCCGGGAGGGCCCCGCGCTGCGGGCGTCGTTCAACTACAACGCGGACCTGTTCGACCGGGAGACCGTGGTCCGGTTCGCGGAGCGCTTCCTGGTCCTGCTCACCGCCGCGACCAAGTACCCGGAGACCCGGGTGTCCGCTCTGCCGTTGCTGTCCGTGGCCGACCAGGCGGCGCTCAAGCAGCTCGGTCGAGGCGAGACCGTGCCGGTGCCGGCGGACGCGACCGTGGTGAGCGCCCTGTGCGATCAGATCGCGGCGCGGCCGCACGATGTCGCCGTCGAGGACGCCGGACGGCAGCTCACCTATCAGGAGCTCGGCGAGGCGATCGATGCGCTGGCCGCCGAGCTCGCGGCACGCGGCGTCGTCCACGGTGATCGGGTGGCACTCCTGGCCACGCGCTCAGCGCTGCTCCCGGTCGGCGTCTTCGGCGTCCTGCGCGCCGGGGCCGTTCTGGTCCCGATGGATCCGGCGAACCCGTTCGAGCGGCTGCACGCCATGGCGGACGAAGCCGCCGTGACCGTCGTGGTGGCCGACGCCGCGACCCGAGCCGCCGCCGCACGGCTGGACCTGCCGCTGGTCGACCTCGCCGAGGCGTCCGCTCAGCGGATCCGGCCGGCCGACGACGTCGCGGCCCCCGTACCGCAGGACCCTGCGTACATCCTCTTCACTTCCGGCTCGACCTCCACCCCCAAGGGCGTCGTCGTCCAGCACGGCGCGCTGGCGAACCTGTATCACTCGCACCGCGCCTCGCACTACCGCGCCATGGCGCCGACCGATGCGCGGCGCCGGCTCCGCGTCGCCTACACGATGTCGGTCGCGTTCGACGCGAGCTGGGACCAGCTGCTCTGGATGGTGGACGGCAACCTGCTGTCCGTCTTCGACGACGACACGGCGCGCGACGCGCACCTGCTGCTCGCCGGTCTGCGCGCGCGACAAATCGACGTGCTGGAGGCGACTCCGTCGTTCGCGGAGCACCTCGTCGGCCTCGGCCTGCTGGACGCGACGCCGGCGCCGACGCGGTTCGTGCTCGGCGGCGAGGCCATGCGGCCGTCGCTGTGGGCGCGGTTCGCGGCGCTGCCGGAGACCAAGGTGCTCAACCTCTACGGACCGACCGAGTTCACCGTGGACGCCTTGGGCGCGATGGTGACCGGCGACAGCGGCCCGGTGATCGGACGACCGATGGCGAACTGCGCGGTGGCGCTGCTCGACGCGGCCGGGCGGCCGGTGCCGGTGGGCGTCGTCGGCGAGATCTGCCTGTCCGGTCCGCAGCTCGCACTGGGCTATCTCAACGATCCCGCCAAGACCGCGGCGTCCTTCGTCCCGGACCCCCACGGCTCCGTGCCGGGCGCGCGGCTGTACCGAACCGGGGATCTGGGGCGCCTGCGCGCCGACGGCGTGGTGGAGTTCGTCGGGCGCGCCGACGGGCAGGTGAAGATCCGGGGCTACCGGGTCGATCCCGGCGAGGTCGAGTCCGCCCTGCTCGCGCATCCCGGCGTCGAGGACGCCGCGGTCGTCGCGCGCCGCGACGGGCACGGGAACCTGCGGCTGGTCGGCTACATCGTGGCCCGGGACGTCGTGCCGAGCAGCGAACTGCGGGAGCACTTGGCCCAGCGGCTGCCCGAATACATGCTGCCGACCGCGGTGCTCGAGGTGTCGGAGATCCCTCGCAACGTCAGCGGCAAGGTCGCCGCCACCGAGCTGCCCGAGCCGGACGCGGCCTCGCTGCGCTCGGAGGAGTTCGTCGCCCCGGTCGGCCGGGTCGAGGGTGATCTGGCCGAGATCTTCGCGGCCGTGCTCGGCGTCGACGGCGTGGGCCGGTTCGACGACTTCTTCCGCCTCGGCGGCCACTCGCTGTCCGCGGTCCAGCTGATCACGCGGATCCGCGAAGGCCTCGGCTGCGACCTGTCGCTGCGCAGCCTGTTCGAGCATCCGACGGTCGCCGGGCTCGCCGCCGAACTGGTCGAGCGGGCCGCCGAGAACCGGCCGATCCCCGCACTGGAGCACGGTGACAGGGCCCTGGCTTCCACCGCGCAACAGCGGCTGTGGCTCACCCAGCTGATGGCGCCGGAGGACACCGGCTACAACATGGTCGAGGCGGTGCGGCTGCGCGGCGTGCTGGACGTGCCGACGCTGGCGAAGGCCCTCGACGTCCTGGTCTCCCGGCACGATGTGCTCCGCAGCACCTACGACCTCGGCGACGACCACCTGCTGCAGTCCGTCTCGCCGGACTGGGGCCGGGAGGTCGTCCGCCTCGACCTGGCGGGGCTTCCGGCCGAGCAGGCGTGGCGGCGTGCCGAGGACTTCGTGCAGGACGTCGGCCGCCGCGCCTACGACCTCGCCGCGGGACCGTTGTGCGAGGCGGCCGTGCTGTCGTTCGGAGCCGACGACCATCTGCTCGTCTTCGGGGCGCACCACGTGGTCTGCGACGGCTGGTCCGTCAAGGTCCTGCTCGCGGAGGTCGCGGCCCACTACCGCGACCTGCTGGCCGGCCGGGCGCCGCAGTTGCCCGCGCCCCGGATCCAGTACCAGGACTTCGCCGCCTGGGAGCGCAGCGCCGAGTACGAGACGGGGTTGGCCGAGCACCTCGCCTACTGGCGCGGTCAGCTGGCCGACGCGCCGGCCGAGCTTGCTCCGCCCGGTATGCGCGAGCGGCCGCCGGTGCGCTCCGGGCGCGGCGCCACGGTCGCGTTCACCGTCCCGGCGGACGTGACCGGGGAGCTGACCCGGCTCGCGCTGAGCCGGAACACCACGCTGTTCAGCGCCCTGCTCGCCGGTTTCGAGGTGCTCCTCGCCCGCTGGACCGGGCGCCGCGACCTGCTGGTCGGGGTGCCGGTCGCCGGACGGACGCGGTCGGAGCTGGAGGATCTGGTCGGGTTGTTCGTCAACATCCTGCCGATGCGCGCGGACCTGGGCGGCGAGCGGCGGTTCGTGGAGTTCCTCGACCAGGTGCGGGACACGGCCCTGGCCGCGTACGCGCACCAGGAGCTGCCGTTCGAGCGCATGGTCGAGGCGGTCAACCCGGACCGGGAGCTCAGCCTCAACCCCCTGGTCCAGGTCACCTGCCAGTTGTTCGAGGAGACCGGCGCGGAGGTGTTCCGGGTCGACGGCGTGACAGCGGAGTCGGTCCAGCTCGACATCCCGAGCAGCCGCTTCGATCTGTCGCTGGATCTGATGCGCCGGGGGGACGGGCTGTCGGGAGAGCTCATCTATGACACGGACTTGTTCGAACCGGAGGCGGTGGCACGCTTGGCCGAGGACTATGCCGCGCTGTTGCGTGAGGTGAGTCAGGACCCGGATCTGCTCGTTCCCGCCGAGAAGGTGGACGTGGAGCGCGTCGAGGCGGCGCTGGTGGCGCATCCGCAGATCCGGGCGGCGGAGGTCACTGTGGGGCAGGACGACCAGGGCCGCCCTGAGCTCATCGCGCACTTGGTGCCCGAGGAGCAGATCAACGCAGAAGACTTCGAAGACTTCATGGAGTCCTGGCGCTTCGTCTTCGAGAGCACCTACGTGCCGGACGCGGACGGCACCGGCGAGGACGCGGCGTTGCAAGGCTGGGTCGACAGCTTCACCCAGTCGAACATCCCGCCGGAAGACATGCGCGAATGGGTCGAGGCGACGGTCGGCCGTGTGCTGGCGCTCGCCCCGGAGCGTCTGCTGGAAGTCGGCGCGGGGACCGGCCTGCTGGTGCGTCCGCTGTGCGAGCGCGCCGCGCCGGCGGTCTATGTGGCGACCGACTACGCGGACTCGGCGATCGAGCCGCTGGAGCGCGCCGCGGCGCGGCTCGCGCAGGCCGGCGTGCCGACCGCGGTGGCGATCCACCAGGCCGAGGCCGTCGACGCGCCGACGGTCGTGCCGGGGACGTACGACACGATCGTGCTCAACTCGGTGGCGCAGTACTTCCCTTCGCTCGCGTACCTCCACCGCTTCCTCGACCAAGCGCTGTCCGTCCTTCGACCGGGAGGGCACATCTTCCTGGGCGACCTGCGTAACAGTGCTCTGCTGGAGGCATTCCTCAGCCTGCGAGAGCAGCGAAGGCACGGCGCCCACGCCGCTCACGAGGACGTCGCCGCCGCGGTCGGCAGGGCACTCGGCACCGACAGCGAGCTGAGCGTCGATCCGCTGTTCTTCAGCGAGCTGCTGAACCAGGACGACCGGGTCAGCGCGGTCGAGGTCGCGCCCCGGCGCGGTACGGCGGTCAACGAGATGGCGCTGTTCCGCTACGACGTGATCGTGCACGGTGGCTGTGCCGTCGAGGCCGACGACACGCGGTGGCAGGCCGACGCACCGGCGAGCCCGGCCGCGATCGAGCGACGGCTGGCCGCCGAGACCCGGCCGTTCGGTTACCGGCGGCTGGCCAACGCCCGCCTCACTGAGGCGCTGGACCTGCGGGACGGCTACGGATTCGGCGACACCGTCGCCGCCTCGGGCGCCTTCGACCCGGAGGCGCTGTGGCGGCTCGGCGCGCGCCACGGCTGGTCGACGCGGATCGGCTGGGGGCACGGTGACGCCGACGGCACCCTCGAAGTGGCGTTCCTGCCCGGCGATCGGCCGTCTCACTACACCCTCAGCGCACCGCTCACAGCGGCCGACCGGCCGGATCCCGTGAGGGTGCTGGCTCCGCAGTTGGAGCGGGCGCTGACCGCCTCGCTGGAGCTGGCTCTCCAGGACGGCGGGCTGCCCGCCGAGCTGATCCCCCGTCGGTTCGTGTTCCACCTGGGCCCGCTGCCCGTCGCCGCGGGAAGGCGGTGACCGGGATGGCCGAGCGGATCATCGTCAAGGTCGGCACCTCCTCGCTCGTCGCCGGCGGCCGTGTGGACCCGGACAGGGCGGCCGTCCTCGTCGAGGAGGTCGCAGGCCTGGTCCGGGCCGGACTGCAACCGGTGCTGGTGGCCTCCGGCGCGATCGCCTTGGGCCGGGCCGTGGGTGCGGAACAACGGCAGCTCGCGGCGGCGCTCGGCCAGGGGCCCTTCTTCGAGGCGTTGCGCACGCGTCTGGCAGACCACGAACTCACCGCGGCGCAGTTCCTCCTCACTCCGGTGGATCTCGTCGACCCCCGCCATCATCCCGGGGTGCGGGCCACCCTGGAACACGCGCTCGACAAGGGCGTGATCCCCGTCGTCAACGAGAACGACGCGGTACGGGTGCGCAACAACGACATCCTCGCCGCGTTGCTCAGCGCCCTGCTTCGCGCGCGCATGTTGGTGCTGCTGACCGATGTCCCGGGGCTCTACGACAAGGACCCTCGCACCGCCCCGGACGCCCGCCTCATCCCCGAGATCAAGGGCATGACCGTCGAGGTGGAACGCCTGGCCGGCGCGACGGGGAGCGGTCCGGGCACCGGCGGCATGGTCAGCAAGCTGGGGGCCGTCTGGATCGCGACCACGGCGGGTGCGAGCGCCGCCATCGTCGGCGCGCACCAGCCCGGCGCGCTGCCGCGGCTGCTGCGCGGGGAGTCGGTGGGCACGATCGTCCATCCGCGCTCGACGGTCCCCGGTTACGGGCTCGAACGCCTGTGGCTCGCCTTCGGCGAGCCGCCCGCCGGCACCGTCGTCTGCCTGCCCGGCACCCGGCGCCTGGTCGCCGCGGACGAGCCGGTGCCGCGCGAGGCGGTGATCCGCACCGCGGGGCGGTTCACCGAGGGAGACGTCGTCGACCTCGCCGTCCCCGGCGGCGAGGTGATCGCCCGCGGCCGCATCCGGCGGACGGCGGTCCCCCCGTCCGAATACGTCAGCTTCCTGGAGGCCTCCTGATGACCGTCACCGATCTGTGCCGCGGTGCCGCCGCCGCGGCCCGCCAGTTGCGCCTGACCCCCACCGAGGTGAAGGACCGGGTGCTCGAGCAGTTCGCCGCCGCGATCGACGGCCAGCGGGAGCGGCTGAAGGCGGCCAACGCGCTGGATGTGGAGGCCGCCCGGGAGGCCGGGACGTCGGACACCCTGATCGACCGGCTCACCTTGACCGACAAGCGGATCTCCGGCATGGCCGGGGCCATCCGCACGATCGTCGGCCTGCCCGACCCGGTCGGCGCGGTGACCGGCGGCCGCACCCGCCCCAACGGGCTGCTGATCGAGCAGGTGCGCGAACCGCTCGGAGTGGTGGCCGTGGTCTACGAGGCGCGGCCGAACGTCACCGCGGACGTCGCGGCGCTGTGCCTGAAGTCCGGCAACGCAGCCGTGCTGCGCGGCTCGTCGATCGCCCGGCACAGCAACGCCGCGATCGCCGCGGTGATCGGGCGGGTGCTGGCCGACCAGGACGAGGTGCCCGCGGAGGCGGTGCAGCTGATCGCCGACACCTCGCACGACTCGGTGCTGGAGCTGCTGCACGCGCGCGACTTCGTCGATCTGGTGGTCCCGCGCGGCGGCCCCGGCCTGATCAACCTGGTGCGGGACAACGCGAAGGTCCCGACGGTGATCGACGGCGACGGGAACTGCCACACCTACGTCGACGCCTCCGCCGATCCCGCCATGGCGACGAGCATCGTGGTCAACGCGAAGACCTCGCGGCCGAGCGTGTGCAACGCCATGGAGACGCTCCTGGTCCACCGGGACCTGGCGGAGACGTGGCTGCCCGGCGCGCTGGACGAGCTGTCCGCGCTGGGCGTGGAGATCCGCGGCGACGAGCGCACCCGGCAGGCGTGGCCGAAGGCCGTGGAGGCGCTCGACGCGGACTGGTCCACGGAGTACCTCGACCTGATCCTGGCGGTCCGCGTCGTCGACGGCCTCGACCAGGCGCTGGATCACATCGACCGCTACGGCACCGGCAACGCCGACGGCATCGTGGCCGGGGACATCGCCGTCGCGCGCCGGTTCGCCCGGTCCGTCGACTCCGGCAGCGTCTTCGTCAACACCTCGACCCGCTACTCCGACGGCGGCGAGTTCGGCTACGGCGTCGAGATCGGGGTGTCGACGCAGAAGCTGCACGCCCGCGGTCCGATGGGGCTGGAGTCGCTGACCTGTGTGAAGAACGTCGTGTGGGGCGAGGGGCAGGTGCGGGTCCTGTGACGGGCACCGGAGCGACCGCGACGCTGGCGCCGCTGCGCCACTCGGCCCTGCTCGACGCGGTCGCGCAGGCGGCGTCGATCAAGCAGAACAACCGGGTCTACGAGCTGAAGGCGGCCGGGGCCGACGTCATCACGCTCTCGCTCGGCGAGGCGCTGTTCGACATCCCGATGCCGACCCTGGACGAGCTGGGCCCGGACGCCCACCGCTACTCGCACAGCCTCGGCGTCCACCTGCTGCGGGACAAACTCGCCAAGTACCACGAGCAGACCTCCGGCTCCCCGGTGGACCCGGACACCGAGATCATGGTCACCGCCGGATCCAAGTCGGCGCTCTACATGACACTGCTGGCGCTGGTGGAGCCGGGCGACGAGGTGATCGTCCCGGAGCCGATGTGGGTCAGCTACCACGACCAGGTCCGGCTGTGCCGGGGCGTGCCGGTCGCGGTGCCGTGGGACGGCACGGTCGAGGACATCGCGGCCCGGATCACCCGGCGCACGCGCGCGGTCATCGTCAACAACCCGCACAACCCGACCGGGCGGCGGATGCCGGCGGCCGAGCTGCTGCGGCTGCACGAGCTCGCCGAGGCGCACGGCCTGGCGCTGATCGCCGACGAGGTCTACAGCGAGTTCGTGCCCGACGACGCTCCCTACCCGCGCACCGGGACGTTCGACCCGGGCAAGGAGCACACGATCGTGTGCAACTCGATGTCGAAGAACTTCGGGATCTCCGGGTGGCGGATCGGCTACGTGATCGCCGACGAGCGGCTCATGCGGCAGCTGATGAAGCTGCAGCAGCACATGATCACGTGCGCCCCGACGATCCTGTGCCAGTACCTCGCGGAGAACTTCGAGACGGTGCTGGCGCGCACCCGGCCGCAGATCCGCCGCATGGTGGCGTTGCGCAACCGGATGGCCGCGGAGTTCGCGGCGCGCGGTGTCTCGTGCCTGCCCGGAGACTGCACCTTCTACCTGTTCCCCTCGCTCGGCTCCTCGCGGCTCACGTCCAGCGAGTTCGCCGACGAACTGCTGCGCCGCTACCGGGTGAGCACGGTCGCGGGGCTCGCCTACGGGCAGTCCTGCGACCGGTTCATCCGGGTGTCGGTGGGCGCCGAGCCGGAGGACCGGCTGCTGCGCGGCATCCACGCGGTCTGCGACCTGATCGAGGAGACCTCAGGGTTGGAGACAGGGCGCTGATGACGGAGACGACCGCGTCGTACCGGGCTGTGCTCGCCGTGCCGCACGCCGTGCCGACCTTCGCGGCGGCACTGGTGGGACGGCTGGCGTACGGAGTCGTGTTCCTGGCGCTGGTGCTGACGGTCAGCGGGTCCACGGGATCGTACTCCGCCGCCGGCGCGACGCTGGCCTTGTTCGGACTCACGAGTTCGGTGCTGGCGCCGTACCGGGCGCGTCTGCTCGACCGGTTCGACCCGCGGCGGGTGCTGCTGCCGATGGCCGGGCTGTGTGCGGCGCTGCTCGGTGTCGTCGCCGCCCTGGCGTGGCAGCCCGGCGCCCCTCGGTTCGCGGTGTGGCTGTCGGCGGCCGGGAGCGGGGCGTGCGTGCCTCCGCTGGGCCCGTTCATGCGCACGCTCTGGACCCGCCTCGTCCCCGATGAGCAGCTGCTCCAGCGGGCCTTCTCCCTGGACGCGGTCTGCGAGGAGCTGCTGTATGTCGTGGGACCGCTGGTGGCCGGTGCCTGCACGGCGTTCGGCCGGCCCGCGGCGGGCGTCGTGGTCAGCGCGGCGCTGCTCCTGGGGGGCACCGCGGCCCTGGCCTTCTCGCCGGCCGTGGCGTCATCATCGGGCACTGATCCGGTCGTCGGGGGACCGGCTCCCGCGGCGTCCTCGGACCGCGGTCTGTGGGCCGGGACCGGACTGGTCGATCCGGTCATGGTCACCGCCGGGCTCGGTCTTTGTCTGGGCGCGCTGGACCTGCTCATGGTGGCGTTCGCCACGGAGCACGGCAGCGCGGCCGGGGTCTCCTGGGTCACGGCCGCGATGGCGGTCGGCAGCGCGGTCGGCGGGCTGGCGTACGGCTCGCGCGCCTGGCGCGGGAGTCAGCGGGCGCGCCTGCCGCTGCTCGCGGCTCCGCTCGGGCTGTTCTGCGCCGTGGCCGGTCACGCCGGGAACATGGTCCTGTTCGTCGCGGCGGCGGCCGCCGTCGGACTGCTCATCTCGCCGATCCTCACCACCGCGTACCTGATCGCCGGCGAGCTGGGCGCGATCGGGCGCGGCACGGAGGCCGGCGCCTGGGTCAACAGCGCCTTCAACGCCGGGAACGCCGCCGGCGCGGCCGGCATCGGCCTCGTCCTCACCCATCTGTCGCTGCGCTGGTGCTTCGCGCTGGCCGGCTCGTCCCTGCTGGTCCCCGCCGTCCTGGTCGCCCTGCGGCTCGCGGGACCGGCCGCCACCGAACCCGAACCGCCCACCACCGTCCGTGCACTGTCATAACGATTGGGGAAGACTGTGACCATTCTCGAGACCGCGCCGAGCGACACCACCGAGGAGCAGAAGGTCCTCGTCCGCTCGGTCTACCAGCAGATCGCCGCCGAGTACGACGAGCGGATCCCGGGCTCGGGGCCCACGGACGAGGGCTTCACCGCGTCCGAGCACGAGTTCGTGCTCAGCAAGATCGCGTCCGGGCGGAAGGTCCTCGACATGGGCTGCGGGACCGGCCGGTTCACCGTGCCGATGGCCGAGGCCGGCGCCATCGTGAGCGGTCTGGACATCTCCCGGGCGATGCTCGACGTCACCCAGGCCAAGCTGGCCGAACAGGGGCTGGTCGCCGACCTCTACGAGGGCGACATGGCCGCGCTGCCGTTCGAGGACGACTCGTTCGACGTCGTGACCAGCATGCTGGCCCTGATGCACATCCCGCTGGCCGACCGGGGCCGGGTCTTCGCCGAGGCGGCCCGCGTGCTGCGGCCCGGCGGCCGGCTGGTCATCTGCGTCAAGAACAGCCTGTTCGAGCAGTTCTTCAAGGGCGACCGCTTCGCGACCGTCGACATCACCGACGTCGAGGGCGGACAGCTGCTGTTCACCAACACCCGCGGCGGCGAGGACCTGACCGCGCCCTGGCACAGCTTCAGCCCGCACGAGCTCAAGGCGTACTTCGCCGAGGCCGGGCTGGTCATGACCCACCTGCGCGGCAACTCGCCGATCTCGGCGTGGCTGGCCGACGAGGTCCTGGCCGACAGCGGTGTGGCCGGCGTGGTCCGCAGCCTGGAGCGCAACCTCGGCGACGTGCCGCCGTTCAACTACCTCGGCTACCACATCCTCGTCGAGGCCGTGAAGCTGGCGGGCTGACCATGGACACCAAGGACAAGCAGATCGTCGTGCTGAACGACGAGGAGCAGTACTCGATCTGGCCCGCCGACCGCCCGGTCCCGTCCGGGTGGCGCGACGCGGGCTTCGAAGGAGACAAGGAGGCGTGTCTGGCCCGCATCGCGGAGCTCTGGACCGACATGCGTCCCCTGAGCGTCCGCGGAAGCTCGGGCGGATGAGTCCCACCCTGATCGACCTGTTCGAACAGCAAGCGGACAGGGTCCCGGACGCTCTCGCCGTCATCGGCGAGGACGGCAGCCTGACCTACCGCGAGCTGGACGAAGCCGCGAACCGGACCGCCCTCGAGCTCATCGAGGGCGGTCTCACGGCGGGGCGGTCGGTCCTGTGCGGCTTCCAGCGCGGATGCGCGTCGCTGGTGGCGCAGCTCGCGGTCTACAAGGCCGGCGCGGTCTACGTACCGATCGACCCGGACGCACCGTGGGACCGGCTGCGGCAGTCGGCGGCCCGGACGCGGGCGGCGGCCGTGCTGACCGCCGAGCACCGGTACGGGAACCTGGCCGGCGTCGCCCCGCTGCATCGCGGCGTGGGCCTCACCGCCCGCAGCGCGGATCGGCCACACCGGTCCACGACCGCCGAAGACACCGCCTACATCGTCTTCACCTCCGGTTCGACCGGGGAGCCGAAGGGCGTCGTCGTGTCCCACCGCGCGATCGTGGGCACCGTCCTGGCCCGGTCCCGGCTCTACACCGAGCCGGTCCGCAGGCTCCTGATGATCTGGCAGGTGACCTTCGACGCCGCCATCGGCTGCACTTGGTGGGCGCTGGCGGACGGCGGCGCCGTCGAGTTCGCGCCCGCCTCACTCGACGGCATCATGGCCTCGGTCGACGCGATGCTCAGCGGCGCGATCCCGATCTCGCACACCGCGATGACGCCGTCGCACTATCACAGTGCCCTGCAACGCCTGGACGGCCCGGTCCGCGGCCCGTCGGCGGTCCTGGTCGTCGCCGGCGAGCCCTGCCCCGAACAGCTGGTGACCGACCACTTCGCAGCGCGGTCCCCGGCGCGGCTCTACAACGAGTACGGGCCCACCGAGGCCGCGGTCTGGTGCACCGGCGGCGAACTGCGCCCCGGCGAGGAGATCACCGTCGGCCCGGCCGTCGAGGGCGCCGGCATCCTGGTGCTGGACCCCGACGGGAACGAGGTCGGGCCCGGCGGGCGGGGCGAGGTGTTCGTGACCGGGGTCGGCCTGGCCGACGGCTACCTCGGCGATCCGGCGCAGACCGCCGCGCGCTTCGTCGAGCACCCGGCCGGCCGGCGCTACCGCACCGGCGACGTCGGGCGGCTGCGCCCGGACGGCCGGCTGGTCGTCGTCGGCCGCACCGACCACCAGATCAAGGTCCGCGGCTACCGCGTCGAGCCCGGCGAGGTCGAGACGGTCCTGCAGTCCCATCCAGAGGTCGCGCAGGCGGTGGTGACGGAGCGGCGGGGACGGCTCGTCGCCTTCGTCGTCCCGCGCGAACCCGTCGCTTCCGGGAGACTCCCATGACAGAACACATATCCACCCGCGTCAAGCAGGTCCTGGTCGACATCCTCGACATCGACATGGACGCCGCGGAGGTCGACGACGGCATCCCGCTGTACTCGACGCCGATCAGCCTGGACTCGCTGACGCTGCTGCGGCTGATCGCCGGGCTGGAGAAGGCCTTCGCCTGCGAGATCGACGACGAGGCCGTGATGACCGCGGACCTCGTCGACGTCGGCAGCCTGGTCGACCTGGTCCACGGCCAGCTGCGGACGGCCGGCCTCGTCCCGGATCCGAGCTTCTCATGAGCGCGTCCGTGAGCGTCCCGACCCACTGGTACAACGTCGTCGCCGAACTGGCCGGCTACGTCGCCGAGGAACGGCGGCCCGCGCTCCAGGTGGGATCGCACGGCATCCGGCCCCAGCTGCCGCTGTCGATCTACCGGCAGAGCGTGAGCGACGAGCCGTTCATCGAGATCCCGGCCGAGGTCCGGGCCCAGTACGAGCGCTGGAGACCGACCCCGCTGGTGCGGGCCCACCGGCTGGAGCGTCTGCTGAACACCCCGGCGCGGATCTACTACAAATGCGAGGCCGCGAGCCCCTCCGGCAGCCACAAGCTGAACTCGGCCGTCGCCCAGGCGTACTACTACAAGAAGGCCGGTGTCCGGGGGCTGGTCACCGGAACCGGCGCCGGGCAATGGGGTACGGCGCTGTCGATGGCCTGTGCCGCCTACGGCCTGGAGTGCACCGTCTACATGGTCCGGTGCAGCTACGAGCAGAAGCCGCAGCGGCGCGTCCTCATGGAGCTCAACGGCGCGCACGTGGTGCCGAGCCCGAGCGTGACGACCGAGGCCGGGCGGTCGATCCTGGCCGACGACCCGGACTGCCCGGGCAGCCTGTCCGTGGCCAGCTCCGAGGCGCACGAGTTCGCCCAGGACGGCGAGGGGATCCGGTACTCGGCCGGGAGCGGCGACAACCACGTCCTGCTGCACCAGACCGTCATCGGGCAGGAAGCCGTCGCGCAGATGGAGGCGCTCGGCGACTACCCCGACACCGTGGTGGCCGCCCTCGGCGCGGGCAGCAACTTCGCCGGGATCGCCATGCCCTTCCACCGGCAGGCGCGGATCACGGGGCGCCCCACGCGGCTGGTGGCCGTCGAGCCCAGGTCCTGTCCCAAGCTGACGCGGGGCGTCTACACGTGGGACCACCACGACGCCCTCGGCAACACCCCGATGTCGAAGATGTACACGCTCGGCCACACCTTCATCCCCTCCCCCATCCACGCCGGCGGGCTGCGCTACCACGGGGCGGCTCCGGTGATCAGCTGGATGTACCACGAGGGCCTGATCGAGGCCGTGGCGCTCGGCCAGAGCGAGGTCTTCGCGGCGGGCGTCACCTTCGCCCGGGCCGAGCAGCTGATCCCGGCGCCGGAGTCCGCGCACGCGATCGCGCACGTCATCGACCGGGCGGTACGCGCGCGCGAGACCGGCACACCGGAGACGATCCTGTTCAACCTGAGCGGGCACGGGCTGATGGATCTCGGGTCCTACGACAAGTACCTCAACGGCCTGCTGGAATCCGACTCCGCCGCCGACGCCGAGGTGGAGCTGGCGCTGGCCAGGCTCTCGACGACGAGCGTGTGAGGAGCCTGTCATGGACCTCGCGTGGACCCCGGAGCAGCAGGAGGTGCACGACGTCCTCCGCGCCTGTCCGGACGACGGCGCGGACTGGAAGACGCTCGCGGCGGCCCAGGTGATGGCGCTGCCGATCCCGGAGGAGTACGGCGGTCTCGGCCACTCCCCGCTCACCTGCGCGTACGCCCTGGAAGGTCTCGGGTACGGCTGCCGGGACATCGGTCTGCTCATCCGGGCCGGGGCGCACATGTGGGCGGTGGAGGTTCCGGTTCTGCGCTACGGCACGGATCGGCAGCGGGACGCGTTCTTGCCCGGCCTGGCCGAAGGGCGGCTGATCGGCGCGCACGCCATCACCGAGACCGAGTCGGGCTCCGACGCGCTCGCCATGCGCGCCGTCGCGCGGCGGGAGGGCGACGGGTACGTGCTCAACGGCCGGAAGCGGTTCGTCACCAACGCGCCTGAGGCTGACGTGTTCCTGGTCTACGCGACACTGGGCCGGGCACTCGGCTTCACCGGGGTGACCGCCTTCCTGGTGGAGCGGGACAACCCCGGTCTGTGGGTGGAGCCGGAGCAGCCGAAGGCGGGGCTGGAATCCAGTCCATGGGGCCAGGTGGTGCTCGAGGAATGCAGCGTGGGACCGGAGGGTCTGCTCGGAGCCGAGAAACAGGGCTCTGAAATCTTCGGCACCGTGATGGCCTGGGAACGCACCCTGATACTGGCGCCCCTGTTGGGCGCCATGGAACGCCAGATCGAGGAGTGCGTCGACCGGGCCCGGAGCCGGCGCCAGTTCGGCCGCCGCATCGGCTCGTTCCAGGCGGTGGCGAACCGCATCGTGGAGATGCAGCACCGCCTGGAGACGTCCCGGGCCCTGGTGCGTTCCGCCGCCTGGGAACTGGCGCGGCCGCGCGGCCCGCGGGCGGCCCCGTCCTTCCTGCCGGAACTGGTGAAGCTCCATGTGAGCGAAGCGGCGGTGTCGACCTTCGAGGACGCCATGCAGATCTTCGGCGCGTCCGGCTACACCCGCGACGCCGGCATCGACCGGCGTCTGCGCGACGCCCTCGGCACCAGGATCTCCTCCGGCACCTCCGACATGCAGCGCGAGGTCATCGCCGGGAAGCTCGGTTTGAGATGACAGTGATGACAGTGATGACAGGGATGACAGGGATGACAGAGGTGAACCTGTGACAAAGCCCGAAGGTAACAGCGGAACTCTGACCGCCCTGTGGGCGGCAGCGGTCCGCCGGGATCCGGAGGCGACGGCCGTCAGCGAGCGCCAGCGCCGGGTCGGGTACGGCGAGTTGGACGAGATCAGCAACTGTGTGGCGCGCCTGCTCGTCGAGCGGGGTCCGTCCAGGTCCGAGGAGAGCCTCGGGCGGGTCGGGATCTGGCTGAACAAGTCGGTCGAGGCGATCGCGGCGATCTACGCGGTGCTGCGGAGCGGGGCGGCGTATGTGCCGATCGACCCGACCGGGCCGCCACGGCGGGCCGCCGCGGTGCTGTCCGACTGTGCGGCGTCGTGGCTGATCACCACGCCGGAGCGCGCGGAGAGCCTGCGGGCGTGTGCTCCGGAGCTCATGGAGCGGGTTTCAGTGCTTTGTGTCGGTGCGGAGTGGGAGGAAGCGCTGACGGAGTACGCGGGCGCCGAGCGGGTCTACGTGCCGACCTCACCCGACGACGTGGCCTACATCCTCTACACCTCGGGCTCCACAGGGACACCCAAGGGCGTCGTGCTCACGCACGCCAACGCGCGGGCCTTCGTCGACTGGGCCGCCGGCGAGCTCGAGCTGACGGCGGCGGACGTGCTGTCGAGTCATGCGCCCCTGCACTTCGACCTGTCCATCCTCGACGTCTTCGGCGCTGTGGCGTGTGGCGGCTCGGTGGCCCTGGTGCCGGACAGCTGGACCGGGCTCGGCGCGGGCCTGGTGCGCTTCGTCAGGGAGCAGGACGTCTCGGTGTGGTACTCGGTGCCGAGCGCGTTGCGGCGGATGGCCGATGCCGCGGGCGGCGGCGAGCTGGCCGACACGCGGCTTCGGGTCGTCGCCTTCGCCGGCGAGGAGTACCCGGTGCGGCATCTCAGGGCTCTGCGCGATGTGGTGCCGGCTAGCAGCGTGCTCTACAACCTGTACGGCCCGACCGAGACGAACGTGTGCACGTTCCACCGGCTCGGTCCCGAAGACCTCGCCGCGGACGCGCCGGCGGCGCCTCCGATCGGCCGGCCGTGCCCCTACGCGACGGAACTGGTGATCGAGGCGACCGGCGAGCTGTGCATCGGCGGCGCGTCCGTCATGCGCGGCTACTGGAACGACCCCGCCAAGACCGACGCGAGCGTGATCCAGACCGAGCGCGGCTCGTTCTATCGCACCGGGGACATCGTCAGGCGCCGCGACGACGGGTGCCTGCTCTACGTCGGCCGCAAGGACACGATGGTCAAGGTCAAGGGTCATCGCATCGAACTCGGTGAGATCGAGGCGGTGCTGGAACTGCGGCCCGAGGTCGCCGAGGCGGTGTGCGTGGTCGCGCCCGACGAGGCCGGGACCGCGCGGATCGTCGCGTTCGTGACGGCGGCGCGCGGCGGTGGACCTGACGAGCGCGCCCTGCGTCGGCATACTCGTGAGTATCTGCCCACGTATATGGTCCCGGAGAAGATCGAGGTCGTCTCGAGCCTCGCCTACACCTCCACCGGCAAGGTCGATCGTCGATCCCTGATGGCGGCGGCGGGCTCATGAGGACCCTGGTGCGCAAGGACGTGCTGCCGTCGCACACGATCGAGACCTGGGAGTGGCCGAGTGCGGCGCTGGGCGTCGTCAAGCGGGCCGACGTGCTGGTGCCGCAGACGTGCCTGTCCGCGGAGCGGAAGGCCGCCGTGCTGATCCTGCTGCACGGATACGGTGGCAGCCGGTCGACGTGGTTGACCAGGACCAGGCTGGTCGAGCACCTGAGCGGGCTCGACCTGGTGGTCGTGCTGCCCGAGAGCGGCCGGCGCTGGTTCATCAACGACGACCGGGGGCTGCGCTACGAGGACTACCTGGTGCGGGAACTCGTGCCCTTCGTCGACGAGAACTACGCCGTGCATCTGCGGCACGGCCTCCGCGCGATCGGCGGGTTCTCGATGGGCGGGGCCGGCGCCCTGATGCAGGCGCTGCGGCATCCCGGGCTGTTCACCGTGGTCGCGAGCCACGCGGGGGCGTTCGAGGCCCCGTCGCGCGTCGGCGACCCGTATGCCGGACTGCGGGACGAGCGCGACTTCATGATTCCGACCGAGGCGGCGCACGAACGGGTGTGGGGCCCGCCCGGGAGCGCTGTACGCCGTCTTTACGATCTGCCTGCGATGGTCGACTCCGGCCGGGCATCCGGGCTGTCGGTCTACGCCGACGTCGGGGCGCAGGACTATCCGCGGATCGTGGAGATGAACCGCCGGATGGCGCTGAAGCTCCGGACGGCCGGCTTCGACCTGGAGTTCCACGAGCGCCGTGGGTCGCACGACCTGGAGTACCTGGACCGCGCGCTTCCTTTCTCGCTGAGGTACGTCGACGACAAGATCAGGAGGCTGTGACGGTGTGCGGTATCGCGGGCTGGGTGGACTGGGATCGGGACCTGCGCCGGGGCGGCGAGGTCGTCTGGCGGATGACGCGGACGCTGGCGCCGCGCGGCCCGGACGCGCAGGAGGTCTGGCTCAGTCCGCGCGCGGCGCTGGGCCACAGCCGGCTGGCCGTCATCGACATCGAGGGCGGGCGGCAGCCGATGGTGCGGACGCACCGCGGCGGCGGCGAGGTCGCGATCGTGTTCAGCGGCGAGATCTACAACTTCCGCGAGCTGCGCGCCGAGTTGGCCGGCCACGGCTGGTCGTTCACCACGCGGTCGGACACCGAGGTGCTGCTGACGGCGTACCTGCAGTGGGGCACCGAGCTCGGATCCCGGCTGATCGGCATGTTCGCGTTCGCTATCTGGGACTACCGGGAGCGGCGGCTGGTGCTGGCGCGCGACCGGTTCGGCATCAAACCGCTCTACTACGCGCGCCTCAGCGAGGGGAACGGTGTCATCTTCGGTTCGGAGCCCAAGACGCTGCTCGCCCACCCCGGCATGCCAGCGGAACTGGACGCCGAGGGACTCGCCGAACTGATGGCCGTGCCGCGCGCCCGGACACCGGGCCACGGAACGTTCCGGGGGATGCGCGAGGTCCGGCCCGGCTGTGTGGTCGTCGCCGATGAGCGAGGGCTGCGCGAGGCGCCGTACTGGCGCCTTGAGGCCCGGGAGAACGTCCGGGACTTCGCCGAGGGTGCGGTTCACATCCGCGGGTTGCTCGACGACATCGTGCGCCACGAGGTGGTGGCCGACGTGCCGGTCGGGTCTCTGCTGTCCGGGGGGATCGACTCCAGTGCCGTCACCGCGCTGGCCGCGCGCGAGCTGACGGGCGACCTCGTCGCGTTCTCCGTCAACCCGCCGTCGTCCGGCGCCCCGGGCTCCGACGCCTGGCGCCCGAGCACCGACGAACCCTTCGCCGCCCTGGTGGCAGCCGAACTGGGCATCAAGCACGTGACCACCGCCGTCACCGTGGACCACCTCGTCGACCACCGCGACATCGGCCTCACCGCGCGCGACCTCCCCGGCTGGGGCGACCTCGACACCACCATGTACTTGCTGTTCCAGTCGGTCAAGGACCACTGCACGGTGGCCCTGTCCGGCGAGGCGGCGGACGAGATGTTCGGGGGCTACCTCTGGCAGAACGATCCCGGCTATGTCGCGCATGACTCCTTCCCGTGGATGTACGGCCGGCGTCAACCCGAGGTCCTGCTCCGTGAGGACATCCGCCGTGCCATCGAGCCCCGCCGTTATGAAGCAGACCGCTACCACGAGGCGCTCGGCGAGGTGCCACGCCTGCTCGGCGACAGCCCCGAGCGCCGCCGCCAGCGCGAGGTCTTCCACCTCGGCGTCACCCGGTGGCTGCCGGGCCTCCTCGACCGCCAAGACCGCCTCAGCACAGCCTTGGGCCTGGAGGTCCGCGTCCCCTTCGCCGACCACCGGCTGGCCGAGTACCTGTTCAACGTCCCGGCCGCTCTGAAGGCACATGCCGCGACGCCGAAAGCACTCCTCCGCGAAGCCTGCACGAACCTGCTGCCGGCCGAGATCGTCAACAGACCGAAGAGCGCCTACCCGGCCAGCCGCAACGACCATTACGTCGACCGCATGCGCGACCTCGTCCTGGGCCTCCTGGCCGACACCACCGCCCCGGTCTTCGAACTCCTGGACCGCGCGCGCGTCCAGGCGGCGGTCACGTCCGATCTCGACGCGCTGCCGGGCCCGATCACCGCGGTCACGCCCGCGATCAGCCTTTCCTATCTGCTGCAGCTGAACGGGTGGCTTGAGCGTTATCGGGTGCGCGTACGACTGTAGGACTAAAGAATGGCCCGAAGCGCCGCCAACGCCTCCTCAGCCGTGGTCAGCGGTTCCCGACCATCAGCCTGTCCCCTGACCGAGGCAGCGAACGCCTCAAGCTCGTTCCGGTAGAGGTTCTCCTCGCCGAAGGTCTTCTGCAGCTCTCCCTCCGGTCCGGTCACAGTGATGGCCGGGCAGCTCTTCTCTGCGAAGAAGCCGCGTGCCAGAACGCTGCCACGCTCGAACACGATGGACAGGTCGTTCGCCGTGGCGGCGGCCTCCCACGACGCGGTCACGTCGACCAGCGGGCCGCTCTCGAAGCGCATGACGAGGTTGCCGGTGAGCCCCGACTCGGAGGCGAGCCGAGCGGCCTCCGCCGGCCGCCCGAACAGGTATTCCGCCATGTCGACGCAGTGGACGCCCGTGTCGAGCAGGGGCCCGATCCCCGCCCCCGACGAGGCGAGCTTCCACGCGGCGTTCGACGAGGCCTTGTTCAGGGCGAAGGTCCAGCGAGCCGAAGCCGCGATCGCAGGGCCCAGCGATCCCTGCGCGACGAGGGAGCGGAGGAAGGTTGCGGCTTGCTGGTGCCGGAGGTGATGCGCGATGGCCAGCGTCCGGCCGTCCACCGCCGCGAGTTCGGCCAGCGCCTCGCCGTCCCGCAGGTCGTCGGCGAGGGGCTTCTCGCAGAGCACGTGGGACACGTACCGGAACGCCTGGATGCAGTGATCGATATGGAGCATCGGCGGGCTGGCGACGAGCACGGCGTCCGGCTCGGCGGTGGACAGCATCTCGTCGATGTCCGTGAAGGTGGCGACCTCCGGATAGGCTGTACTGATCGCGGCCAGCTTCTCCTGGGACCGGCCGTGCATCGCACAGATGCTCACCTGCCGGCTGGAGGCGAGCGCCGGAAGGACCCGCTTGGCGGCGGTTCCGGTGCCGGCGATCACGGCGATCCGAACCGGCTCATCAGTGTCAGACATCGCTACGACGGTCCGTTCTGTCGGAGTCATCCGGGTATCGCGGGATATCGTACTGGCACGGCACACCCTTGCCCGCACCTCACTCGGACCCTCGGTTTTCTGACGCCTCGTCACGTGACCGGTCGCACCGCCAGGCCTTTCCCTTCCGCCGAAGTGCGCCGTCGCCGCGCGGACCCCCTCAGACACCCTGACCCGCACCAGACAGCCGCCCCACAAGACCTTCATCCCCGATTCACATCAGGGCCCTGAACGGATACGTTCTTCCCACCGGCACACACCTTCCCGCCCACGGCAACGAGGCCGTCCGGGCGACCTCAGGCATCCGCCTCCTACCCCGGCGGATCACAAGACGGAAGTGGTGAAGCCGCATGCGCGACCTCAGGTCCCTGCCACCGATCGGCCTGTCGTTGTACCGCATCGTGATCGGGTTCCTCATGACCTGCCATGGCGCCTCCACGCTGACCGGCTTCCCGGTCAAGCCCTATGGCGGGCACACGCTCTCCCTGACCGAATGGCCCGACGGCGTGGCGGGTCTGCTCCAGTTGGCCTTCGGGCTGCTGGTGATGCTCGGCCTCGCGACCCGGCCGGCCGCGATTGTCCTCTCCGGCACCATGGCTTACGCCTACTTCAGCGTGCACCAGAAGCACGCGCTGCTGCCGATGGCCAACGGCGGCGAACAGGCCGCGTTGTTCTCGTGGTCGTTCCTGCTGATCGCCATCATCGGCGCGGGCCCGCTGGCGCTCGACGCGCTCCTGGCCCGCTCGCGATCGCAGGACGAAGGGCACGTTGCCCGTGTGGCACGGCGGCTGACGTCCCGGAACACGCCGGCGGCCCCTGGCATGGACTAGGGACTCCAGCCGCACCAGGAGGTACGTGGTGGGTCTGTCGTACGAATGGGACGGGCCCACCTTCATGTGCGTTGTCCTGGCGATCCCGATATAACGGATCCCATGGCGGAGCCAGTGAAGGTCCAGCTCGGCGCGGTCCAGCAGACGTTGTTCATCCCGCTGGCCGGGCGGGCGCGCGAGTCGCGCAGGAAGCATCCGCTGGTCCGGGACCCGAAGGCCGCCCAGATCATGGCGGCGGTCGACTTCGACGCCGCGCGGTACAGCCGGGGCTGGGGCGCGGGGGTCACGGTGCTGCGGACCGCGGTGTTCGACGAGTTCGTCCGCGGCTTCCTCGCGGACCATCCGGAGGGGACGGTCGTCGAGCTCGGCACCGGCCTGAACTCCCGGTTCGACCGGGTCGACAACGGGCGGACGCGGTGGATCGACCTGGACCTGCCCGACACGGTCGAACTGCGGCGGCGCTTCTTCGAGGACACCGACCGCCGCCGGATGGTGGCCGCCTCGGTGCTGGACGAGGACTGGATGGCGGTCGTGGCGGCGAGCCCGGGTCCGTATCTGTTCGTGGCCGAGGGAGTGCTCGTCTACCTGGACGAGGCACCGACGGTGCTCACCCGCATCGCCGAACGGTTTCCCGGCGCACTGCTGGTGTTCGACACCTACACCAAACGGATGCTCGATCAGCAGCACCGGATGGCGGCCAAGAGGAACCTGACCGCGCTCTGGGCGTGGCCGTGCGACGATCCGCACACGCTGGAGCCACTGGGTCTGGAGGTCGTGCGGGCGTCCGCCGTGACCCGGCCGCCCGCTACGGTGCGCGCCCGGCTGCCGCGCCGTTACCGGTATGCGCTGCCGCTGCTCAGGCCGGTCGTCGGAGACGTCGCCGCGGTCACGCTGTTCAGGGCACGGTGATTGAGGCCTCTGCGTTAGACACCGGAACATCGTTACCATGCGCTGTAAGGACCGCCGGGGCGGCGGCCGGATAACGATGCTCAGCGATAACGGGAGGCACCACCATGGCGGACGAGACCCGGGCACAGCAGGAGCCGCAGGACGACTATGCATCGGTGGACCTGCGGATGGACGTGCCGCACTCCGCACGGGTCTACGACTACCTGATCGGCGGCAAGACCAACTTCGAGGCGGACCGGGTCGCCGCGCACGCCTCGGTGGAGGCGTGGCCCGCGCTGCCGATATCCATGCGGACCACGCGTGCCTTCATGCACCGCCTGGTGCGCCGCCTCACCGAGGAATACGGGGTGCGTCAGTTCCTGGACATCGGCACCGGCATCCCCACCTCGCCGAACGTGCACGAGATCGCGCAGGCGATCGCGCCGGAGGCGCGGGTCGCGTACGTGGACAACGACCCGATCGTGCTGACGCATGCCAGAGCCCTGATGTCCAGCACGGCGGAGGGCCGCACCTGCTACATCGACGCCGACTTCCGCGACCCGGACTCGATCATCGGCGACCCCCGTCTGCGCGATGTGATCGACTTCTCCCGGCCGGTGGCGCTGTCCCTGATCGCGATCGTGCACTTCGTCCTGGACGAGGACGACCCGCAGGGCATCGTGCGCCGCTTCATGGACGCCCTGGTCCCCGGGAGCTTCCTCGCGGTGACGGTGTTCACCGGCGACACGGACCCGGTGGGCGTCGGCGGCGTCAGCCGCGAGTACAACGCCCGCGGCATCCCGCTGCAGGTCAGGGACAAGGCCGAGACCGAGGCCTTCTTCAAGGGCTACGAGCTGCTCGACCCCGGCGTCACCCTGGTCCACCACTGGCGGCCGGACGCCGACGCCGCGCCGATCCGCGACCAGGACATCGCGATGTACGCGGGCGTGGCGGTCAAGCGCTGAGTCCGGACCGCCGGGGCCTAGGTGTCTACTTCTTGTAGAACAGCACCAGACGGTAACCATCCGGGTCGAGCAGCGCGAACTCAGAGTCATGGATGTGTGACGGGTCGCGCAGGACGAAGGGAGCACCGGTGAAGATCTTCATCTCCTCGGACATGGAGGGCACGGCCGGTGTCGTCGACTGGGAGCAGTGCCGGCCGGGCCAGCACGACTACGAGCACTACCGCGTCCTGCTCCAGAACGAGGTGAACGCGGCGATCGACGGTGCGAACGCGGCCGGCGGGCCGCACGAGTTCCTCGTCAACGATTCCCACGGCCGGATGGCGAACCTGCGCCCCGAGCTCCTGCACGGGGGAGCCGCCTACCTGTCCGGCCGGCACAAGCCGCTGTACATGATGCAGGGCCTCGACGACTCGTTCGACGCGGTCTTCTTCGTCTCCTACCACGGCTCGGCCTCCGCCGGACCCGCGACCCTCTCGCACACCTACAACCCGGCCGCGATCGCGGAAGTCCGCCTCAACGGCGTGCTCGCCGCCGAATCCGGCATCAACTCACTGGTGGCGACGGGCCACGGCGTGCCCGTGGTCCTGGTGACCGGCGACCAGACCACGGCGGCGGAGCTGCGCCCGTTCTGGCCCGACGCCCACGCCGCCGTGGTCAAGCAGTCGATCTCCCGCTTCGCCGCCGAGAGCTTGCACCCGTCCCGAGCGATCCAGCTCATCGAGCAGACCGCACGGGACGCCGTCGCGACCCTCGGTCAGGCGGACAGGAAGCCGACCGCCCGGATCGAACTCCCGGCCACACTCACCGTCCGCCTCCGCAATCCGGACCTGGCCGAGATGGCCACCTGGCTCGAACGGGTCGCACCGGACCGGGACGACGCGACGGTCGTCCATCTCGTGGACGACGACCCCGTTCGTCTCTACCGCACGTTCGTCACCCTGGTCATGCTCACGCGAGGCATCGCCGAGTAGGGCCTGGGCCTGGGCCAGCCCGATGCGGGCCGGGGCGGTGAGGTGGTCGAAACCGTGCGGGGCGGATACCTCAAGACTCTGCCGGAACTGTTGTTCGGCCCGATCCACCAGTTGACCACGTCCCGCGGCAGATCGTTCAGTGACCCAGCGCGGCCTCCGCGAACGCGGCGGTGTCGTGGTCGCAGCCCACCGGCACGCCTGCGGCCAAGCCACGGTGCTGGCTCAGAACCCCGCCACCCCATGAGTCTGGACGCTGCGAACGATCTCAAGGGCCGCTCGCCGGGCCTCCTCTTCCGTCGGGTGGCGCAGATACACGACCTTCGAGTCGGGGGCCGCCGACATCACGGTCACGGTCCACGGCTTGACGCGAAGTACATGGACCTGGAACAGGCGCATCGTCTTCACCAAGAGCAGAGCCCCGAGCGATGCTTCACCGGCGACGAAGTCGTCAGGGCCGACATCCAGCGGCGGGCCGACTGCTGTCGTCTTGGTGACGCCCAGACGAACGGCAACGCCGTCGGGGCCGGTGACCGGCCCGTCTGGAAGCTCTTCCAGCGCTTCTACGCTCACGATTCATCCCCCTCTTCACGGTCCTTGCCGCAGCGATCGTAGTGGGTCGGCCGATCAGATCGCCTGACGTTCGGGTCCCAGCCCCACATCCGACCCTCCGGGTTGCTGAAGTCGACGAACAACCAGATCGCACAACCCCACGTAGCAGCGGGCCACGGTCCGTCCGGCGTCGATGATCAGACGGGCGAGAAGCCTGCCGATCCGGGGCCCGCCGACGGGCAGCGGGCGGCCGTTCCGGAGGACGTCGAGCCGGCACGCGGTGCTCCCGGTGCAGCCAGGCGAGCAGCCGCGCGACGTTCTCCAGCTGCGAGCCGGTGAGGGTGTCGCCGGAATGTCCCTCGTTCTCGACGCCGACCCAGTCGTCGTTCCCGCCGACCCCGGCCCACGCGACGGTCCCGACCTCCGGCCACTGGTCGAGCCCGCCGGCCTTCGGATGGCCGAAGTGCGCCGAGACCTTGGACGCCGGGTTGTGGAACCAGGCGTCGGTCCCGGCCTCGGGGCCCTCCTGGATGGGCAGCACGAGCCCGAGGATCGGGCCCATCGTCCCGCCCTGGTTCGGGACGGGTCCGCGCCAGGCGGCGCCCGGGTATCCGGTCATGGGGAAACGGTCGCAGTGTTCGTCGACAGATCGTCGACAGTTCACGTCCGGGTCAGGGCTTCCCGTGGGGGTGGGCGCATGTGCATATTCGAACCCTGTGTTCGTGGAGAGGAGGCCCGATGACGGTCGAGGACCGGCGACACGCCGCGGCGGCGACGCGAGCGAAGAGCGATCCGGATGTGATAGTCACCACCGGTATGCCCTGGAAGCAGCCCCAGCACCTGTATCTTAAGCGCGCCAAGGCCGACCAGATCGAGCTCGGCACACCTGGACGGCACCGTGCACGGCTCGGAACCCTCATGGAGTTGCCATGCTGATCGGAGTGCTCAAGGAAGCGAGGGCCGGGGAGACACGCGTCTCCGCGACCCCCGCGACGGTGGCCCAGCTGATGAAGCTGGGCTATGGCGTGGTGGTCGAGCCCGGCGCGGGAGCGGCGTCCAGCTTCTCCGACGACGCCTACGCCGAGGCGGGCGCGTCGGTGGGCTCGGTGGCGGACGCCGACATCGTGTTCGGCGTCAACGCGCCCGCCCCGGCGCAGCTCGACGCGCTCAAGGAGGGCGCGACGCTGGTCGCGCTGCTGTCCCCGGCGCTGAACCCGGAGCTGGTGGCGGATCTGGCCACGCGCCCGATCACCGCGCTGGCGATGGACGCGGTGCCCCGCATCTCGCGGGCGCAGTCCCTGGACGTGTTGTCGTCGATGGCCAACATCGCCGGGTACCGGGCGGTGGTCGAGGCCGCGCACGTGTTCGGGCGGTTCTTCACCGGGCAGGTCACGGCCGCGGGCAAGGTCCCGCCGGCGAAGGTGCTGGTCGTGGGCGCCGGCGTCGCGGGCCTGGCGGCGATCGGCGCCGCGGGGTCGCTCGGGGCGGTCGTGCGCGCCACCGACCCGCGGCCGGAGGTGGCCGACCAGGTGAAGTCGCTCGGCGGGGAGTACCTGTCGATCGAGTCGCCCGAGGTCGAGGTGTCGGCCACCGGTTACGCCAAGGAGATGGGCGCCGACTACAAGGCCCTGGAGGCGCAGCTGTACGCCGACCAGTGCCAGGACGTCGACATCATCATCACCACCGCGCTCATCCCGGGCCGCCCGGCGCCGCGCATCATCACCGCCGAGATGGTGGCCTCGATGAAGCCGGGCTCGGTGATCGTCGACATGGCCGCGGCCAACGGCGGCAACGTCGAGGGCACGGTCAAGGACCAGGCGGTGGTCACCGGCAACGGGGTGACCATCATCGGGTACACCGACCTGGCCGGCCGGCTGCCCGCGCAGGCGTCGCAGCTGTACGGCACCAACCTGGTGAACCTGCTCAAGCTGATGACCCCGGGCAAGGACGGCCACCTCGTCCTGGACTTCGACGACGTGGTCCAGCGCTCCATCACCGTGGTCCGGCAAGGCGAATCGACATGGCCGCCACCACCGGTGCAGGTGTCGGCCGCCCCGGCGGCCCCCGGGGCACCGGCCGCGCCCGCGCCGGCCGCGGAGAAGCCGGCGAACCCCGCGGTGAAGTGGGGCCTGATCGGCGGCGGCCTGGCCGCCTTCTTCCTGGTGCTGGCCACCGCGCCGGCGCCGATCCCGTCGCACTTCGCGACCCTGATGCTGGCGATCGTCATCGGCTACTACGTGATCGGCCACGTGGCGCACGCGCTGCACACGCCGCTGATGTCGGTGACCAACGCGATCTCCGGCATCGTCGTCGTCGGCGCGCTGGTGCAGATCGGGTCGCACGACCGGGCCGTGACGGTCCTGTCCGCCGCGGCCGTGCTGCTGGCCAGCATCAACATCTTCGGCGGCTTCGCGGTGACGCGGCGCATGCTCGCCATGTTCAGCAAGGGGGACCGCTGACATGTCCGTGGTATCCGTCGTCGCCGCCGCGGACATCGTCGCGGCGCTGCTGTTCATCCTGTCCCTGGCGGGGCTGTCCAAGCATGAGACCTCCCGGATCGGCCTGCGCTTCGGCATGATCGGCATGGCGCTGGCCCTGGCCGCCACCGTCTGGCTCGCGGTGAAGGGCGCCGACGAGGCCCTGCCCGTCGTGCTGCTCTTCGGCGCGATCACCGTCGGCGCGGTGATCGGCCTGTGGCGGGCGAAGATCGTCGAGATGACCGGCATGCCCGAGCTCATCGCGCTGCTGCACTCGTTCGTCGGCCTGGCCGCGGTGGCGGTCGGCTGGTCCGGCCACCTGGAGCACCCGACCTACGCCCTGGAGTCGCTGAGCCGCATCCACTCCGCCGAAGTCGCGGTCGGCGTCTTCATCGGCGCGGTGACCTTCACCGGCTCGATCGTGGCCAACCTGAAGCTCTCGGCCCGCATGTCCTCCAGCCCGCTGATGCTGCCGGGCAAGAACCTCATCAACCTCGGCTCCCTGGCCGCGTTCGCGGTCCTCACCGTGGTCTACGTCAGCGACCCCGGCGGCGCGGTGCTGGCCGTCCTGACCGTGCTGGCCCTCGGCCTGGGCTGGCACCTGGTCGCCTCCATCGGCGGCGGCGACATGCCCGTGGTGGTGTCCATGCTGAACAGCTACTCCGGCTGGGCCGCGGCGGCCTCGGGCTTCCTGCTCGACAACGACCTGCTCATCGTGACCGGCGCCCTGGTCGGCTCCTCCGGCGCGTACCTGTCCTACATCATGTGCCAGGCGATGAACCGCTCGTTCATCTCCGTCATCGCCGGCGGCTTCGGCATCGAGGCCGGCCCGGCCGAGGCCCGCGACTACGGCGAGCACCGCGAGATCACCGCCGACGGCGCCGCCGACCTGCTGCGCGGCGCCCGCACCGTGGTCATCACCCCCGGCTACGGCATGGCCGTGGCCCAGGCCCAGTACGGCGTCGCCGAGCTGACGCGCAAACTGCGGGACAAGGGCGTCGAGGTCCGCTTCGGCATCCACCCGGTCGCCGGCCGCCTGCCCGGGCACATGAACGTGCTGCTGGCCGAGGCCAAGGTCCCGTACGACATCGTGCTGGAGATGGACGAGATCAACGAGGACTTCGCCGAGACGGACGTCGTGCTCGTGATCGGCGCCAACGACACGGTGAACCCGGCGGCGTCCGAGGACCCCACCAGCCCGATCGCCGGGATGCCGGTGCTGACGGTGTGGGAGGCGGAGAACGTGATCGTGTTCAAGCGGTCGATGGCCTCGGGGTACGCGGGGGTGCAGAACCCGCTGTTCTTCCGCGAGAACGCGGCGATGTTGTTCGGGGATGCGAAGGAGCGGGTGGAGGACATCCTCAAGGCGCTCTGATCGGACCCCCGCGGGTGACGGCGACGGCCGGCCGGAGCACTGTGCTCCGGCCGGCCGGGCTCACATCAGGTTCCGTATGCGTCGAAGGACCACAGCGAGTACCCGTAGCCGGTGCCGCGTGCGGTGCCGTACAGCCGGATGTAGCGGCCTGATCCCGACAGCCCGGTCAGGTCCTGGACGCCTCCCGTGCCCGTGGTCGTGGAGTAGATCGTCGTCCAGGTGGTGCCGTCGTTCGAGGTCTGGATCTGGAACGCCTTGCCGTAGGCCGCTTCCCAGGACAGCTTCACCTCGGTGACCTGGTGCGTGGCACCCATGTCGACGCGGAGCCACTGCGGATCGGAGTACGCGCTCGACCAGCGCGTCGCCGCGTCGCCGTCGGTCGCCAGGTTCGCGGTGAAGCTGGTTCCCGGCTCGACGGACGAGGCGGTGGTCGGCTTGGCCAGGGTCAGGTCGGTGGGGGTGCCGGTGGTGCCGGACGGGGTGAAGGTCAGGGTCTGGTCGGCGGCGGAGCGGGTGCCGCCGACGCCGCTGCCGGTGGTGTTGGTCCAGTTGCGGGTCGGGGTGGTCTCGATCAGGCGGCCGGAGGTCGAGGACATGCCCAGGACCAGGCCGCTGTAACGGTTGACGAGGCGGAAGGTGCCGGCCGGGGAAGTGTTCTTGATGACGAACCACTGCTGGCCCACGGCCGGAGCGCCGGACAAGGTGGTCGCCGTGGGCGCGGTGCCCCACGCGCGGCCGGTCGTGGAGGCGGAGTTGACGCCCAGCACCTGGCCGGTGGCGGCGTTGGTGACGGTGAACGAACCGTCGCCGTCGCTGCTGAAGGACCAGGATTGCAGGGTCGAGCCGTCAGCCGGTGCGGACGTGGTCGCGGTGCTGCCGGAAACCTGGGCCAGGACCTGTCCGGAACCGTTGGCGATGACGTACGTCTTGCTCGTGTCGACCGGCGGAGCAGCCGGGGAGGTCGAGCTGAGGGTGATGTCGGTGTAGCCGCCGAAGTTACCGCATTCGATGACGCAGTAGTACCGGAAGGTCTTGCCGACGATCGTGGAGTTGGTGGCGTTCGCGCCGTCCACCAGCCAGCGGTACCAGGACGCCTGGGTGTAGCTGCCGGAGTCGCCGGCCAGGTACCACTTCTGCGTCGACAGGTCGTCGGTGACGTAGAACTGCTGCGGCCGGTTGCTGGACTGGTCCGACTGCGGCGTGGCGATGTACAAGCCCAGATAGGCGTCGTAGGAGATGTTCATGACGGCCAGCGGCGAGCTGGGCGGCAGAGTCCCGGCGGCGATCTGCTGGTCGACGTTGCCGATGTTGGCCGGGTTGTAGTCGTTCGCGACCGGTGTATAGCCGTCGCCGTCGGCCGAGGTCACCGGGACCACGTTGCTCTCCAGGCCGCCCACCCCCGGCTGCGACCACGAGCCGTTGTACCACTTCTGCCACGTCCCGGTCGCCATCTTGCCGGACATCGGCGCGCGCGCCACGTGCTCCAGCCAGTCCGTGCTGCCGCCCACGCCGCCCTTGGGCACGATCCGGGTGCTGTAGCCCAGGTAGAAGTAGCCGGAGGCCTGGTCGACGAACAACCGCGGGTCACCGTCGCCGTAGTCGTAGGTCTGGTTCGGGAACGCCGAGGTGTCGTTGCGCAGCGTGCTGTACGGGGAGGTGATCGCGTGGCCGGTGATCGCCCACACCTTGCCCTGGTTGGTGGAGACCGCGTAGTCGATCGAGTCGTAGTGCAGGCCGTCGCCGAACGGGCTCCCGGTGAACTCGTTGTGCACCAGGCCGTACCAGTTCCCGGTGTCCGGGTCGACCCACGTCCCGATCAGGTCGCAATAGTCCGGCAGCGAGTAGCCGCCACCGGCGGTCGCGTTCACCCCGGTCGGGCCGTTGTCGCACCGCCACGTGGTGTTGGCGTTGCTGTCCTGGGGGTTGGCGGGGTCGACCGCGTCGCTGATGGCGGTGTTCTTCGTGGCGGTGTCGAAGTTCGTGCCGCTGTAGAACTGCCAGTAGTGGTTGGGCGAGGTGGCCTCGTCGTACTGGGAGAAGGACTCCTGGAAGTAGAACGTGCCGTCCTTGTCGATGTACGGGGTGGCGGGGCTGTCGGTTCCGAAGGAGAAGGTACCTGTCGAACCGACCGAGATCGTGTAGGTGGCGTTCGGCGGGGTCGCCGACGCCGGGGTGGTGAGCGTGCCGGCCGCGGCCAGGGTCGCGACGGCGACCGTGGCTGCGGCGGCCATCGCCTTGGAACGGCGTGCCGCGGGGAATGGCGATCTCACGGGTGGTGCCTCCAATCAGGCAGGACGGACCGGGACCGGGCGTCGAGTCCGGAACGAGGTGAAGTGATGAGATGCGGGGCGTAAGAGCTACAGGACGCCGAGCTCCGAGGCCAGTACGAGGCCGGCGGCGCCGAGCAGGACGAGGTCGGGATCACCGGCCGTCGACCGAATGGCCACGGAAGCGCTGATGGGCGCGAGCGTCCGGGCGGCCACCGTGCGCCGCACGGCGTCCAGGAACGGGCCGTCCACCAGCTCGGCCGGCCCGGCCAGGACGACGTCGTTGAGGTTCAGGACGCTGACGATCGGGGCGAGCACGACGCCGAGCGCACGGCCGGCGGCGGCCAGCACCTCGTCACGATGCCGGTCGAGATCGGCGTCGGCGTCGTTGCCGGCGGCGGCGGTGGCGGCGGCGGCGTCGTTGCCGGCGGCGTCATTGGCGGCGCGGACGCTGGAAGCGGCCTCGGCGGCGGTGGCGGTGGCGGTGGCGGTGGCGACAGCCGCCAGCCGGCGCCGCAGGTTCCCGGCGTCGATGAGCGGATCCAGGCAGCCGCGCCGTCCGCAGACGCACGGCTCACCGTCTTCCTCGACGGTGACGTGACCGATCTCCCCGGCCGCGTACTGCTCCCCCTCGACCAGCTCGCCCCCGACGACGAGCCCGGCGCCCACGCCGTGCTCGATCGAGACGACCATCAGGTTCAGGGCCCTGACCTCACGGAAGTGCCGCACCGCCAGCGCCGCCAGATTGATGTCGTTGCCGACGCGCGCCGGGACGCCGAAGCGGCCGGCCAGGTCCGCCGCCATCGGCAGGTCGGTCCACTCCAGGTGCGCGGCCTGCCGCACCACCCCCTGGTCGTCGACCAGACCGGGGGTCCCGACCCCGATTCCGAGCACCCGCCGCGGCGCCTTGCCGACCAGCTCGGCGGCGAGCCGGTGGACCAGCGCGTCGGCCTCGGGACCGACGGCGTCCCCGATCTCCACCTCGGCCCGGTCCAGCACCGTGCCCCGCAGGTCGAGCACCGCCCCGGTGAACCGGTCACTGTGCGACAGGTCGAGGGCCACGATGGTCGCCGCCCCGTCCTCCAGCCGCACCAGCCCGGCGGGCTTGCCGAGCCGTGTCCCCTCCCGCGGCCCGATGTCGGCCACCAGCCCGTCCTGCTCCAGGTCGGCCACCAGCGCCGAGATCGTCGGCGCGGTCAGCCCGGTGGCCCGGCTCAGTTCCGGCCGCGTCATCGGCCCGTCCTGGTACAACGTGGCCAGCACCAGCGACCGGTTGTGCTGCCGGCTGTCCTGGGTCCGGGCCTTGGTGCGCTCCGGCAGGCTCCGGCGCTCCGGCATGGCCTGGAACAGGCCCCGGTGCCCGCGGGTCGCGGTCACCGCACGAGGGGTGGGCTCCATGTCCGGGCTCCTGTCGGCCGCCTGTTTCTAAAGAGTCTTAAGTTAAGACGTCTTAGATAGTCTTCGCAGACCGGCCGGGTGTCAAGAGGGCGGCTGATCACGCCCGGCGGGCATCCGCCGGGCGTGACCAGTTCACCTCGCGGTGGTCAGCGGACGGTCCACTGCTGAAGCGCGCTCCCGGTATCGGGCTGCTGCGTCACCATGGCGTTGTTCGCAGTCGACGCCGTGGTGAGGAGCAGGCCGCTGTTGACGTTCGTGAACGTGTAAGCGCCGCTGGGCAGGAGGGCGGCGGTCCAGTGCTGGTTGCTGTGACCCGTGCACGAGTACTGGATCACCTGCGTCCCGGCGGTGGTCTGACCGCCGTAGTCGTCGGCGCAGAGGCCTGAGTACGCGTTCTTGATTTCGTAGGATCCGTCGGACTGCTGGGTGAGGATCCAGTTCTGGTTGGTGCCGCCGTTGGCCTGCCAGGTGATGAGCTGGACGGTGCCCGTCGACCAGCCCGGATCGTCGAGCGCCTGACCAGAGGTCGACAGCACATGGGTACCGCTCAGGCCGCCCTTGGCCGTACCGAGTACCGCGTTGCCGCCGAGGGAGCTGGGCGTCGTCGCGGGGGTGCCGGTGACCGGGGCGTAGGTCATCGCCGAAACCGGAGCGGAGACCTGCTGGACCAGGTAGGTGCGTCCAGCGGCGGCCGGGATCGAGAACTGGTCCGCGGTCGTCGGGGCGACCACGACCGTCGACTCGTCGCCGCCGTCGACGACCTCGACGCTCTGGCCGGGCCACGGGTTGCGGACGGTGATGCCGCCGGTGGACCCGGCGTGGATGCCGACCGTGCCGATCGTGCCGCCGTGGACCTGCACCGACGCGGTGCCGCCGCCGTGGATGAAGGCGGTGCCGTCGGCGTCCCAGCCGGCGGGGAGCGCGGGCGCGATCCGCAGTACGCCGTCGTAGTCCTGGATCAGAGCCTCGTTGACGGCGAGCGCGACGTTCGCCTCCTGTTCGATATAGGTGTCGGACGATCCGGACGTACTCCCCCACAGGTCCCCCAGCCCGTCGGGGTGGGTCTGGTAGTGCTTGGTCAGCGCCGTCAGGTCGGCGGCGACCTCGGACGGCAGGCGCAGACGTGCGGCTTGGACCGCGTCGAAGCTCCAGTCGTTGGCGAGCGTGTTCACGCGGTGCGTGTACGTGCGCTGGGCCAGGGCGAGCAGTGGCGAGGAGTCGCCGATCAGGTTGTACGGCCAGACCGCTTCCAGGTCGTCGTCCTCGCTGTTGTGCACCGCCGCGGTGGGCTGCGACGACTGGCCCAGGACGTCGGTCCCGGACGCGTCGGAGGAGGCGGTGAGCAGCTTCTGGTGCGTCGCGGCGTCGGTGCGCGGGAAATCAGGGATCTGGTTCTGCGCGGTCTGAAGCTGCGAGACCAGCGGGCCGTCGGTGCCGAGGGCCTGCGCGGCGGCGATGGTGGCCGGGAACAGCGCCTTCATGGCGTCGATCAGGTTGACCGGGTCCTGGACGTCCCACTGGTTCTCGTGCGCGTTGGCGACCGCGTGCCGCAGCCCGTCGGAGCCGACGGTGGTGTAGGCGAGCAGGAACAGGCACTCCTGCTGCATCAGCGGGTAGTTCTGCCGCAGGAAGCCGAGGTCGCCGGTGGTCTGGTACTGCTGCCAGACCCACAGCCCGATCTCGGCGCCGGTGGACACGGTCTCGCCGTTCCACGTCGGGCCCGGCGGGTTGTTCTGGTCGCACGAGGCGTCGCTGAACGGGCTGCCGTCGTCCTGGAACCCGTTGCCGTTGAAGCGCATCGTCTCGGGGACGCAGATCCCCGACCGGCCGCCCATGTACTTCGTGGTCCAGGCCTGGATGTCGGCCAGGTTGGACGTGTAGAGGTTGTACAGCGGCGTGTTCAGGGCGAAGGCCCCGGCGCCGATGTTCGCCGCGACCTGCCCGCGCAGGTTCCAGAACCAGTAGGACGCGGGATACCAGCGGTGGCTGTCCCGATCGAAGCTGAACAGATCCGCCACGCCCGCCTGCGATCCGGGCAGCGTGCCCCGGGACTCCTCAGCGCTGGTGAAGTAATACAGGGTCCGCAGTTTCTCCATGTAGTTCGCGACACCGTCGCTGGAGGAGAGTTTCACCAGGCCCAGGCCGCTCCAGAAGTTGTGCCACCAAGCCAGGTGCGCGCTATGCAACGAGGCCGACGTCGCCGACGCGTCGGTTCCCAGCAGCGTGGCGGCGGCGTCGGCGGCGTCGCCGGCGTCGGTGTCGTTCCAGTGCGGCGCCCCGGCGATGACGCGGAACGTCCCGTCGGCGTGCGGCTTGAAGCTCACCTGCACCGTCTGCGCGTCGACCGTCGACGCCGTGACGCCGGTGCCGCCGGCGCTCAACGCGGCGAGGGACCCGAACGTCTGGCCGGATCCCGTGGTCGCGACGTTGTCGGCCCAGGTCTCGGCCAGCGTGGCGATCTGGCCGGAGGCCGCGGCCACCGGTGAACGCCCGGACCAGAGGTTGATCTTCGCGGTCTGCGGGGTGTCCGGATTCGCGCCGGCGACGTCGACGACCAGCTCGTCCTTGTCCGCGCGGACGTAGACGGTCGCGGTCATCCCGCCGCCGGACTCACGCAACACGCCGTCGTAGGGATCGACGGAGGCGGTGAAGTCGGCGGCGTTCGTGATCTGCGCCAGACCGGGCACGGTGAGCCAGCCCGGCGACTTCCGGTCCGGGAAGGTGTCAGTGCGGTTGAGCTGGGCCGTGAAGCCTCCGGCCGACCAGACCGCGGCGCCCAGGGTGCCGTTGCCCAAGGGCATCGAGGCCCAGGGGTCGGTGTTCGGGGATTGCAGGACGATGTCGGCTTCGCGCACCAGGTTCGGCGTGTCGACCGTGAAGGCACCACCATGCCACGCCGTGGTACTCGACGCCGCATGGGCGGCCGGACCGAACGGCGCGGCGAAGGCCGTGGCCAGCAGCGTCGCGCCGGCGATTACGCCAGAAGCGGCACGGAGGCGGAGGAAGGAACGTGTCATGCGCTGACTCCATCCATGGAGTAGGGACACTTGCTGATGCTCCCTAGCGCCCGGCGAGGGAGCAAGGACTTTCATCGGATGAATGCTGGACAAAACTGCGACACATTCGCCGGAGCCGCGGATTCTCGCAGTACACATCAGATGTCTGGATGTCCTGTACGTGGATCCCGCTGGCAGCCCCTTGTCAGAGGATGCCCCGAGCCCGGGTTGCAGCTTCCAGTAGCGAGAGGCAGGCCGGACCCACGTCAGCTCAGCCGACCCGGGCGAAAGACCAGGCGGTCGGCGTGCTTTGCTGGGTCAGGACGGTCAGGCCGTTCACCGTCCCGCCGGGTCCGACGTACAGACCGCTGGATGCGGACTGCAAGCCGTAGCCGCCCGGTGTCGCGACCGGATACCACCGCTGGTTCGCATTGCCGGTGCATCCGTACTGAATGATCGCCGCACCGGGCGAGGTCGAGGACCCGGTGACGTCGGCACAGAGTCCTGACGCGCTGCTCTTGATCGTGTAGCCGCCGTCGGCGGTGGCGGTGGCGATCCAGTGCTGGTTGGTGCCGCCGTTGCCCACGTAGACGATCAGCTGCGTCGACGGAACGGTCGAGGACCCGGGGTCGTCGATCACCTGGCCGGTGCCGGCCCGGCCGATCGCGTAGACGCCTCCGGAGGTCAGCAACGGCGCGGTGACGCTCAGCGTGAGTTGAGCTGTATGCGTATCCTGCGAGCCCGTCCCGGTGATGGTGACCAGCGAGTCGCCGACCGGAGTGTCGGGTGCGGTGTGGATGGTCAGGGTCGAACTGCCGCCGGCGGTGACCGTGGCCGGGCTGAAGGTCGCGGTGGCTCCAGCCGGAAGGCCGGATGCGGACAGCACGACCGCGTCCGGGCTTCCGAGGACGACGGACGTCGCGACGGTCGACGTCGTTCCGGTCCCCGCTGGGACCGAGGCCATCGGCTGGCTCGCGGACAGCGAGAAATCGGTGCTCGGAGCGAAGGCCTGGACTTCGGCCAGCGACAGATAGTTCGTCCCGGACAGCTGCACCATGATGTAGCGGCCTGTGGCGTTGACGTTCAGGCGGGTGGGAGTGCCGGCCTTGGTGCTCTGGTGGTTCGACCAGACCCCGGGCCGGGCGGCTTGCTGGGCCGGAGTCAGCGCGGTGTCGAAGGGCTGGTCGGAGATGAAGACCCAGTAGTCCGACAGCCGGTCGGAGCAGCAGTCGGTGCGGTTCCAGATCGCGACGCTGCCGAGCCGCCGCGACGAGCCGAGGTCGGTCTGCCACCACGCGTTGGCTTGGGAGTCGGTGTGGGAGACCGACCCGTCAGCCCAGGTGCCGTCGGTGTCGCCGTCGACGGCGCGGGTGGGGACTCCGCCGTAGACGGTGGAGGACGACGTCGCCGGGGTACCCGCGGCCAGGTCGAAGACCCGGCCGTCGTAGAACAGGCCCACGGTGGCGATCGCCGGCGGAAGGGACCGGGAACCGGTGATGCGCAGGCGCACCTTCGAGGCCGTCACCGGGTTCGACAGCTGGAGAAGGCGCTTGTAACCGACGGTGGTGGCCGACGCCGCCTGCTGCCATGTGCTGCCGTTCCAGATGTCGACGGCGAAGGTCTCGACACGCTGGCCGATCTGGATGTCCTCCTGGAGGGCGACCACGTCGAAGGTCTTGGCGGCGCCGAGGTCGAGGACCAGGGAGCCGGTGGTCCCGGTGGGCTGCCAGGCGGTGGCGTCGTCGCCGTCGACGACGTTCCCCGGATCGTCGCCGGCGGTGCTGGTGGTCCCGGTGTCGTTGGCGACGGTCGCGCCGCGGGCGAGGTCGGTGGCGAAGGTCGAGGCGATCTGCCGGCCGAAGCCGGCCAGCGCCGCCTCGTCGGCGGCGTCGAAGCGGCCGCTCTGGTCGGGCGGGACGTCGAGCAGCAGCTGGCAGTTCTGGCCGACGGAGCTGTAGTACATCGCCGTCAGCTGGTCAAGCGTCTTCGGGGCCTGATTCGGATGCCAGAACCACGTCGGCTCCAGCCGGGCGTCGCACTCGGCGGGGCTCCAGGCGAGGTAGGACGACTGGGTGGTCATCCGGGCGTCGGAGGCGACGTCGGTCGCGGTGTCGCCGAAGGTCGGGCTGCGGGTGCCGTCGGGGTCGGCGGTCCCGGTCTGCGGGACGACGCTCCACTCGCTGGCGCGCGCCACGCCGTTCTCGTTGCCGACCCACCGCAGGTCCGGTCCGCCGAACATGGCGGCGGTGGGTTGCAGGGCGCGGACCATCTGGAACCAGTCGCGGTAGTCGTACGGCTGCGGCCGGTTGGTGGGGTTGTAGCCGTCGAACCAGAGTTCGTCAACGGTGCCGTAGCGGGTGAGGAGCTCGTAGAGGGTGTTCTCGTAGTACGTGTTGTAGTCGTCCGAGGTGAAGGTGAACGTCTTGCCGTCGACGGTCTCCGAGGTGTCGCTCGGAATGGTCACGGACTTGGCGGTGCTGCCGTCGCCGTAGCGGCCGCCGGACTGGGCTTCGTGCAGGTCGGCGGGCGAGAGGTAGATGCCGACCTTCAGGCCGAGGCGGTGGGCGGAGTCCGTGAACGACTTCACGAGGTCGCCCTGGCCGCCGTCCCAGCTGCTGGCGGCGATGCCGTAGGACGAGTACGCCGACGGGAACATCAGCATGCCGTCATGGTGCTTGGCGACCAGGATGACCTTCTTGAAGCCGGCGTTCTTGAAGTCGGCCGCCCACTGGTCGGTGTTCAGACTCGTCGGCTGGATCAGGTTCGGGGACTCGGTGCCGGACCCGACCTCGCTGCCGGTGTAGGTGTTGGGCCCGAAGTGGATGAACCCCGTCAGCTCCTCCCGCTGCCACGCCAACTGCTGGCTGTTCGGCGTGACCACGGCGGCCTTGGCCAGGATCTGGGCCGTGGTGTCGGTGGCGCTGATCGTGACGATCGGGTTCGGCGGCGGGTTGGTGGTCGCCGCGGCCCGCCCGAAGGCGGAGAGCGAACTGACGAGAGCCGCCGCAGCCAGGGCGGCGGGCAGGAGCCGGTGGCGCACAGTACCTCCACAGTGAGGGATGGGGCTGTGATGTGGTGCGGACATCCGGTGCTTGGTATACGAGGCCTGCGATGAACGCGTCGACCTCGGCGCGTGGCTCACGATACATCCGATGTCAAGGCGGGCCGCTTGGGATGGGGGTTCATGGTGCCGTGTGAATCCGCATGTCATGCTGGATTGTTCGAGATCGCCGCCGAAGGCGGTCAGTACAGAGCCCAGAAATAATCCGATGAATGGATGCTGCGGCGCTGTGGCGGACGTGGCCGAGTGGGGCGCAGAACAGCGGCCGGCCGGCGAGCACGCCGGCGACGCTTGCCGGGGCGACGTGAGCCGGTGCAACGCTGGCCGGAGCGACGCGCGTCAGGGCGGGGCGGCGTCCGGCGGGTCGGGCCAGCGCGACGTCGCAGACGCCGAGTGACGGCGGCGCACGGCCCGCTCCGCGCGCTCGATGTCAGGCGGGACTGGCACGATGGCGGCAGGTGGCACCAAGGCCACGCGGCTGAGAGAGGATCCCGATGTCCGTCCGCTACCAGCTGGTGATCGACTGCGCGGACCCCGACCGCCAGGCCCGCTTCTGGGCCGCCGCGCTCGGCTACGAACTCGCGCCGCCGCCGAGCGGCTTCGCCACGTGGCGCGATTACTACCGCGACCTCGGGCTGCCGGAGGAGGAACTGGCCGACGGCGCGGACCGGATCAGCGATCCGCACGGCCATGGGCCCGCCATCTGGTTCCACGCGGTGGCGGAGGGGAAGTCCGGGAAGAACCGGATGCACATCGACATCCACGCCGGCGGCGAGCGGACGGAACCGCTCGCGACGCGGAAGCAGCGAGTGGACGCCGAGGCCGAGCGTCTGGTCGGTCTCGGCGCCACCATCACCGTCGTCATGGACCAGGAGGGCGTCGACCACTACGCGGTCGGGATGAAGGACCCCGAGGGCAACGAGTTCGACGTCAACTGACCCGCCCGAACGGCGGTATCAGGAAGGGAACTGGAAGACCGCGGTGGGAATCAGGCCTCGGTCGTCCGGCGGCGGCGTGGTCCCCTCCGGGTAGAAGGCGAAGTTCACGTCGACCGGCGTGATGTCGGCGTCCGTCCGGGCGGGCACCACGGCGTCGAGGTTGTCGGTCAGGTCGGAGTAGACCGCGACCGGCTCGTCCGTGTAGTTGGCGACGTTCGCGGCGGTCATGTGCATGATCTGGAAGTCGGTGCCGATCGGCTGCCCGTTGCCGGTGACCACCACGCAGCCCCTGCCGGTGCGGCCGGGACCGGTGTACAGGGCGACGTTGCCGATGCCGATCCGGGACAGCATCTCGGCGGCGACGGTGACGGCCGCGGCCGGTCCGCAGGCGTCGGTGTAACCGTTGATCTGCTGCTCCACGAGCCCCTTGGAGCCGGTGCCGGAGCGGGTGTCGGCCGCCCCGCGGGTCACGGCCGCGGCGGTGCCGGCCTGACAGAGGAGCACGCCGGTGGCGGCGACCGCGACGGCGTGGGCGAAGGGGGTGCCGATACGTGGACGGAGCATGGTGGAGCTGCTTTCAGTCGGTCCGATGGTCGGTCCCAGGCTGTCAGCGATGGGCGGGATGATCAAGAATCAACACTCTCATCCGGGTTCGGTTGATCCGAATGAGTTTGTACGCTTTTCCGCTACGGCAGCGCCGGGGCGCTCCGGTTGTCGAAGGGTAGTTCCACTGCCCGAACACGCTCACCATGTCCCCCAGGTCCGCCGCGGCCGCGGCCGGCACGACACCGGTGCCGCCGTTCACCACGACCTCGTTGATCGCAGCGGCTTCGGTGCGCAGGTATCGCGCTTCCGGGCCGGGGGTCGTCGCCTTGTCCGCCAGCAGCAGCGGTCCGCTGTCGGCTTCGAGGAGGGCGCCTCCGGCCAGGGCGTCAGGCCAGTTGTGGCCGGTGGCGAGGCCGACGGTGTGCGGCGCCTGAACGCCGGTGAAGAAGGTCTGGGCGACGGCGGGCCGCGAACCGGTCCTCCCCGCGGCGACCTGCACACGGCTCGCCGGAAACCTGGTCCGCAGCGCGGCGGCACCCTGGCTCCCGACGCCGACGAGCTGCGTATCCGGCCCTGCGTGCGCCGCGAGGTAGGCGGCGGGCGCGGCCGGCACGCATGACGTCTACCTGGCCTTCGCCGAGAGTCTCGCCGCCCGCGGCGTCTTAAGCCCAGGTCTGGACGCGGCCACCGCCGCCGACATCCTCTACACGCTCGGGTCGCCGCACACGTATCACCTGCTGCGGCGGCACCGGGCGTGGAGCGCCGAGCGGTATCGCGCTTGGCTGACGGCCGCGATCACGCGGGAACTGATCGAGCCGGGAGCCGACGGGCCGTTGCCGGCGTAGACGAGCGGTTGCCGTCAGGGGTTGCCGTCAGGGTTGCCGTTGTCACTGTGCCCGGAGGCGCATAGCGTTCGAAGCATGGCGGATTCACCTGCCGAACTACGTGCCGCGTTCCGGTCGGGCGAGAGCGGACCGACGTCCGGGCTCGCGCCCGGGCACGCACAGGCCAACCTGCTCGTCGTGTCCACCGATTGGGCGTACGACGTCCTGCTGTTCGCGCAGCGCAACCGGGACGCGTGCCCGGTCCTCGACGTCACCGACGCCGGGTCGCCCGGCACGCCGCTGGCGCCGGGTGCGGACTTGCGGACCGACCTACCGAGGTACCGCGTGTGGCGGGACGGGCGATTGGCGGACGAGCCGACCGACGTCACGGACGTGTGGCGGGACGACTTGGTGGCGTTCCTCGTCGGGTGCAGTTTCACGTTCGACACCGCTCTGACCCGGGCCGGGTTGCCGTGGCGCTATCCGGGACGGAACGTCTCGATGTACGTGACCGATCAGCAGTGCCGCGCCGCCGGCCGCGTGCACGGTCCGCTGGTGGTGTCGATGCGGCCGGTTCCCGAGGCGTCGGTCGACACGGCGGTGCGGATCACGACCCTGATGCCCGCCTCGCATGGCGCGCCGGTGCACATCGGCGACCCCGCGGAACTGGGGATCGCGGACGTGGCGAGCCCGGACTTCGGCGAGCGCGCCATGTTCGAACCCGGAGACGTACCGATGTTCTGGGCCTGCGGCGTCACGTTGCAGGCGGCGGTCATGGCATCGCGCCCGGAGTTCGCCATCACTCACGCACCCGGCCATATGTTCATCACAGATGTACACGAGCAGACTTAACGCGTCATCAGTAATCCCCGCGGGCCGGCAACGGCTGCTCGGCCCAGATCACCTTGCCGCGGGCCGTGTAACGCGTGCCCCAGCGCTGCGAGAGCTGGGCCACGAGGAACAGACCGCGGCCGCCTTCGTCCAGGGTCTGCGCCCGCCGCAGGCGTGGGGAGACGCTCGACCCGTCGGCGACTTCGCAGATCAGGGCCCGATCACGTAGCAGACGCAGCTCGACCGGGCCGGTGGCGTGGCGGATGGCGTTGGTGACCAGTTCGCTGACCACCAGCTCCGTGGTGAACACGAGGTCGTTCAGGCGCCAGGCGCGCAGCTGCCGGGACACCTCCGCCCGCAGGAACGCCACCGACTCCGGGGACAACGGGACGTCCCACGACGCGACGCGGTCCGCTGTGGTGCGGCGAGTGCGGGCGGCGAGGAGGGCGACGTCGTCCCAGGGACGTGCGGGCAACAAGCCGCCGATGGCGGCCGCGCACAGCTCCTCCGGGTCCCGGCCGGGCCCCTCCAACACCGCGCTTAAGCGCTCTAGTCCGGTTCCGATGTCCTGATCGCGGCTCTCCACGAGCCCGTCGGTGTACAGGACAAGCGTGCTGCCTTCGTCGATGATCAGCTCCACCGCTTCATACGACGAGCCGCCCAGGCCCAGCGGCGGACCGACCGGCAGGTCCAGGAAGTCCACCGAACCGCCGCGGCCCACCACCGCCGGGCAGGGGTGGCCGGCCCCCGCCACCGAGCACAGTCCGGTGACCGGATCGTAGACCACGTACATGCAGGTCGCACCGATGATGCCGACGCCGCGCTGGTCTTCGGCCTCGTCGGCGTCCATCGACTCCACGAGCGCGTCGAGCTGCCCGAGCAGGTCCTCCGGCGTGAGGTCCAGAGCACAGAAGTTGCGGACGGCGGTGCGGAGGCGGCCCATGGTCGCGGCCGCGTGGATGCCGTGCCCGACGACGTCGCCCACGACCAGGGCGACGCGGCCGCCGGAGAGCGGGATGACGTCGTACCAGTCGCCGCCGACGCCCTCCTGCGCGGGCAGGTAGCGGCTCGCCACCTCCACCGCGCACTGCATGGGGAAGGCGCGCGGCAGCAGGCTGCGCTGCAGGGCGAGCGCCATCGCCCGCTCGCGCTCGAACCGGCGGGCGTTGTCGAGGCAGACGGCGGCCCGCGAGGCCAGATCCCCGGCGAGTCGGATGTCGTCCTCATCGAACGGATCGGCGCTGCCGAAACGATAGAAGGACGCGACCCCGAGCACGGTGCCCTGCACGATGATCGGCGCGGCGATGACCGAACTGTCCGGATCCTCGGCCACCCAGCGCTTGCCCGCGGTGGCGGCGGTCAGCTCGGCGTCCAACACCGGCCGCCGCTGCACCATGCAGCGCGCCTGCGCGGTCGCGGCGTTGTAGGCGACGTGTGCCCCGGGCGGCCGATGGACCTTGCCCAGACGGACAGTACGGACGGCGACCCGCCGCAGCTTCACCTCGGCGCCCGGCGGAGGCCCCTCTTCCCCGTCCAGCACCCAGCTGGCCAGGTCGACCGCCACGTGCTGCGCGAAGTCCGGTAACGCGATCTCCGCCAGCTCACCGCCGGTGAGCTCCATGTCGAGCGTGGTACCGATGCGGCCGCTGGCGTAGAGGAGGAGCGCCAGCCGCTGGCGGGCGGCGACGGCGATGCGTCCGACGGTGGGCTCCCCGACGAGGACGAGCTCCGGGGCGGAGGCGGGGTCGAGGAGGGAGATGGCGGTGGCGGGTGGGGTGGGTGGGATGGGCAAGAAGGGAGGGACGGTTGGTTCGTGGAAGCGGCTCTGAGCGGGTTCTTCGTCGCGATCGTGAGACTGAGCTGGGCTCTGGCTCTGGCTCTGGATTCGGCCTTGAGCTTGGCCCTGGATTCGGCCTTGGCCCTGGCCCTGGCCCTGGATTCGGCCTTGGCCCTGCCCCTGCCCTTGCCGCCTGTCCTCGCTCTCACTCGCGTCCGCCGCTGCCCCTTCCACGTGGCGTGACGTCGGCCGAAGCTGATTCGGTACGGACACCGCAGCTCGGGTCTCGGTGCTTGAACGCGTGTCGCTCGCGGTCGACAGGGCCATCTGTAAGCCGCCCAGCGGCGGCGCCATGACGTGCGTCCCGGCTGCGGTCGAACTCGGCCTTGAGCTCGTGCTCGTGCTCGCAGTCGCCGACGATCCGTCGCCGATCCACGTCAGCTCAGAGCTTGCGCTGGCGCTCGCGCCGGCCAACGATCCGTCGGCGACCCACGCCAGTTCCCCGGATTCGCCGGCTCCATACGCCGCGTCCTCAGCCTGGTCCCAGATGTCTCCGACCGTCTGCACCGGCCCCGGGATCCCGCCCGCCGAAGCGGTCCTCAGGGGTGTCTTCGTGACCTCTCCCCGCTCCGCGCCGGTCATCTCCGCTTCCACCGTGACCACCTCCGTCCCGGCCGCGGTGCGACCGGTGCGGGCCGTCAGCTTCGCGTGGCGGCCGTCGGTCAGTGGGATCGTCACCACGTCCCGCCGGGCCGCCGCGACCAGCTCGGCCGCCTTGCTTCGGATGAGCCCGCTGTCGCGCGCCGCGTCGGAGGCCGGGAGCCGGCCGCCTGTGCGGCGCGTCTGCCCGACACCCCCTCTCACTTGCTGTTCCATCCGTACCTGGGCCTCGTCGCCGACCGCCGCGCCGCCGTCGACCGTTCCGGACCCGCTGCCCGCCGCACCCCTCCGCGACTCGGCCAGCAGAGTCCGCTCCCGAGCCGAGTACTGCTCCAGCAGCCGCAGCTCGATGTTCTCCGCAGCCTCCGCCGCCAGCGCCGCCATCAACGGATTGGCGTCCCGACTCCAGGACGTGAGGTCCACCACGCCGCGGATCCGCCCACTGAACGGATCGCGGATCGGCGCCCCCGCACACGCGAAGGCCAGATACCGGTCCGCGAAGTGCTCCTCACCCAGCACCACCGCCAGGCGCCCCTCCACCAGCGCGGTGCCGATACCGTTCGTCCCGGCATCCGCCTCGTGGTAGCTGAACCCCTCAGCCAGCTGCACCGCGTCCAGATGCCGGTTCAACCCGTGCTCCCCGGCCCGCCGCACGAGCACCCGCGCCCGCGCATCGGTCAGCACCACACTCACCTTGGTGTCGACAAGAACCCGATGCAGCCGCTCCAACACAGGCGCCGAAGCCCGCAGCAACAACTCCTCGGACTCCACCCCAGGCGCATAAGGCAGATCGACACTCCCGGGACCCAACCCCCGCGCCTGGCACCGCTCCCACGACTCCAGAATCGCGGACCGCACCCGCAGCCCACCACCGGCCCCCACCGAGGCCGCGGCCCACCCACCGACCCCCTCGCCGGCGAAGAACCGTTCCCGGGCCCGAGCGGGCCCCCACTCCGACTCCCACACACTCCGAATGACGCACCGTCCCTGCACCGAAAGTAAGCGGCACCCACCCGAAGCTAACCCCGCCCCCACCCCCACACCCCCCACCCCCGCCCCAAAGGTCCGAACAATCACCCGTCAGAGTGAGCCCACCAACCCCACCCGCCGCCACCCGAACCGTGTTGAAACACGACCCCCAACTTTTGATATGGTTGACCCAACGCGAGCGGGACCAGGGCGAAACCCCCGGCCGGCTCGAGTTCACTCGTCCGAGTGGCGGAATGGCAGACGCGCTAGCTTGAGGTGCTAGTGCCCGTTAAGGGTGTGGGGGTTCAAGTCCCCCCTCGGACACACAATTACCCCATATCGGGCTGCTTTCGGGCAGCCCTTTTTGGCACCCGGGCATCTTCTCGTGCCATCCCGGGCGCTGCTCGTGCCTCCTCTCACCTCCCAGCGAATGCGTTCCTTGACGACAGCCGTGCGTGACGACGGGTCGTGCGTTGCCTGCTCCTCCTTCCTGCGGTCGTGTCCGACGTGTCGATGGTCGAGGGTTCAGGTGGTGATGCGCACCGGGTGCTCGTTGCCGGCCTCCAGCATCCGAGTTCTGGGGTCGTAGCGAAGCTCGAGTGCGCGTCCGCGCAAGTGGTCGATCACCTCCTCGGGGCTGGGTGTGATGGGGCGGGCGGCGCTGGCAGGTGCGCCGGTAATAGCCGTCGCCGGTTCGGCGGCGGTAAGCAGGCGATGCAGCAGCGGAAGCTTCGCGAGGACGCGGTCTTCGCGCAGATGGACGCTCTTCGGCCGAGGCGTGGCGGGGTCCTTGGCGCTGTTGTGGCCGTGCCGACAGCGGTAGCCGGGCGTCTGGTTGACCCAATGCCCTTCGAAGGTGCGCTCGCACAGCGCGCAGCGAAGCAGTCCTCGCAGCCGGTAGTCGTGCTTGGCGTCGGCGCGCTCGGCGCGCGGGTTCTGCACCGCGATGAAGCCGGCGTCGCTGACCAGCGGCTGGTGGGTGCCCGGTGGAGAGATTGCCCACTTGTCCGGGGTGTTGCGCCGTCGGACTTCGATGTGGCCGAGGCCGGGGTTGTCCGGGTCGGCCAGCTCGCGGTCGGTGCGGCTGCGGCCCCAGACCATGCGGCCGGTGTAGACGGGGTTGAGCAGGATCTCCCGGACCGTGCCCAGAGTCCATTGCTTGCCGGTGCGGTGCGGATTGCTCTCCGGGTCCTCAGCGGATGGACACGGGATCGCGGCGTCATTCAAAGCCCGCGTGATCCTTGCCAGGCTCAGTCCCTCCTGCCGCATCGAGAACATCCATTCCACGACCGGCCCGGTGGCCGGGTCGACAGCGAAGTACCGCAGACAGATGCCACGCCGGGCCCAGCGCCGGTTGGGGTGCGGCCTGCCATCCACCAGAGGCAGGCCATACGGCACCCGGCCGCCCTCGTACCGGCCCTGCTCGCTCACCTGGGCGGCCATGGCGTCGATGACGCGGTGCCTGGCCCGGATGACCTCGCGGCGGGCCAGGATCCCGAGCATGGCCATCAGGTCCTCGACGTTGTCGGCGGTTTGAATCATTTCAGAGTCTCAAACTCAATTCGGCAGGCGCAGGATCAGCGGCCTCAGAGCAGCTGGCACAACCTGCGGCGCTGGCTCTACTCGTGCGGGAGCAAGATCCGTCACCCCCGCTCGTAGAGTTCGATGTCCTCATGGAATCCGGCCAGCGCCTCCTCGGTCAGGGTGGGACGGGTGTCGGCCACGGCGCTCAGGTATTCCTCTGTGCCGGCCGGGTCGTCGACGCCGGTCCTGACTTCGCGTTCGAATGCGCGCTGAGCGCCCTTGCGCGCCGCGGACTCGATGTCGGCCGGGGTGAACATCTCGGTGGCCTCCACCAGTTGCTCCAGATCCGCGGTCTCTGACGCGGGGCCGAGATAGCGCCGCCAGATCGCGGCGCGTGCCCCGGCGTCGGGGGGCCCGACCGGGATGATGTAGTCGAACCGGCCCGGGCGCAGGAACGCCGGGTCCAGAGTGCGCAGGGAGTTCGTCGCGCATATCAGGAGCCGGTTGTCGTGGTCCCGGAATGCCGGGATGAGTTTGAGCAGCTCGTTGGTCACGCCGTGCCCGGGATCGACTGCTGTGCCGGAGCGGACGGCGGCGATCTCCTCGACCTCGTCGATGAACAACAGCACGCTCTCCAACCCCGCCAGATCTGCGAACGTCTGCCGCAGCGCCGCCGCCAGACCGCCGTCGGCCTCCGTGCTCAGCCGCGACGGGAACAGCTCCACGAACGGCCAGCCCAGGCGCGAGGCGACGGCTTTGGCGAAGCTGGTCTTGCCCGTCCCGGGCGGCCCGAACAGGATCACCGCCTTCGGCGGGCGCACCCCGTGGCGCTCGGCCGCCTCCGGTTCGGCCAAAGGCAGCACGATCCGTTGCTCGATCGCGTCCTTGGCTTCGCGCATTCCAGCCAGGCTCGCCCACAGCCCGCTAGGGAGGATCCGCCCGCCGAGCTCGGTCAGCAATCCGGCGTCGCCGGCACCAAGGCGTTCCACCTTCTCGTAATAGATCAGACCGCTCACCTGCCGGTAGCCGGAGTTCTCCAGGGCTGAGGCGCCGGTGGCTCCGGGGGGAAGTACGGCGCTGATCCGGCGCACTCCCATTTGTCGCAGCCGCCGCTCCACTTCGGCGATCAACGCGCTGCCAAGTCCTTGGTTCCGCCACGCCTTGCTCAGCGCCACCAGCATGATCCATGCCCGTTCACCGTCGGCACGGGCCACGGCCAGGCCCACCAGCTCGGGTCCGGCCACGGCGACCACGGCGGGCTGACCGCCGCGTGCGGCGGCGATGACCTCCGAGACGGGGAACACCGGATGGCGCACTTCGGACGGCCGCCCCTGATCCCATAGCCGGATCACCTGGTCCAGGTCGTCGTCATGGATGTCCCGCAACCTCCAGACCGACATGTCCGCCTCCGATCTCTCTTCGTCTTACCACCGGGAGCGCTTCGCCGCGAACCGGCCCGCAGCGCCCGGTGAACCCGATCGTCCGAGGACTCCGGCGCGCCACCAGCCGCGCTACACTGGAGACAGTTCCGCGACGCTCCAGCCCCCGGCGCCGTGTCAGTTGGTGCGGACTGCGTCCGTGCGAGGCAGCCGTCCGGAACCTGACAGCGGACCCTCCTTCGCGCAGTCGACACCTCCGTCGACGACAGCGCTGGGGGAAATCCATGTGCCCGTTCCCGCGAAGACTTCATCAGCGCCGCGAGGGCTCGCACCGGTCGCCGATCCGGGCGACCATGGCGCCGGCATCGTCTCAGGGTTCTGCCGACGGCGTCGTCGCGCAGGCCGAAGATGTCGTCCGGGACGCGTGGCTTCGGGCGCTGCACGGTGAGTGCGAACAGACCGCAGCCGAGATGCAAGCCGCATCAGCCCGCTGCGATGCCGCGCGGCGGAATCTGGCCGCCGCTCTTCTCGGACGCGATCCCGGGGCCATCGCCGTGGCCTACGCCGATCTGGAAGGCGGGCTCGTCGGCGCCCGCATCGCGATGCGCGCCTACAGGCAGGCTCGCGAAGCGCTGGATTGGCAGCTCAGCGTGACGTACCGACAGGCCGACGAACACGTCGGCCGCGGATGGACGCTGGGAAAGCCGGACGAAACCGCGTCCGGGCGAAGGAGGAGACGAACGGTGCGGGCGTTGCTCGCCCTTGGCTGGCTTTCCCAGCGTGTCGCGTCGTCGCTCGTCCACCTCACGGCGGGGCTCGCGGCGGGGCTCGCGGCGGGCCGGCGGTTGTGACCGTGGCCGTCGCGTCCTGGTGCGTGGGGAGGGCGTGCAACCGGGGCGGGCCGACAGCCATCGGCCCGATCCCTCGTCGCCCGCGGCCTGCGGGCTTGAATCAGGTGTCCCGATCGGTGCCGGTGTCGATGAGGATCTGTTTCGCCTCGGCGAGGTTGTCCGCCCGGACAGCCCGGGCCATCGCCGCGGACGCCGCTTCCGGCGTCGCCTGCGGCGGCACCACCATCAGCGCGAAGTGGTCGCGGTCGCCTCTGGTGATCAGGACGGTGTCGTCGCCGGCCGGGTAGGAGTCGATGTGCACCACCTGCTCGTCGATGACCAGTCGGGTCGGAAGGTCTTCCCAAGCTGCCGCGTCCAGTCCGACGCGGCTGATCGGGCCGAGATACTCGCTGAGTGCGCTGACCAGGGCGGGCAACTCGGCGCCGATATCGCGCGAACGCGGCCACCAAGCTCCGTCGAGCACGCCCTCACGGGACTCGGTCGTCTGCAGCCGCAGGAGCGCGGTTCCCGGCTTCGCTCGGTCATGGATGAGGTCTTCGATCGGACACTCATCAAGCTGATGGCGCTGACCCGCTCCCATGTCGCCGACGAGGAAGCGCGGTTGTTTCCCCGTCTGGCCGCATCCTGCCCTGCTGCCGAACTGAGCGAACTCGGCGAGAAGATCCAGGCCCGCAAGTCGGTCAGACCGGTCCGGCCCTACTTGTCGGCTCCCGCGGCACCAGAGGGCACCCTGGTCGTCGGCCCGGTCCGGGGCCTCACCGACCGGCTTCGCGAGGCGCTGGCACACTGCGGTGCTGAAGCCGGTGGATAGCCGTCGGCCTCGCCGTTGATCTCCTGTGGCTTGTCGCCATCGGTGTGCCGGGTGATCCGGCGGGTTTCCTCCGCAATGTCGACGTCGGCGGGCACAAGATCGGCTCTCTGGAAGCGGTCTACGTCGACACCAGCACGGACGAACCCACGATGGCGACGGTTCAGGTGGGCCTGCCCACCAGGCACCGCCTGGTCTTCGTTTCCCTGGACGGCGTGATAGCCGGACCCGGGTACGTCAAGGTCAACTACGCCAAGTCGCTCGTGAAGGGCGGTCCGGCGATCGGCACGGACGATGTTCTGCCGTTCGAGGACGAGGAGGCCGTGTTCAAGCACTACGAGCTGCCCTACGAGCCGGGTGCCTCCGGGGAGCGGCAGCTCGCCCGCCGATGACGGGCATTCTGGACCGGGAAGGAGCGCCATGGTCCTGTTCCTTGTTGTGATCCTGGCCGCGGTGGTGCTCGGCATCATCGGCGCCGTCGCCAACGGCCTGTTCTACCTCCTGCTCATCGGTTGTCTGCTGGTCGTGGCGGACCTCGTCTACGGCGTGGTACGGCTGCGCCGGCCGCGAGTACGACAGCGGTGAGGAGCCACTCACCAGTTGGTCCGCGCCCAGATACGTCGACCGCCTGCTGACCGCCGCTATGGCCTGCCGATTGTCTCCCCGATCAGAGTGGGGCCCGCAGCGAGCTCCGGCCGGCCTCCCACGCGCCGATCAGCTGGTCGGCGAGGCGGCCAAGAATCCCGTGGCCGCGGCTCCGAACGCCACATCGGCGGCGAGTCCGGGCTCGTCGGCGAGCAGGCCGCCGGCTATGTCGTGGCGTGCTATCTGTTCGTGAACTGCGTCGGCTTCGATGTGCTCTGCGTAGAACAGCACCGCGGCCGGTCCGGCGCCGAGGCGCTCCATCGCCTGGACGATGCGCCTGGAGCCCGGCGACGAGGAGGCCCGGCAGATTCTCATCGGCACCGGGGCCGATCGGCGGGGATCGGCCTGACCCTCCCGGAGAAGGGCGCCGCGTGGCCCTGGAACCGCATCAGCAGGATCCGGGCAGACGTCACCACCGTCCGGCGCTCCGGCGCATCAGGCGCTGATTCAGCCGGCGGCCGGCCGGTCACAGACCGGCGAGGGCTTCGGCGACGCCGGCGTAGCAGTGCAGGACC
>NZ_BAAAQM010000032.1:0-115569 GCF_039531675.1 Catenulispora subtropica
GCACCAACCCCGCACCCACCACCTTCACCGTCAACGGCACCGTCTGCAACGGCGCGCACACCCCGCCCGCCGTCGCGCTGACCAGCCCGGCGGCCGGTGCCTCGTACACGGCCCCCGCGACGGTGCCGATGGCGGCCACGGCGTCGGCCTCGGACGGGGCGACGATCAGCAAGGTCGAGTTCTACAACGGCACGACGCTCGCCTGCACGGCTACGGCCTCACCGTATGCCTGCAACTGGACGAGCGTGCCGGCCGGGACCTATTCCATCACGGCCAAGGCCTATGACAGCCAGGGCGCGACGTCGACCTCGGCACCGGTCGGGATCACCGTGACGGGCGCTCCCGCGGTCACGGTCACGCCGAGCGCGCTGAGCGTGGCGCAGGGCGGGACGGGGACGTTGGCCGTCAGCCTGTCGTCCGCGCCCACGGCGAACGTCACGGTGACGACGACGCGGACGTCCGGGAACACCGGGCTGTCGGTCACCGGCGGCGGAACGCTGACCTTCACGCCGTCGAACTGGCAGACGCCGCAGAACGTCACGATCACCGCCGACGCCTCCGGCACCGGCAACGCGACCTTCACCTCCGCGGCCACCGGCTACACCTCCGGGTCCTCGGTGGTCACCGAGACCGGCGCGCTGGGCTCCTACGAGCAGCGGTTCATGACGCTCTACAACAAGATCATGAACTCGGCGAACGGGTACTTCAGCCCGCTGGGCATCCCGTACCACTCGGTCGAGACGCTGATCGTCGAGGCTCCGGACTACGGTCACGAGACCACGTCCGAGGCCTGGAGCTACGACATCTACCTGCAGGCCATGTACGGCAACATCTCCGGCGACTGGACGAAGTTCAACGCGGCCTGGGCGCTGATGGAGCAGTACATGATCCCGACGCACGCGGATCAGCCCACGAACAGCGCCTACAACGCGAGCTCTCCGGCGCAGTACGCGCCCGAGGAACCGCAGCCGGACCAGTACCCGGTCGCGCTCAACAGCTCGATCCCGACCGGGCAGGACCCGCTGGCCGCCGAGCTGCAGGCCGCCTACGGCACCTCGGACATCTACGGCATGCACTGGCTGGAGGACGTCGACAACAAGTACGGCTACGGGGACACCCCGGGCGGCGGCTGCGAGCTCGGCCCCAACACCGGCAAGCCGTCCTACATCAACTCCTACCAGCGTGGCGCCGACGAGTCGGTCTGGGAGACCGTCCCGCAGCCCACGTGCGACAGCCTGAAGTACGGCGGCCCCAACGGCTACCTGGACCTGTTCGTCCAGGGCACCGGTACCGCGCAGTGGAAGTTCACCGACGCCCCCGACGCCGACGCCCGCACCGTGCAGGCCGCTTACTGGGCCGACACCTGGGCCAAGGCGCAGGGCAAGGAGTCGCAGGTCTCCGCGACCGTCGCCAAGGCCGGGAAGATGGGCGACTACCTGCGGTACGCGATGTTCGACAAGTACTTCAAGCAGATCGGCAACTGCACCTCGCCGACCTCCTGCCCCGGCGGCACCGGCAAGAGCAGCGACGACTACCTGCTGGGCTGGTACTACGCCTGGGGCGGCTCGCAGTCCACGTCCGGCTCCTGGGCCTGGCGCATCGGCGACGGCGCCGCGGCGCAGGGGTACCAGAACCCGATGGCCGCGTGGGCCCTGTCGACCAGCACCGCCGAGGCTCCGAAGGGCGCGACCGCGGTCGCCGACTGGGGCACCAGCTTGAAGCGGCAGATCGAGTTCTTCCAGTGGCTGCAGTCCGCCGACGGCGCCATCGCCGGCGGGGCCACCAACAGCTGGGACGGCCACTACGGCACGCCGCCGACCGGGGACCCGACGTTCTACGGCATGTACTACGACTGGCAGCCCGTCTACCACGACCCGCCGTCGAACAACTGGTTCGGCATGCAGGCCTGGTCGATGGAGCGCTTCGCCGAGTACTACTACTCGACCGGCGACGCCACCGTCGGCGCGATCCTGAAGAAGTGGGTCACCTGGGCCGAGGGCGTGACCTCCGTCGACACCACGACCGGCGCCTGGCAGATCCCGTCGACGCTGACCTGGACCGGGCAGCCCAACACCTGGAACCCGAGCAACCCGCAGGCGAACACCAACCTGCACGTGGCGGTCAAGGACTACAGCCAGGACGTCGGCGTGGCCTCCGCGCTGGCCAAGACCCTGTCCTACTACGCGGCCAAGGCCAACGACACCACGGCGCAGACCCTGGCGAAGAACCTGCTCGACGTGATGTGGGGCAACGACCAGGACTCGCTGGGGATCGCGACGCCGGAGACGCGGACCGACTACAACCGGTTCTCGCAGGCGTACGACTCTTCCACGCACGCCGGGCTCTACATCCCGTCGGGCTGGACCGGCAAGGACCCGTTCGGGAACAGCATCTCCTCCAGCACGAACACGTTCCTGAAGCTCCGGCCCTGGTACACCAGCGACCCGAGCTTCTCGAAGGTACAGAGCTACCTCGACGGCGGCGCCGCGCCGTCGTTCACCTACCACCGGTTCTGGGCGCAGTCCGACGCGGCGATGGCGCAGGCGGTCTACGGCCAGTTGTTCGGGGTCTGAGAGAGAAGGGAGAGCAGAGATGAATCAGGAAACCGAGCGGCCGGCCCGGCGCTTGACGAGCGCCTTCGTGGCGTCCGGGTTGACCATGGCCGTGGCCGGCGGGTTCGCCGCGCTGACCGCGACGAGTTCGAACGCCGCGTCCACTCCGGGGTGCACCGCGGTGTACTCGACGACCTGGGACTCCGGCAGCGGGTTCGGGGCGCAGGTGGTCATCACGAACAACGGCCCGGCGTGGACCAGCTGGAACCTGACGTACTCGTACGCCGGGAACCAGACGCTGCAGAGCGGGTGGAACGGGACCTGGACGCAGTCGGGGAACAACGTCTCCGTCGCCAGCCTGTCCTGGAACGGTTCGGTGGCCACCGGCGGAAGCGTGACGCCGGCGGCGAACTTCGGCTACTCCGGGACGAACACGGCGCCTACGTCGTTCTCGGTGAACGGGGTGCAGTGCTCGGGGACGGTGCCGCCGACGACGACGCCGACCACCACGCCCAGCACCACGCCCACGACCACGCCCACCACCACGCCCACGACCACTCCGACGACCACGCCCACGACGCCGACCACCACCCCGACCACCACGCCCACCGGCGGCGGGGGCGGGCACGTGACCAACCCGTTCCTCGGGGCCACGCAGTACCTGAACCCCGACTACACCGGAGAGGTCAACGCGCAGGTCGCGGCCGACCAGTCGAGCAACCCGACGCTGGCGGCCTCGGAGGCCAAGATGGCCGGCTTCCAGACCGCGGTGTGGATGGACCACATCGGGGCGATCACCGGCGACGACGCCGTGCACCACGGTCTGCAGTGGCAGTTGGACCAGGCGCTGGCGCAGCAGAAGGCGGGTACGCCGATCCTGTTCGAGGTGGTCATCTACGACCTGCCCGGCCGGGACTGCGCGGCGATCGCCTCCAACGGGGAGATCCCGGCCACCGCGGCGGGCCTGACCGAGTACGAGACTCAGTACATCGACCCCATCGCCGCCATCCTGGGCAACCCCAAGTATGCCGGCATCCGGATCGCCGCGGTCATCGAGCCGGACTCGCTGCCCAACGCGGTCACCAACCAGAGCAAGCCCGCCTGCGCCACCGCGACGCCGTTCTACGAGACCGGTGTCGAGTACGCGCTGAACAAGCTGCACGCGATCTCCAACGTCTACAACTACGTGGACATCGCGCACTCCGCATGGCTCGGCTGGTCCTCCAACATGGGCCCGGCCGCACAGGAGTACGCGAAGGTCGCCCGGGCCACCACCGCCGGGTTCGCCAGTGTCGACGGCTTCATCTCGGACACGGCGAACTACACGCCGACCACCGAGCCGTTCCTGCCGAACTCCACCCTGCAGGTCGGCGGTCAGCCGCTCGACTCGGCGAAGTTCTACCAGTACAACCCGTACTTCGACGAGTACAGCTACGACCAGGCCATGTACACCCAGCTGACCGGCCAGGGATTCTCGCCGAACATCGGCATGCTGATCGACACCTCGCGCAACGGCTGGGGCGGTCCGAACCGGCCCACCGCGCTCAACTCCTCGCCGACCACGGTCGACGCCTACGTCGCGGCCAACAAGATCGACCAGCGGCCGTTCCGCGGCGACTGGTGCAACCAGGCCGGCGCGGGCATCGGCGACCGTCCGACGGTGCAGCCGTACGGGGCGGGCAACCACATCATCGCCTTCGTCTGGATCAAGCCTCCGGGCGAGTCCGACGGCGACTACGTGACCCCCACGCACCCGCACGGCGACCCGCACTGTGACCCCGCGGGCACGAACACCGACGGCAACGGCGGGACCTACTCCACCGGCTCGCTCAACACCGGTGACGTCCCGGCCGGCCAGTGGTTCGGCGCCGAGTTCCAGCAGGAGGTGACCAACGCCTACCCGAAGCTCTGACCGCTGAGCGCTGAATGTTTCGTGCGGGGCCCGGTGCCGCCAGGCACCGGGCCCCTGCGGTTTCGCACCGTGAGCTTTGTCGAACTGATTCGACCTAGGAATCATGCTGGTAGGGGCTGATGACGCTGTCGACAGATGGAATCAGCGCCCATAGTCTCACCCTTCAGTCGAAGCGCTTCACCACCATCGTCCGTCCCACTCCGGGAGCATCATGCGAAGAAGCTGGAAGAGCGGCCTGTCCGCGGTCCTCGGTGCCGCCCTAGCGGCGGTCGGGCTCGGCACAGTCAGCGCGACACTGGCGGGGACCGCGTCCGCGGCCGCCACATCTGGTTACACGTGGAAGAACGCTGCGATCGTCGGCGGCGGTTACGTGCCGGACATCGTGTTCAACGAGGGTGCGCAGAACGTGATCTACGCGCGGACCGATATCGGCGGGATGTACCGCTGGAATCAGAGCGCGGGCAGTTGGACGCCGTTGACGGACTGGGTCGGGTGGAACACCTGGAACCAGCAGGGGATCGTGTCGATCGCTGCCGATCCGGTGCAGACCAACCGGGTGTATGCGGCGGTGGGAATGTACACGAACAGCTGGGATCCGAACAACGGCGCGATTCTGCGGTCGACGGATCAAGGAACCACCTGGACGGCCACCGCGCTGCCGTTCAAACTCGGTGGGAACATGCCGGGCCGGGGCATGGGCGAGCGGCTCATGGTCGATCCCAACGACGACGCGGTGCTGTACATGGGGATGCCTAGCGGGCATGGCCTGTGGAAGAGCGCTGACTACGGTGTCACATGGTCCCAGGTCTCCGCTTTTCCAAACGCCGGCGACTACGTCCAGGACTCCACCGATACCACGGGGTACCTGTCCGACAATCAGGGCGTCACCTGGGTCGCTTTCGACAAGGCGTCCGGTACTTCGGGATCGCCGACGAAGACCATCTTCGTCGGGGTGGCTGATCTGCAGAACACCATCTACGAGTCGACCGACGCCGGTGCGACGTGGACTCGTGTCGCGGGCCAACCGACCGGCTTCATGGCCCACAAGGGCCTGGTCGACCCGGTCGGCGGCTATCTCTACGTGACGACCAGCAACAAGGGCGGGCCGTACGACGGCAGCTCGGGCGACGTGTGGAAGTACGCGATCGCCACTGGTACCTGGACGCAGATCAGTCCGGTGAAGTCGAGCGACACCTCGAACGACTACTACGGCTACGCCGGTCTGGCCATTGACCGGCAGCATCCGAACACGATCATGGTGACGGGCTACAGCTCGTGGTGGCCGGACACGTACATCTACCGGTCGACGGACGGCGGCGCCACGTGGAGCAACGCGTGGGCGTACAACGGCTACCCGACGCGGGTGGACAAGTACACGCTCGACGTCTCCGCTTCGCCGTGGCTGTCGTGGGGGAACAATCCGTCGCCGCCGGAGGAGACGCCGAAGTTGGGGTGGATGTCGGAGGGGCTGGCGATCGATCCCTTCAACAGCGACCGGATGATGTACGGCACGGGCGCCACGCTGTACGGGACGACGAACCTGACCGCGTGGGACTCGGGGAGCGCGAAGGTCAAGATCTCGGTGATGGCCCAGGGCATCGAGGAGACGGCTGTCAACGACCTGGTATCGCCGCCGTCGGGGGCGCCGCTGCTCTCGGCGCTCGGGGATGTCGACGGTTTCCGGCATACGGATCTGACGAAGGTTCCGGCGCTCATGTACCAGAGCCCCAACTGGGGCACGTCGACGAGCCTGGACTACGCCGAGGGCAATCCCAACGATGTCGTGCGGGTCGGTAACGGCAGCTCGACGGTGAACTCCGCGGCGTTCTCCTCCGACAACGGAGCCGATTGGTGGGCGGCGTCGTCGCAGCCTTCTGGTGTGACGGGCGGCGGGACGGTGGCGATGGCTGCTGACGGGAGTGCGTCCGTGTGGTCGCCTGCCGGAGCCGCGGTGAGCTATACGACGACTTCCGGCAGTTCGTGGACGGCGTCGACGGGCATCCCCGCCGGTGCGCAAGTTCGCAGCGATCGCGTGAACGCCAAGAAGTTCTACGGTTTCGCCGCTTCCACCGGCACGTTCTACGTCAGCACGGACGGCGGCAAGACCTTCGCCGCCTCGGCCGCATCCGGGCTTCCGAAGAACAGCGCGAACTTCCACGCGGTGCCCGGTACTGAAGGTGACCTGTGGCTGGCGGGAGGGTCGACGTCGGGTGCGTACGGGCTCTGGCACTCGACCGACTCCGGTGCGACGTGGAGCAAGCTGGCGAATGTGGCGCAGGCTGACAACGTCGGCTTCGGTGCTCCTGCCCCCGGTCATACGGACAAGGCACTTTTCACCATTGCGCAGATTGGCGGGGTGCGTGGGATCTTCCGGTCAGACGACTACGGGGCTTCCTGGGTGCGCGTCAACGACGATCAGCATCAGTGGGGGAACATCGGTGCGGCGATCACGGGGGATCCGCGGGTCTATGGGCGGGTGTACGTGGGGACGAATGGGCGGGGGATCGTGTATGGAGACATGACTGGGAGCTCAACCAGCTCCAGTTCGAGCTCCTCCTCTTCGAGCACGCCGTCCACGACGCCGTCCACGACGCCTTCGACCACGCCGACCACCACGCCCTCAACCACGCCATCCTCAGGGACCGGCTGCCACGTCACCTACACCAAGGCGAGCGAGTGGGGCGGAGGCTTCACCGCCGACGTCACCGTCGCCAACACCGGCTCGGCTGCGTGGACGGCCTGGACCGTCGGCTGGAAGTTCCCCGGCGACCAGAAGGTCACCAACGCCTGGAACGCCACAGTCACCCAGACGGGGACCTCTGTCACGGCGGTGAACATGGGCTACAACGGCGCCGTCGCCGCCGGCTCGTCCGCGTCGTTCGGGTTCCAAGGCACCTGGGCAGCCGACGACACCAGTCCGAGCTCGTTCACAGTGAATGGTGTCGCCTGTAGCTGAGCGTCGCCACTGGCGCGGCCGGCCCGTGGAGTGGGCCGGCCGCGCCGGGAATCAGCTGCTGGCGTAGTGCTGGAAGTACAAGAAGATGGACTTCCAGCCCGAGCCCACATTGAGGATGTGCAGTTGGCCGCCGGAGGGGCCGCGGTCGAGGGCGACCAGGCCCTCGACTTCGTCGTTGGGCTGGACGTCTTGGGCGAACTGCCAGGTGGTGGTGCCGGTGGCGGGGTCGATGGTCCAGACCGACTTGTTGCCGGAGATGTCGGCGGAGGCCCAGAGTTGGCCGCGCCAGATCTTCGCCCCCTGGATGCGGCTCAGGGGCTGGGAGAGCTTCACCGTGCGGAGTGGGGGAAGGGCTGCCCCGGCGGGAAGGGTCAGGAGGTCGCTGAGGCTGTAGACGACCAGGTGGTCGCTGCCCGAGGCAGAGTCCTGGTTCCAGGGCGCCGTGTAGACCAGGCCCGCTGTGGCGTCTACCGCCACCCAGGGGACGCCGCCGGGCATCAGGTCCAAGGGGAGTTGGACGTAGCGGCCTGTGTAGCTGAGGTCTGAGGCGTTGAAGAGGGCCAGGAGGGGGTGCTGGTAGTTGCTGCCGTCTTCTATCGGGGCGATGACGTAGCCGTCGGCGGTGTCGTTGTCGCCGATGTGGTCGGAGCCGTAGGTCGTGCCGAGGACGGCGGGGATCGCACCGAACTGGGTCTTCACATCGCTCAGATTGGAGACGGTGACCTTGTCGAGGGAGTCGGTGCCCGAGAAGTAATAGTAGGTGCCGTCTGTGGAGACGCCTTGGCCGCGGGCCAGGGCGGTGAGGGCGGTCCACGTCTGGTAGGAGGGGAGCCGGGTCCAGGCGGCGGCGTCGGCGGTGGCCAGGGGCGCCAGGGCGGTGAGGGCGAGGAGGGCGGCGATGGCGTGGCGGCGGTGCTTCATCTCGTGGGTCCTCTTTCTCCGAGGGGATGGAGTCAGGGGGCTGCTATCCTGCGGGCGGCTCGGTGCACGGGGTGCCGTCGCAGACGTCGATCGTCACACCTGTGGTGAGAAACACGGCCTTCTGCGTGCGGACCGCAGGTGAATTGCGGGGGTCGGAATGCGGGTCGTGGCCGTACGGGGGGCCCAGGGGCGCGGTGTTGGTGAGGGGCGCCGGGGGCGTGCCGCTGTCCCAGACCACCATGGCTGAGCCGTGGGCCGGTCCGTGGACCGGCCGGATGCCCCAGTACGGGGTCGTGTCCGGGGAACGGCCGGGGCTCAGGGCCGGGACGTGCAGACGGGCGCCGATGGTGCGGGCCTCGACGTCCGCCGCCACGTTGGCGACCTGGTGGTCGCCGAAGGCGATGTCCATCAGGACCTGGTGATGGTCGGTGAGGTGGGCGGCGTAGCCGTTGGTCTCGGCGTGGTCCCAGAGCATCTGGAGGATCTGGAACACCAGCTGCTGCTGGAGTTTGTCCGGGTAGCCCGCGTCGAGCGCTGGTTGCAGGGCCGTGAAGTCGACCGAGCGGTTCAGCAGGATGCTGTAGTTCATGGCGGTGACGCCGAGGACGCCGCGCTTCACGTCCTGAGACTCCGCGACCAGGACGCCGCCGAGGATGCCGCCCTGGCTGTTGCCGTCATAGACGACGCCGGCGTGGGGATCGAGCAGCGGGCGGCCGTCAGCGGTCTGGAACGCCGGGGAGGAGGCGAATCCGGCGGGGTGGATCAGGTCGCGTCCGAGGAACAGGGCGTTGAGTACCCCCTGCTGGACGCGTTCGGTGGTGGCGGGGAAGGTGCTCAGGTCCTCCAGGGCGGTGACGACGGTGTTCTGATCCTCGGCGGCCATGCCGATCCAGTCCGTGGCACAGAACGTGAAGTCGTGCTCCTCGGCCATCGCCTTCACGTTGCCCGCCCCGACCTCGTTGCGGCTGCCGAGCAGTCCGTGGCCGTAGAGGGAGGACTGCGACGGCGTCATCCAGGCCGCGCGGGGGATCTCGCAGCGGAAGCGGGCGGTCTGCACGTTGCCAGGCAGCTGGGCAGGCTGGCCGTCGTGGTCGCGGTGGAACACCGAGCCGGTGGGACCGCCGGGCTGGGAAAGGTAGCTCGGGACCTGGATCGTGCCGTCGACGACGCGGGCGATGTCCGGGTCCTGGGCGGGAGTCTGGTCGGTGACGGCGGTGACCGTGAAAGTGGGGGCTTCGCCGTGGAGGCGGGCGAAGGCGTCGTCGCGGATGGTGGTCAGGTCACCGGTCAGACTCGTGGTGCTGGCGACCGTGAAGTCCCATGCGAGGTAGAGCCCTGAGGTGTGGACGCCTGCGTGGGACAGGGTGCGCAGGACCGGTTCGAGTTCCTTCTGCCGTTGCCGCAGTGGGTCGTTGTGGGGCAGGTGGCCGAGGACGCGGGCGAACGGAGCGGGGGCGGGGATCGCCGCGCCGGCCGAGGTTCGCAGGTTCCTGACCCCGACCGCGTAGCGGTGGCCGGGGGTGAAGTCGCGGGCCGGGTGGACGAGCAGGGCTCTGTGCTGGGGGTCGTTGGCGTCGAGTTCGGCCCAGTACGGCCAGCGCTCGCCGGTGTTCTCGTCCAGGACGACGATCGGCGCGTTGCGGGCCAGCGAGCGGCCGATGTCGGTGACGGGTGCCAGGCCGCTGGCCGCGGGGTCGAGGGTGGTCACGGTCAGCACCAGGGCCGAGCCGGGGGAGAAGCCGTCGAGGCGGTTCCAGGAGGTGGGGTCGGTCGCGCCGGCCAGGGCCGAGGCCGGGAGGTCCGCCGATGAGAAGTCGATGCGGCGGTGTGTCGGCGTCGAGTGGTCGGGGCGTGTGTACCAGTCGTCGGGGAACGGCAGCAGGCACGAGGTTCCGGCGATGGGGTCGCAGCCGGTGTGTGCGGGTGCCTCGGCGGGGGACGCGTCGGGGACGGCGGATGGCGCGGCCGTGACGGCCTGAGCTTCAGGGGCGGCCAGGAGGCCGAACGCGAGCCCGGCGGCGAGCGCGAGGCCCGCCGCCGAGCGTGTCAGGGGTCGGAGGGACATAGGCGTGGTGCGTCAGCCGTTCGCGACCACGGCGCCGACGATCCGCGCGTAGGCGGCCTCGCCGGCCTGGTTCGGGTGCAGGGGCGCGGCGAGGGTGAGCGGCACGTAGCCCTCGACCCACCGGGCGGACTCGGCCTGGCAGGAGTCGTGGCCGGCGCTGGGGGTGCGGACGTCGACGTAGGTGGCGCCGTGGCCGGCGGCCGTGGTGGCGATGGTCGTGTTCAGGTAGTCGACTTCGCTCTGCAGCCAGGTGGCGTCCGAGCCGAGGACTGGTTCGACCGGCCAGCAGCCGCCGGCCTTGATGTAGAGCCCGTATCCGGTGACCAGGACGCGGGCCAGGGGCGAGCGCTGGTGGATGCCGTCCAGGACCGCGGCCAGCTTCGGGGCGAAGGCGTCGGTGCGGGCGGCGACGGAATCCACGCCGTTGACGACGTACCGGCCCTTGCAGGGGGCCGCGAAGGGGTTCAGCTGCATGCAGTCCTGGCCGACGCCGACCAGGCCCACGTCGTTGCCGCCGATGGTCAGGGTGACGAGGGTGGTGTCCGGGCTGAGGGCGTCGAACTGCGGCGGCGCGGTGCCCGCCGCCACGCCGCCGATGGACAGCGACTGCGGGTTGGTCATGTCGGTGGTGCTGGCGCCGCTGCACGTGACGTCGCGCAGGGTGGGGATGCCCAGGGTCGCGGCCATGTCGTGGGCGTAGTTGTGCGTGGAGCGGGCGCAGGCCAGCTCGCCGGTGGGGTCCGGGATGAGCGGGCCGGAGGCCATGGAGTCGCCGAGGGCGACGTAGACCTGCGGGGCCGCGGCGGCCGAGGCGGTGGCGGTGGACAGGGCGGTGGTGGCGGACACGGCGCCGAGCAGGGCGCACAGCCCCGCGGCGGCTTTGGCGGTACGTGACGGTTTCTCCCACCCGTCTCCCGGCACCACCCGTTGAGGACTCGCTCCGCGACGCTGTTTCATGTGGGCTCCTCCATGCTTCTCGCGGGCCGGCTGTGGACGCTGCCGCCTGTCATCATGCAGACTCTTCGCACACTGATTAACTGGACCGCGACCCAGACTTCGGTGGGGGATTCTGTGACGGGTCACAAAGCCGGGGAAGGCGCCGAACCACTGCGGATCGCGGGGCGCCCGGTCGCCGCCGATCTCAGGGCCCTGGCGCCGGAGCTGTCGCGGCGGGTCCTGGCCCGGTTGCTGGAGGAGCTGCCCGTGTACGCGGCGCTGCCCGGCGAGGAGGTCGCCGGCGACATCGCCGCGATCGTGCAGCACTCGGTGCGGATGTTCGCCGACGCGATCGAGGCCCGGCGCGTGCCGGAGGACGCCGAGCTCGCCGAGCAGCGGCAGTCGGCGCAGCGACGGGCCGAGGAGGGTGTGCCGCTGGACGCGATTCTGGCCGCCTACCAGCTCGGCATCGCGATGGTGTGGTCGCAGGTTTCCGCCGGGGTGCGGCCCGCGGACCACGCCGACCTGCGCGAGGTACTGGAGCTGTTGCTCGGGCTGCAGCGCCGGATCCTGTGCGCGGTGAGCGAGAGCTATCTGGCCGCGCGGCGCGTGATCGACAGCGAGGAGCACAACGGCCGGCACGCCCTGATGGCCGCGCTGCTGGCGGGTGCGGAGCCGGACGGCACGGCGCAGGTGGCGCCCCGGTACGCGGTGCTGACCCTGGCTTTGCAGCGCCATCCCGACGAGGACGCCGCGGCCACCGGCGTGGCGGCCCGCCGCAAGGTGCGGCGCGTCCGGGAGGTGCTGGACACCTTCGGCGACCAGCCCTGCCTGACCGCGTTCCGGTCCGACCGCGGCACGGCCCTGATGCCGCTCGACGACGCGGCGCCGCCGGATCACGACCGGCTCCGGGCCCTGATAGCGGACGCGGCCGCCGCGGCCGGCGCCGAGGTCACCGCCGCGGTCGCGGTCGCCGACGCCGCCGAGGTCCCGGCCGCCGCGGCCCGCACCGCCGAGATCGTCGACCTGGTCGGCGCCACGGGCCGTCCGCCGGGTCTGTACCGCCTGGCCGACGTGCTGCTCGATTACCAGCTCAGCCGTCCCTCACCGGCGCTGCCCGCGCTCGCCGCGCGCCTGGAGGCGCTCGCACCGAAGCCGGAGCTGCTGGTCACCCTGGAGACCTACCTGGGCCTGGGACGGGACCGGCGGGCCGCGGCGGCGGCGCTGCACGTGCACCCCAACACGATCGACTACCGGCTGCGGCGCGTCAGCGAGCTGACGGGGCTGTCGGCCCACCGCGCCGAGGATCTGGGGGAGCTGCACGCCTCGCTGGTGGCGCGGCAGGTGCTGCGGGAGCGGCCGTAGCACGGATTGGCTGGAGCAGGGATCAGCCGGAGCACGCACTGGCCGCAGCGCGCGCCCGCCGCAGCACGGCTCGCCCCAGAGCACGGCTCGGCCCAGGAGCTTGCTCAGTCCGGTCCCGGTCCCGGTTCGGATTCCGGCTCCTGCTCCTCGTCCACCGGGTCTCGATCGGCCTTGGACGGCCGTCCGCGCCGGGGCAGCTGCCCGACATCCGACGGCAGCCGGCCGGCCTGGGCCAGCGCCTGCCGCAGGAGATACTCGATCTGGGCGGTGGTGCTGCGCAGTTCGTCCCCGGCCCAGCGGGCCAGCGCGTCGTGGACCGCCGGGTCCAGGCGCAAAAGGATCTGCTTCCGCTGAGCCATACCGGTTCTGGTTCCGCCTACTGGTAGAGCGTGCCGGTGTTGACGACCGGCTGGGTGGCCTGTTCGCTGCACAGGACGACCAGCAGGTTGCTGACCATCGAGGCCTTGCGCTCCTCGTCGAGTTCGACGATGTCCTCCTCGCTCAGGGCGTCCAGTGCCGAGCGCACCATGCCGACGGCGCCCTGCACCAGGCGCTGGCGGGCCGCGACGACCGCGTCGGCCTGCTGGCGGCGCAGCATCGCCTGGGCGATCTCGGGGGCGTAGGACAGGCGGGTGATGCGGGACTCGACCACGCTGATGCCGGCCAGTGCCACGCGCTCGCCGATCTCCTGCGACATGCGCGCGGTGATCTCGTCGGCGTGCTGGCGCAGGGAGAGCTGGCCCTCGACGCGGGCGTCGTAGGGGTAGCCGGTGGCGATGTGCCGGACGGCGGTCTCGGTCTGGATGGCGACGAACTCCGCGTAGTCGTCGACCGCGTAGACGGCCCGGGCGGTGTCCCGGACCTGCCAGACCACGACCGCCGCGATCTCGACCGGGTTGCCGTCGGCGTCGTTGACCTTCAGGGTGGCCGTCTCGTCGTTGATCACCCGGGTGGAGACCTGGCGCCGCACGGTGAACGGAAGCACCCAGCGCAGGCCGGTGGTCCGGATCGTGCCGACGTAGCGGCCGGCCAGCGTGACGACCCGCGCCTGGCCGGGGGAGACCGCGGTGAGGCCGAGCAGGACCACGGCGGCGGCCGCTCCCGGAATCGCGGCCCAGGCACGATGGGCGTCGCGCGTCGCCGCGGCCGTGGCCACTGCGAGGGCGACGAGGACCAGGCCCGCGATGAGCGGGCCCCAGCCCGACACGTCGCGCGCCGGCTGTTCGTCGATCGGCGCCTCCGGCGCCAGGGCTGAACCGTTTCCGCCTGGATCCGTCGTCATCGCATGCCCCTCCCCGAACGTTCCCCGAAAACCTCTATCAAAGTGATATCACTTTTTCGGTGGGGGCGGCCAGAGTCCGTATATCAAAGCTCTGGGGGGCTCAGCCCCGCCGGGTCGCGAGCGTCGATTTCCGGACGACCAGCTCCGGCTGCAACACGACCTGGCGGTGCTTGTGCTCCTCGCCGTCCTCCTCCGCGGCGAGTTCCTCCAGCAGCAGTTTCCCGGCCAGCGTGCCCATCGCCGTCGCGGGCTGGCGCACCGAGGTCAGCGGCACGGCCGCGGCGGCTGCGAACTCGATGTCGTCGTAGCCGACGATCGCCATGTCCTGCGGCACGTCGACCCCCGCGGCGAAGAGCGTCTGCAGGACGCCGAGCGCGAGCAGGTCGTTGGCGCAGAAGACGGCGGTCGGCCGCCGCGGCAGTCCCAGCAGCCGGGCCGCCGCGTCCCGGCCCGCGGCCACGTCCAGCGTCCGCGTGGGGAGTTCGACGAGCGCCTCGGCGCCCAGTCCCGCCTCGGCGAGCGCCGCCAGCGCGCCCGTCCGCCGGTCCTGGATCTGCTGCAGGTGCGCGGGGCCGCTGACGTAGGCGAGGTGCCGGTGCCCGGCGGCCGTCAGGTGCCGCACGGCGAGCGTGCTGCCCGCGACGTCGTCCACGGACACCGAGCACTCCTCGGTGCCGGCGCCGACCCGGTCGACGAGCACGAAGGGGATCCCGTGCCGCCGGAAGTCCGCGACCGTCCGCCCGGTGGCGTCCGCCGGCGTCAGCAGCACGCCCCGGACGCGCTGCTCGGCGAACAGCGCCAGGTATTCGGCCTCCTCGCTCGCGCTCTGGTTGCTGTTGCACACCATCACCCCGAGCCCGGCCTCCCGCGCCGCCTGTTCCGCTCCGCGCGCCACGTCGACGAAGAACGGGTTGCCCATGTCCAGCACGAGCAGCCCGATGATCCGGCTGTGCCCCACCCGCAGGTGCCTCGCGTGCACGTTGCGCACGTAGCCGAGCTCGGCGATCGCCGACTCCACCCGCCGCCGCGTCTCGTCGTTGACCCGCTCCGGCCGGTTGATGACGTTGGAGACGGTGCCCACCGACACGCCGGCGCGCCGTGCCACGTCCTTGATGACGATCATCGGTCTCCTCGGCGCCGTTCCCGATCGTGCCCCGTCTGCGAGGAAGAACATATCCCGGAACGCCGGCCGGCCAGCAGGCGGAGGGCCGGATCGGCGCAGCTGAAGGGTTTCGCCGCCGCCTTGACGCCCCCCACCCCGGCCACTAACGTCACGCCCGTTGAATCGATTCACACGACGATTCGCACGGCACGCACACCGCCCCTCCGCGATGGCAAAGGGTTGAGTATGTCCGGCATAGCGACTGTCACAGCGGCGTTGAAGTCCCAGCAGATCGAGACCCCCTCCTGGGGCTTCGGCAACTCCGGCACGCGGTTCAAGGTCTTCGCCCAGCCGGGCGTCCCGCGCGACCCGTTCGAGAAGCTCGCCGACGCCGCCCGGGTCCACGCCGTCACCGGTGTCGCGCCCGCCGTCTCCCTGCACATCCCGTGGGACGAGGTCGACGACTACGCCGCGCTCGCCGCCCACGCGGCGGACGTCGGAGTCCGGATCGGCATGATCAACTCGAACACCTTCCAGGACGACGACTACAAGCTCGGATCGGTCGCGCACCCGGACGCGAAGGTGCGTCGCAAAGCCGTCGACCACCTGCTGCACTGCGTCGACATCATGGACGCCACCGGATCCGACAGCCTCAAGCTCTGGTTCGCCGACGGCACCAACTACCCCGGCCAGGACGACATCGCCGCCCGCCAGGACCGCCTGGCCGAAGCCCTGTCCGAGGTCTACGCCCGCCTCGGCGACCGTCAGCGCCTGGTCCTGGAGTACAAGCTCTTCGAACCCGCCTTCTACACCACCGACATCCCGGACTGGGGCACCGCTTACGCCCACTGCCTCAAGCTCGGCCCGAAGGCGAAGGTCGTCGTCGACACCGGTCACCACGCGCCGGGCGTCAACATCGAGTTCATCGTCGCGGTCCTGCTGCGGGAGGACCGGCTCGGCGCCTTCGACTTCAACTCGCGCTTCTACGCCGACGACGACCTCATGGTCGGCGCCGCGGATCCCTTCCAGCTGTTCCGGATCCTGCACGCGGTGTCCCTCGGCGGCGGCTTCGACCCGGCGAACGACGTGGCCTTCATGCTCGACCAGTGCCACAACATCGAGCCGAAGATCCCGGCGATGATCCGCTCGGTGATGAACGTGCAGGAGGCCACGGCCAAGGCCCTGCTCGTGGACGTCGACGCGCTCCGGGCCGCGCAGCTGGCCGGCGACGTCCTGGGCGCGAACGCCGTGCTGATGGACGCCTACAACACCGACGTCCGCCCGCTGCTCGCCGAACTGCGCCAGGAGATGGGGCTCGACCCCGATCCGCTGGCCGCGTATCACGCCTCCGGCTACGCCGAGAAGATCGCCGCTGAACGCGTCGGCGGCACACAGGCGGGCTGGGGCGCGTGATCGGGAACGGGGACAAGGACATGGACGACCATATGGACGAACACAGGGCCAAACACAGGGCCAAACACAGGGACGAACACGTGGACGACCACATCGGTGGCCGCACCGAACCCGCCGCTCTCCTGGCACGTTCCCATCGCCTCGGAGCCGACCCGCGCAACACCAACTACGCCGGCGGCAACACCTCCGCCAAGGGAACCGGCCGGGATCCGGTGACCGGCGGCGAGGTGGAGCTGATGTGGGTGAAGGGCTCCGGGGGCGACCTCGGCACGCTGACCGGCCAGGGCCTGGCCGTGTTGCGGCTGGATCGGCTCCGCGCGCTGGCCGGCGTTTATCCGGGAGTCGACCACGAGGACGAGATGGTCGCGGCGTTCGACTTCTGTCTGCACGGCCGGGGCGGCGCGGCTCCGTCGATCGACACCGCGATGCACGGCCTGCTCGACGCGGCGCACGTCGATCATCTGCACCCCGACTCCGGGATCGCGCTCGCCTGCGCGGCCGACGGCGAGAAGCTGACCGGTGAGTGTTTCGGGGACGCCGTGGTGTGGGTGCCGTGGCGGCGTCCCGGGTTCCAGCTCGGTCTGGACATCGCCGCCGTCAGGAAGGCGAATCCGCAGGCGATCGGGTGCATCCTCGGCGGTCACGGCATCACCGCGTGGGGCGCGACCAGTGAGGAGTGCGAGGCGAACTCGCTGCGCATCATCCGCACCGCGCAGAGCTTTCTCGACGAGCACGGTCGCCCGGAGCCCTTCGGACCGGTGCTCGAGGGCCACCGGCCACTGCCCGAACCCGAACGCCGGGCGCGGGCCGCGGCGCTGGCGCCTCACCTGCGGGCGATCGCGTCCGCGGACGCGCCGCAGGTCGGCCACTTCACCGACGACACCGTCATCCTCGACTTCCTGTCGCGCGCCGAGCACCCGCGGCTGGCGGCGCTCGGCACGTCGTGCCCGGACCACTTTCTGCGGACCAAGGTCCGCCCTCTGCTGCTCGACCTTCCTGCCACGGCACCGATCGAGGACGTGGTGGCGCGGCTGGCCGACCTCCACGCCGCCTATCGCGAGGAGTACGAGTCCTACTACGTCCGCCATGCGGGCCCTGATTCCCCGCCGATGCGTGGCGCGGATCCGGCGATCATCCTCATCCCCGGCGTCGGGATGTTCTCCTACGGACGGGACAAGCAGACGGCACGGGTGGCCGGCGAGTTCTACGTCAACGCGGTGAACGTGATGCGTGGCGCCGAGGCCGTGTCCAGCTACGCGCCGATCGAGGAGTCGGAGAAGTTCCGGATCGAGTACTGGGCGCTGGAGGAGGCCAAGCTGGCGCGGATGCCGAAGCCCAAGCCGTTGGCGACGCGCGTGGCGCTGGTGACGGGAGCGGGTTCCGGGATCGGGAAGGCGATCGCCTGTCGGCTGGCTGCTGAGGGCGCGTGCGTGGTGGTGGCCGACCGGGACGCGGCGAGTGCGCAGGCGGTGGCTGAGGATCTCGGGGGAGCGGACAAGGCGATCGCGGTCACCGTCGACGTCACCTCGGAGGATGAGATCGCCGCGGCGTTCGATGCCGCGATGCTCGCCTTCGGGGGAGTGGATCTGGTGGTCAACAACGCGGGCGTCTCCATCTCGAAACCGCTTCTGGAGACCACGGCCGCCGACTGGGACACCCAGCACACCATCATGGCGCGCGGCTCGTTCCTGGTCTCCCGCGAAGCCGCCGGCATCATGGCGACGCAGGGCATGGGCGGTGACATCGTCTACATCGTTTCGAAGAACGCCGTGTTCGCCGGGCCGAACAACATCGCGTACTCCGCGACGAAGGCCGATCAGGCTCACCAGGTGCGTCTGCTCGCCGCTGAGCTGGGGGAGTACGGCATCCGGGTCAACGGTGTGAATCCGGACGGCGTGGTCCGGGGCTCCGGCATCTTCGCCGGCGGCTGGGGCGCGCAGCGGGCGGCGACGTACGGCGTGCCGGAGGAGAAGCTCGGGGAGTTCTACGCGCAGCGCACCATTCTGAAGCGCGAGGTGTTGCCGGAGCATGTCGCCAATGCTGTGTTCGCTCTGGTCGGGGGCGATCTGACGCACACCACCGGCCTGCTGGTGCCGGTGGACGCCGGGGTGGCCGCGGCGTTCCTGCGATGAGTGCGCGTTCGGGCCCCGGCGCGCGGAGGGTGGCCGCGGTCGATCTGGGTGCCACGAGCGGCCGGGTCATGGTCGGCCTGGTCGGCGCGGACACGCTCCAGCTGACTGAGGCCCATCGCTTCGAGAACCGTCCGGTGCAGGTCGGGGAGGCCCTCCACTGGGACGTCCTCGCGCTCTATCAGGGGGTTCTCGACGGGCTGCGCGCCGCGGGGCCGGTCGATTCGGTCGGGGTCGACAGCTGGGCGGTGGACTACGGGCTGGTCGACGCCGACGGCGTGTTGCTCGGCAACCCGCGGCACTATCGCGATCCGCGCACCACGCCCGAGGTCGTCGAGGGGGTGTGGAAGCGGATCGGTGGCGCGGAGGCGCTGTATCAGGCCACCGGTTTGCAGCATCTGCCGTTCAACACGGTCTTCCAGCTGGCGGCCGCCCGTGGCTCGGCGCAGCTGGCCGCCGCGCGCGCCGTGTTGCTGATCCCGGACTTGATCGGGCACTGGCTCAGCGGCACCGTCGGTGCCGAGTCGACCAACGCCTCGACGACGGGGCTGTTCGACGCCACGACGCGTTCCTGGTCGCCGGCGGCGGTGGAGGCGGCCGGGATCGCGTCTTCGCTGCTGCCGCCGCTCCGGGAGCCCGGGACGTTCGCCGGGCCGTTGCTTCCCCGGGTCACGGAGCACACCGGCCTGGCCGCGGACACCCGGCTGGCGATCGTCGCCTCGCACGACACCGCCTCAGCGGTCGCGGCCGTCCCCGCCACCGGACCGGAGTTCGCCTACATCTCCTGCGGCACCTGGTCACTGGCGGGGATCGAACTCACCACGCCGGTCCTCACCGAGGCCTCCCGCCAGGCGGGCTTCACCAACGAACTCGGCGTCGACGGCACGATCCGCTACCTGCGCAACGTGATGGGCCTGTGGCTGCTGAACGAGAGCCGGCGCGTGTGGCAGGACCATGGCATACCCGCCGATCTCGAAACCCTTCTCGCCCAGGCCGCGGCCGCCGAACCCTTCGCCTGCCTGATCGACCCGAACGACCCCCGCTTCCTCCCGCCAGGCGACATCCCCGACCGCATCCGCCGGTTCTGCGCAGACACCGGCCAGCCGCCCCCGCCCACCCCCGGGGCCACAGTCCGCTGCATCCTGGAAAGCCTGGCTCTGGCCCACCGCCACACGCTCCGCCAAGCCGCGACCCTCGCCCACCGGTCCCTCGGCACCGTCCACCTCGTCGGCGGCGGCAGCCACAACGCACTCCTGTGCCAATGGACGGCTGACGCCCTCGGCCTCCCCGTGATCGCCGGCCCCGCGGAAGCCACCGCAGTGGGCAACGTCCTGATGCAGGGCCGCGCCCATGGCCTGCTGGCCGACCTCGCGGCGATGCGCCACCTGGTCGCAGCGTCGCACCGGCTGTGCCGGTATGAGCCGAGCGGTGACGAGGCGGCTTGGGACCACGCGGCGGAGCGGGTGGGGCTGGGCTGAACTCAGGCGACAAACAGCGACTCAAGTCGACTCAAGTCGACTCAAGTCGACTCAAGTCGACTCAAGGCGGCCCAAGTCGACTCAGGCGGCCCGAGGCGAGCCGGGTCAGCGGTCGGCGGCCGACCGTCAGCGGCCAGCGGTCGGCGGCGGACCGCCAGCCGTCAGCCGTCAGCCGTCAGCCGTCAGCGCACCTTGATCAAACTGATGAGATGCTCCCCGGCCAGCTCCAGCGCGGCGCGCGCCGACACGTCGTCGCCCTCGTTGAGCCACAGCAGCGTGAGCCCGTCCATCACCGCGATCAGGTACCGCGCGATGACCGGCACCGGCGCCGTCCAGGTCACGTCCGAGCTCTGTGCCAGGGAGTCGATGAGCCTCGACGCGCCTTCGATGTAGGCCTCGTACTGGCGCTTCGCGACCGTTGCGAGCCCTGGATGCCGGAGTGCGTACTGCGTCAGCTCATACGTGACCCGGTGCTCCCCGGGGTTCGCGACCAGGTGCTGCCAGTACGAGTCCAGCGCTGCCCGCACCTTCGCCTCGACGCCGCCCTCGGCGCCGAGGCGTTCCACCGCCAGGTCCAGGGTGTGGGCGGTGATCGTCTGGATGACGTTCTCCAGCAACTCCTGCTTGGAGCGGAAGCTGTAGTGGAACGCGGCCAGCGCCATCCCGGCCTCGGCGACGATCGAGCGGGTCGTGGCCTTGGCCACCCCGTCGCGCGCCATGACCCGGATCGCCGCCTCGACCAGGAGTTCGCGTCGTTCGTCGACGGCTATGCGCGGCATCGGTTGATCACCCTCCACCTTTCGTCCCGGATCGTCCCGGGAGATGCGTCGCCCGGACCGCCGAGGCGGCCCGGGCGACGGGTCGTGCTGGCTCGTCTACGCCCTCGGATGCTCCGTCACTGCGCGTAGACCTGGAACTCGTACAGAGAGTAGCCCCACTGGGTGCCTCGCTTGACGCCCTGCATCCGCACATAGCGGGCCTGGGCCACCGGGAACCGGTCAACCTCCTTCCCGCCGGTGCCGGCGGTCGTCGAGTACACGGTGCTCCAGTGCGTGCCGTCGGCCGAGACCTGGAGGTCGTACGCCTTGCCGTACGCGGTCTCCCAGTTCAGGATCACGCGGCCGACCGGCTGCACCGCGCCCAGGTCGACCTGCAGCCACTCGGCGTCGCTCCAGCCGCTGCCCCAGCGGCTGGTGATGTCGCCGTCCACGGCCTTGGCCGCGGGCAGCCCGGACTCGGTGCTGGACGCCGTCGCCGTCCGGCCCGCGGCCAGGTTCGCGATGTTCGCGCCGCGGTGCGCCGGGTACTGCACCACCTGCTGGAACGTCGGGCGGTTCTGCCAGTTGCTCTCGGCGTCGGTGATGCCGCCCAGCGGGTGCTGCTGGATGGAGTCGGCGCACCACTGGTCGCCGGCCGAGCAGACCGAGTCCGCCGGGTACACCGAGGAGGCCGGCGTCGCGACGGCCGCCGACAGCGCGGTGAGCAGTGCCTGGCGGCACTGGGTCAGGTCGCCGCCGCCGCAGTATTTCTGCGACAGCCCGCCCTGTACCGGTTGGCCCAGCAGCGTGCGGAGGTCCTTGTCGACGTAGGAGTACCAGCCGGACTGGAAGGACGAGCCCTTGTGGGACACGCCGGCCTCCGAGCCGCCGTACGGGGAGTCGTCGAGGCCGAGCGCGCCGGTCATCGCCCCGTACAGCGGATCGCCCATGCCCGGGTTGAATTCGGCCTTCACCAGCAGCGGCCACCAGGCGTCCATGATCCGGATGGCGTCGGAGTCGGCGTAGGTCTTGGAACCGGCCGAGGTCTCCTTGCGCTTGGTGCCGTGGCTGAGCCAGGTGCGCAGCTCGTTCACGGCCTGCGCCTGCGCCGGATCGGTCGGCGTGCCGATCACCTGCAGCAGCTCCGGCAGCACGGTCTCGCCGCGCAGGTCGGTGACCGCCGCGTCCTCCATCGCCTGGGCCAGGTTGGCCCGGGTGACCTTGGTCCCGCTGGTGATCAGGTTCTTGATGCGGGTGTTCAGCAGGTTGCTGCGGTAGATCGAGCCGTCACCGAACCCGGAGACCGTGTAGTCCTTCGCGATCTTGTTGTTCCAGGACTCGTAGTAGTCCTGGTCGATCGAGTTGGGATGCGCGGCGAACGGCGTGTTGGCGACCGTGTTCGTGCTCGGATCCCAGTTCAGCCACTGGTGCGCGGCGTCGGCGGTGATCGGCAGGTTCGGGTCGTCGGCCGTCGGCCGTGTCGGGTTCAGACCGGAGTTGTAGTAGGCGGTGTGCTGGTTGTCGACGTAGAACCAGTTGAAGGTGTAGGTGATGTTCGACGCCGCCTGCTGGAAGCCGGCCGGACCGGTCACCACACTCGGGTCGTTGAACATCTGGAAGCCGATGATGGTGTCGACCTCGTGCTGGTAGGTCGAGCGCAGCTGGGTGTAGGCGACCGGCACGCCGCCGACCGTGGCCCGCGCCTGCACGATGCCGAAGTTGGTGCGGAACGCGATCAGCTTGTAGGAGCCGGCCGGCGTGCTGTCCGCCACCGTCGGGCTCCAGGAGTCGTCCCGCTCGATCTGCTGCATCGGCGTGCAGACGCCGTTGTAGAGGTAGGCGTTGGAGTCCTTGGTGGCCGGGCTGCCGTCGGTGTTGCACAGCTGCACCGCGAAGGTGTCGATGATGTCCTGGCCCGCCGAGGTGGCGCTCCAGGAGTAGTCGGCGCCGCGACCGAGCTCGACGTAGAAGTTCAGGCCGGCGAACGCCGCACCACGCGCGCTGATGCCGGGGGCCTGGATCTCCTCCAGCATGAGCAGCTGCGGGGCGAAGTAGCCGGTCTGCGGACCGAAGACGGCGACCGGGTTGCCGGTGTCCGTGTACTGGCCCGAGACGACCAGCGCGTTGGACATGCCGCGCTTCTGGCTGAACAGGTTCGCCGGCAGAACGCCGTTGCCCATCGAGCCCACCTGCGACTTCAGCGCGGGGTTCGCCTTGAGGGCAGCGTTCGAGCGGGCCGACTTGGCAGCGGCCTCGGGAGTCGGGGTCGTGGCGGTCGTCGCGGTCGTGGCGTTCTTGGCCGTCGCCGTCGCCGAACTGGTGGCCGACCCGGTCGGGTCGAAGACGATCTGCTGCGGCGTCACCGACCCCGGGTCGGGCATCGCCACACCGGTCGCGTTCGCCGGGCTGCCGTTGAACGGGAAGCTCTGCCCGGAGTGCAGCGTCAGGTCCGCCTCGGGGTCGTTCTCCTCGCGGAACGCCTGCCACATCTGGTCGCCGGCCGTGACGCCGTACTTGGCCTCGGCGGCTTCCTTGACGAGCGCGGAGGCCACCTGGCCGCCCCCGCCCGCGCCGAACAGGGCGCCCACGACCGAGCCGATGGCCACCAGGTCGGTGGGCTGGAACGGCTGGATGCCGTCGCCGGTGAGGATGTTGGCGTTGCCGGTGAGGTCGTACTCGCCGGGGAAGTCGTCGCCGGCCTTCACGTCCGCGATGTACTTGTTCAGGCCCGCCAGGTAGTCGGTCATGTCCTGGTAGGCCTGCGCGCCGCGCGCGCCGCTGGCCTTCACCCGGTCGATCTGCGCCTGCAGGTCGCCTTCGGTGTAGGCGCCGTTGAGGTAGAACTGCTGTTCCAGCTGGCGGTTGCCGGCGGCGCCGCCGGCGAAGCCGCTGAGCTGCCCGCGCCCGACATGCCGGAACACGTCCATCATCCACAGCCGGTCCTGCCCCGCGGCGTATCCGGCCCCGTATTCGGCGCCGGAGCGGGTGGTGCCGTAGATGTGCGGGATCCCCTGCTTGTCACGGGTGATCGTGACATCGGACCGGCCACCGGGGTTCAGGGTGCTGCTGACCTGATCGGCGGGCACCCCGAACGACGAGTCGTTGAAGAAGCTGCCGAGCGTGCCGTTGGTCAGCCCGGTGTAGCCGTCCACCAGACTCGCGTACTTGCCCAGCTGGTCGTCGGTGTTGGCCGGCCGGCTGCCGCTGGTCTTGAACCACAGGATCTGCGCCAGCGTGGCCGCGCCGTTCTCCCCGGGCGGCAGGATGTCATTGCACTGCCCCAGGCAGTAGTCCGGCGCACCGGAAGCGGGCACGCTCGCCGCCCGGACCGAACGTGCGGAAGCCGTTACGGCGGAGATGCTCAGCGCGGCGCCCACCGCCAGCGCGGTCAGGGCCGCGGCCATCGTACGGGCACGAATGTGCATGCTCGGTCTCCTCTCGGGAACTGTGGCGCGGCGCACGCTACTACCGAGTAACGAGAGAGGAAAGAGTTTTGGGGCGATCGACTGGGACTGTTGACCCAGTCGATCTAGGCTGGTCGGTCCCGGTCACCGATCGGGATGGCCGAGCAGCACGTCATGTCGGCTGTCCGCCCGTCCATCGATCCGTACCGCGCTCGCCACCGGCGGATATCCGCTCGCGATCAGCGTGTAATCCCCGGCCGCCAGATCAGCGAACGCATATGTGCCCTCGGGATCGCTGTCCGCGGTGGCGACGACGTTCCCGGCGCCGTCCATCAGTATCACCCGGGCATCGGCCAGCGGCGAGTCCGTGGACCAGGCGCGGACGGTCCCCACCAGCCGGGCGGCGGGCGTCAGCTCGACGCTGGCGCGGGCGGTGCCGTGCCCGTCGACGCCGACCGTGAGCGCCACCGGACGGTGGCCGGAGGCCGCCACGGCCAGGGCGAGACGGCCCAGCGGCAGGTCGCGGAAGGTGTGCGTACCGTCCTCGGCGGTACGGCGGGTGGTGATCAGCTCGCCCTCGGCGTCGGTCAGCATCAAAGTAGCGCCGGGGAGCGGCGCGCCGTCGGCGGACCGGACGCTGACCGCCAGGCGGCCGCGCTCGGCCAGCACGATGTCGTGGCCGAGGCTGCGCTCCCGCGCGGTGACGGTCGAGGCCTCCGGCTCGCGGCCTTCGGCGGCGACGATGAGCACGTAGGTGCCCTGATGGGGGAGGAAGAGCTGGTAGGCGCCGTCGTCGGCGCTGTGGGAGCGGCCGACCTGGCGGCCCTGCGGGGAGACGGCGGTGATGACGGACCGGGGCATCGGCGCGCCGTCGCGGTCGCGGACCCGTCCCTGCACCAGGATCTCGAACCCGTCCCCGTACCAGGGGTTCACCGAGGTCACGGGGACCTCGTCGGGCAGCGGCGGCGGCACTTCTTCCGCCCTCGCCCCGGCGTCCGCCTCGGGTACCGTCACCATCGGCTTGACCCGGAAGCTGATCAACACGAACGCGACCACCGCCGCCGCGGCCAGCAACCCGGCCGCCCACCAGAACGCTGTGATGAAGCCGTGCACCATGGCCTGCGTGTGCGGCGCCGCATCGGGGTGCGCTTGCGCGTACCGCCGCGTGGAACTCAACGCCAACGTGCTGAGAAGCGCCGTCCCGATCGCCCCACCCACCTGCTGGGAGGTGTTCACCATAGCGGAGGCGACACCGGCGTCCCGGGCATCGACCCCGCCGGTCGCGACGTTCATCGCCGGCATGAACGCGCAGCCCATCCCCAGGCCGAGCGCGATCGTCCCCGGCAGCACCCAGGTGTGGTACGGACTGTCAGGGGTGATGCGCGTCAACGCCACCATCCCACCGGCGCCGACCAGAAAACCCGGCGGCATCAGGAACCGCGGCCGCACCCGTGTCATCAGCCGCGCACTGATCTGCGTCGCACCCACCAGCATCCCGCCGACCATCGGCAGGAACGCCGCCCCGCTCCGGATCGGCGACATCCCCGACACCGACTGCAAGTAGTACGTGAGGAACAGGAACGCGCCGAACATCCCCACGATGGCCAGCCCCAGCGCCAGATACGCACCGCCCCGGTCCCGGTTCCACACCACACGCAGCGGCAGCAGCGGCGCCTTCGACACCGCCTCCACGATGACGAACAGCACCAGCGCCACACCGGCACCGGCCAGCAGGCCCACGGTGACGTGCGCGCTCCAACCGTCGGACTCGGCGCGCGAAAGACCGTAGACCAAGCTGCCCAGCCCGCCGGTGACGAGCCCGATGCCCAGGAAGTCCAGACGCTCGTCGTTCGCATGCCGGACCGGCTCGCGGACCGTCACCGCCGCCCCGCCCGCCGCGACGACGGCGAAGAACACGTTGACCAGGAGCGTCCACCGCCAGCTGAGGTACTGGGTGAGCAACCCGCCGAGCATCAGCCCCACCGCGGCCCCGCCTCCGGCGATCGACCCCCAGATGCCGAAGGCCTTGGCCCGCTCCTTCGGCTCGGTGAACGTCACCGTCACGAGCGACAACGCGGACGGCGCGAGGAGAGCGCCGAAGCAGCCCTGCAACGCCCGCGCGCCCAGCAGCATCCCGGTGTCGGCCGACGCCGCGCCGAGCGCCGAGGCCAGCGCGAAGCCGATCACCCCGACCTGGAACGCGCGCTTGCGGCCCAGCCGGTCGGCCAGGCGCCCGCCGAACAACAGCAGCGCGCCGAACGGCAGCGCGTAGGCGGTGACCACCCATTGCCGGTCGGCGTCGGAGAACCCGAGTTCGTGCTGCGCGGAGGGCAGCGCGATGTTCACCACGGTGCCGTCCAGGACCACCATCAACTGGGCGAGGCCGACGAAGGCCAGGGCTTTCCAACGGCGGGGATCGGGAGGGGAGACCAAGGACATGGGGAAGCACACCTTTTTGGGAATCGCCGAGCTTGCGAAGAGCCGTACCGGAAGAGAGCACTGATTCCTACCGCGAAGAACATTCCGCATCAGGCTCGACTATTCGCGCGACATCTCGCCGATGGTGCCGTGACCTGGGACAACCCGAGAACATCGACACCACCTTCCCCAATACGAGACGACCGCGTGCCATAATACCGACCGAGTCTCTTATTGACGAACTCTGCGATAGTGGGTGACCGCATGGAACGTGTTCTCGGAATCGGCGGGTACTTCTTGCGGGCGGCCGATCCGGCCGCCCTGAGTGCGTGGTATCGCGATTTCCTCGGCCTGGACATGGACCGGTTCGGCCGGTGGCAGCAGCAGGCCGGGCCGACGGTCTTCGCCGGGTTCGAGGCCGACACCGACTATTTCGGGTCCCGGACCCAGCAGACGATGCTCAACTTCCGGGTCCGGGACCTCGACGCCATGCTGGCGCAGTTGCGGGCCAAGGGGGCTGACGTCGCCGAGGAGTCGCAGGACATGGAGGGCGTGGGGCGGTTCGGGTGGGTCACCGATCCCGAGGGGAACCGGATCGAGCTGTGGCAGCCCGCCTGAGCGGCGACCGGTGAGCGCGCCGGCCGCCCAGCCGTCGGCTCCCCGTCACTCCCGTGTTGGATTCTCGTGGATTCATTGTCTTGATTCCTGACTAGGGTTGCGTAGAATCCACGCAATACCAAGGGAGGGCATGGTGTCGACCCCAATACGTTCCCCGCGGCCCAGGCGGGGGAGAGCGGCTGCCGCCGCCCTGGCGGCGGCAGCGGTCTGCCTGGCGACGGCCGGGCCCGCAGGCTCGGCGGCCCTGGCCTCCGCGACAGCAGCCGCACCCGCGTCCACCTCCGCATCCGGTGCCTCCGGCTGGCTCCCCCCGACTCCGGACCAGTGGCCCCTCGTCGTCGACGAGACCGTCACGCCGAGCCGGACGCTGACCCACGGTGTGCGGCAGCACGCCGATCTGCTCCAAACCGTCGGCGGCGCCCAGCGCGCCCAAGTCCTCGACGTCGACCTCGCCGACCCCAACGTCCGGTTGGGTGTTGTGGAGTCCCACGACCACCTGACCGATCCGGTGGACGAGGTCCCCTCGTCCATGGCGCACCGCACCGGCGCGGTGGCCGGCATCAACGGCGACTTCTTCCAGATCTACGCCAGCGGACGCCCGCTGGGCATGGTCGTCATCGACGGCCGCCTGGTGAAGAGTCCCGACCCGACCTGGAACGCCGATCTGTGGGTCCGCCACGACGGCACCATCGGCATCGGCACCGAGACCTACACCGGCACCGTCACCGACGGCGCCGCCAGCACCGCGATCACCACGGTCAACGCCGTCGACGCGCTGTCCGGCAGCGGCGGCACCGGCGGCGACGCCCTCGTCCGGGTCACCACCGACCTGGGCACACCCTCTCCGATCCCGGCCTCCACGGTCGCCGCCGGCCGCCTGGACAAGGACGGCACCACCCTGATCGTGGACTCCGTCACCGCGGGCGTGACCGGCCTCCAGCAGCTCGCCTCCGGCACCGAGGAACTCGTCGGCTCGGGCTCCCAGGCCCAGTGGCTCGCCCAGAACGTCCACGTCGGCGACCACGTCGCCGTCGCCGAGAAGCTGGGCCCGGACACCGACGTCGTCCAGGGGCTGTCCGGCGGCGCGGTCCTGGTCCGGGACGGTCAGCGCGCCGTCCCGCTCACCGGCCCCGGCGAGAACAACGTCGACAACCCCGTCACCGCGGTCGGCGTCACGCAGGACGGCAAGCACGCCGTGTTCGCGGCCTTCGACGGCCACCAGCCCGAGGACACCGCGCAAGGCCTGACCCGCCCGCAGATCGCCGGCTGGATGATGCAGCACGGCGCCTATGACGCCATCCTCTTCGACAGCGGCGGCTCCACCCAGATGGTCGGCCGCCTGCCCGGGCAGACCCAGGCCTCGGTGCTGAACGTCCCGTCCGACGGCCACGAGCGCCCGGTCGCCAACGGCCTGTTCGTCTACAGCACCGAGAAGAACCCCGGCCCCGCGGTCAAGGCCGTCGTCAACGACGACAAGCCCCTGACCGCCCTGGCCGGCACCACGGTCCCGGTCTCCGCCTACGGTCTCGACACCCATGACAACCCCTCCCGCGATACGGCGACCCTCCAGGTCTCGCCGCCATGGCTGGCCTCAGTCGACGGCAGCACCCTGACCTTCGGCGCCCGCCCGGGCATCGGCGTCCTGCACATCACCGCCGGCCACGCGCACTCGGTCGTCCCGCTCACCGTCGTCCCCGCCCTCGGCGGCCTCACGGTCACACCGGACCAGGCCGACGTCGACAATGGCGGAACCCAGCTCATCACCGCCGCGGGCACGACGCAGTCCGGCACGGCCGTCACGCTGCCCGCCTCCGCCGTGAAGTGGACCGTCGACCCGCCGTCCCTCGGTACCGTGGCTCCGGACGGCACCTTCACCGCCGCGGCCTCCGGCTCGGGCATGGCCACGGTGACCGCGAGCGCCGGCGGCAGGTCCGCCGCCGTCAGCATCGCCGTCGGCCGCTCCACCGTCGGCGTCGACACGCTCGCCGACATCTCCAAGTGGTCCGTCACCGACGCCTACATGAACGTCTACCCGCGCAAGGTCCCCAGCCCGGGGCCGCACAGCTCGAACAACGGCTCGCTGACCTTCGACCCGGACACCAAGGCCTTCCCCGGCGACGCGGGGTCCTTCGACGTCCACTACAACTACCCCTACGTCAGCAAGACCCTGGACCTGAGCATCTACCTCAACGACCCCGAGAGCGAGCGGATCCCGCTGCTCAACGGCACCCAGGCGCCGATCGGCATCGGCGTGTGGGTCAAGGGCAACGCGGACCTGGCCTCCCGCCCCGGCGCCGGCCTCGCCCCCGGCATCGTCACCCTCAACGTCGGGATCTGGCAGTCCACGAACCAGCCGACCAGCTTCTATCCGACCGGCGTCACGTTCGACGGCTGGCAGTACGTGGTCGCCAAGCTGCCCCCGGGCCTGCAGTACCCGCTGCGCGTCAACTACCTCGGCCTGGTCGTCATCAAGCCCGGCCCGAACCTCACCGGCGACATCCACCTGGCCGACCTGCAAGCCGTCTACTCGCCGCGCCCGCCGGTGCCGCCGACCTACACGCCGATCCCGAAGAACCCCTCCTGGCTCCAGTTCAGCGACGTGAGCTCCTTCAAGGCCGGCGGCACGACCATCGCCGCGTTCGACGACGCGCACGTCACCGCGGCCGACCCGACCGGCACCGGCAGCGTCGCCCTCAAGGCGATGCCGGACCTGCTGGCGAACCTGCCGGCGCAGGCCGAGCCGTCGATGGTGCAGGCCCTCGGCGACATGGCCGACGACGGCCAGACCACGGACCTCACCTATCTCAAGGGCCTTCTCGACGGACTCGGGGTGCCGTATCACGACGCCGTGGGCAACCACGAGATCACCCAGGGCGCGACCCCGGAGAACGGCGACTTCGCCGGCGTCTTCGGCGCCACGCACTACGCCTACGACCAGGGTGCGGCGCGCGTCATCGTCACCGACAGCGGCCACATCGGGATCACGGCCTCGGATCCGTACCAGAACGTCGACACCGACCAGTCGCAGTACCTGTGGCTGGCGCAGCAGCTGACGCAGAACACGCAGAAGGTCGCGATCGTCACCACACACGTCCCGGCCTACGATCCGCACCCGCGCGCCGACAGCCAGTTCTCGGACCGCTTCGAGGCGCGGATGTACGAGCGGCTGGTGCAGCGCTATCAGAAGACCCACCCCGGCGTGCACGTGCTGATGCTGTTCGGCCACGCCCGCGGCTGGGCCGAGGACGTCCGGCTGCCGGACGGCACCGAGTCCCCGGACGGCGTCCCGAACTTCGTCGTCGCCGACCTCGGCGCCACTCCCTACGCGCCGGTCGACCAGGGCGGCTTCTACAACTACGGGCTCTTCGACGTCCAGCCGGACGGCACGGTGCAGTTCGCCGTGCAGCCGCTGCTGGCCTCCGTCGCGGTGACCGCTCCGGCGCCGGAACTGGCGGTCGGGGGCACCGAGCGGCTGACCGCCACCGGCACCTCGCTGACCGGCTCCGACGCCACGGCGTTGCCGGTGCCCGTCGCCGATCCCGTTTCGCGGCACTGGGAGTCCTCGGACCCGTCGCTCGCGTCGGTGGACCCGGTCAGCGGCGTGGTGACGGCTCATTCTCCCGGCAGCGTGACGGTCACCGTGACGACTGGCGGGGTGTCCGGCTCGGCTTCCATCACAGTGAGGTAGACGATGACGATCGTTCCCAGCCGTAGAGGGTTCCTCGGGGTGTCCGCGGGGTTGTCCGCCGCGCTGGCCGGAAGCGGGCTGCTGACCGGCGGCCTGCCGGTGGCCGCCGCCGATACCGCCGATACCGCTGATACCGCCGATTCCGGCAGCGGGGCCTGCGCCGGCGACCCCGCGCACCCCAAGCGGCAGCTGCGGGGCGTGTGGATCGCCAGCGTCTCCAACATCAACTGGCCCTCCGCGCCCGGCCTCACGGCCGAGCAGCAGCAGGCCGAGCTCACCGGTCTGCTGGACAACGCGGTCAAGATGCGGATGAACGCGGTCTACCTGCAGATCCGGCCGGCCGCCGACGCGCTGTACGCGTCGCCGTACGAGCCCTGGTCGCAGTATCTGACCGGGACGCAGGGGCAGGACCCCGGCTACGACCCGCTGGCGTTCGCCGTGGCCGAGGCGCACAAGCGCAACCTGGAGCTGCACGCGTGGCTGAACCCGTACCGGGTCTCCACCCAGCCCGACCCGGCCAAGTTGGTGCCGACACACCCGGCTCGTGTGCACCCGGACTGGTGTGTCCAGTACGGCGGACAGCTGTACTACAACCCGGGCATCCCGGAGGTGCTGGAGTTCGACGTCAAGGTGATCACCGACGTCGCGACCCGCTATGACATCGACGGGATCCACTTCGACGACTACTTCTACCCGTACCCGGTCGGCACGACCGACTTCCCGGACGACGCCGCGTACGCCGCCTACGGCGGCGGCTTCGCCACCAAGGCGGACTGGCGCCGGGCCAACATCGACCGGCTGGTCAGCACCCTGCAGACCGAGCTGCGGGCGGTGAAACCGTGGATGAAGTGGGGGATCAGCCCCTTCGGCATCTGGCGCAACGCCGCGACCGACCCGCTGGGCTCGGCGACCAACGGCCTGCAGTCCTTCGACGCCCTGTACGCGGACACCCGCGGCTGGGTGCGGAAGGGCTGGGTGGACTACATCGCGCCGCAGCTGTACTGGAACATCGGCTTCCCGGTGGCCGCGTACGACGTGCTGCTGGACTGGTGGTCGAAGGTCGTCGACGGCACCGGGACGCAGCTGCTGATCGGGCAGACCGTCTCCAAGATCGGCATCTCGAACCCGCCGGCCTGGCTGGACCCCGACGAGATGCCGAACCACCTCATCCTCAACCGCGGATACCCCGAGGCCGCCGGCGACATCTTCTTCAACGTGACGAAGCTGCTCACCGACCCTCTCGGGTTCGAGACCCGCCTGATCACGGACCTGTACGCCGCCCCGGCGCTGGTCCCCGAGATGGCGCGGCACGCCGGTCCGGCCCCGGACCGGACCGCGCTGACGGCCGCCCGGCGCACGTCCTCCGGCGTCGAGCTGGAGTGGCTGCACCGGCGTCCGCACGGCCCTGAGGCCGCGTACTACGCGGTGTACCGCTTCGCGGGCCTGCCGCCGCACCGGGAGTGTGACTTCGCGGACGCGAAGAACATGCTCGGGACGGTGCGGGCGGTGCCGGGGCTGTTCAACGCCTGGACGGACACGAGCGCGGTGGCCGGGCAGGGATACACGTACTACGTGAGCGCGGTCGACCGGCTGCACCACGAGAGCGTGCCGAGCAACCCGCAGCTGGTGGTCGGGTAGTGCGCACGGCGCCGGCGACGTGGCCGGCGCCGGCTCGGAGAGGCGCACTTGATCGCAGAGTACTGATCCTCTGGGCGACTGGTACGGTCGCGTCCCTCAATGCCTTCCCGCGATTACTATGAGAACGTGATCACGATTCCGCCCGAACAGTTCGAACAGCTGGTCGGGGAGGCGCTGGACTCCATTCCGGAGGCCTTGGCGAAGCAGATGCGCAACGTCGCCGTGGTCGTCGAAGAGAAGGCGCCGTATCCCGGACTGTTGGGCCTGTACCAGGGCGTGCCGCTGACCGGGCGGGGCGAGTGGTACAGCGGTGTGCTCCCGGACCGGATCTCCATCTACCGCGACCAGATCCTCCGGATCTGCGACAGCTACGAGGACGTGGTCCGCGAGGTGCGGACCACGGTGATCCACGAGGTCGGACACCACTTCGGCATCGACGACGACCGGCTGCACGAGCTGGGCTGGTAGGCGCCGTAGCCCGGGCCTGGGCCCCAGGCCCCGGGCCCGGCTTCAGCGTGGGTCGGCGGCGTAGGTCCAGAACGCCTTCTGCAAAGGAGTCGGGGTCGGCGACGTCATGCCGGTCTGCGTCAGCAGGACCGCGACGGTCCCGGTCGCCGGGACGATGTGCGCGGTCGTGCCGGTGCCGCCGGCCCAGCCGTAGCGGCCGGGGACGTTCCAGGGGTTGAGCTCCGCGATGTCCACCGACCCGCCGAATCCCCAGCCCTGCCCCTCCAGGAAGAGCGTGCCGGCTTCCCGCTGGGCCGCGGTGAGGTGGTCGGTGGTCATCACCCGCACCGACTCCGGCGACAGCAGCCCGGTCGCGCCGGGCAGCAGCGTGCGGGCGAAGGCGAGGTAGTCGTCGACGGTGGAGACCAGCCCGCCGGAAGCCGACGGGAAGGCAGGCAGCGTGCTCCACTGCCCGTCCGGCGGATCGACCGGCTCCAGACCGGACTCGCCCGGGGGAGTAGAACGCGGTGAAGCGGTCGTGGTCGGCGGCGGGCACCGCGAAGCCGGTGTCGGTCAGCCCCAGCGGGTCGAAGATCCGCTCGGCGCACAGCTCCGGCAGCGGTGTGCCGGTGGCGCGCGCCATCAGCACCCCGAGGATGTCGCCGCAGGTGTTGTAGAGCCAGCGCTCGCCGGGCTGGAAGAGCAGCGGCACTCCGGCGAGGTCCTTCACCCACTGGTCCGGCGCCGGCATCTTCTGCGGGTCCCGGGCGTACTTCTGCGCCCCCAGCTCGAACAGCGCACCGACCGCCGGCCACGTGAAGTCGTCGGGGAAGCCCCAGCCGGCACGGAACGTGAGCAGGTCCTCCACGGTGATCGGGCGGCTCGCCGGCACCACGTCGCCCAGCGGCCCGTCGGGCGTCCGCATGACACTCGGGTCCGCCAGCTCCGGCAGCCACTGCGAGATCGGGTCCTGAAACCCGAGGCGACCCTCCTCGACCAGCAGCATCGCCAGCGCCGCGGTGACCGGCTTGGTGAGGGAGGCGATGCGGAAGATCGTGTTTCGCGCCATCGGTACCGAACCGCCGAGCTCGGCGGTCCCCGCGACGGCCACCTCCTCCTCGGCGCCGCGCGCCACGAGCGCCACGCCGCCGCAGATCGTGCCGTCGTCGACGAAAGCCTGGAGGAGTGCTTGCAGACCGCTCACCGGTTCCCACCTTCGCTACAGGATCCTGAGATCCGCCACGTTACCCGAGGCCCGCGCCTCGAAGGCGGCCGTGAGGAACACGTGGCCGCGGGGCGGGATCAGTGTCGCGGCCTCTTCGAGGGTGAAGAACCCGTACTGCGACAGCTCGCCGTCGAGCAGCCGGATGCCCTCGATCCGCTCCGGCGTGAGGCGGCCGCCGTCGTAGGCGAAGATCAGCAGGGGCGGACGGTCGGTGGCCGGACGCCAGTCGATCGCGAGCAGACGGCCGATCGGCACGGCGATGCTCAGCTCCTCCAGGCATTCGCGCTGTGCGGTGATGTGCGGTGGTTCGTCGTCGTCCGCGCCGCCGCCGGGCAGGCCCCAGTTGCGCGCGATCGTGAGGTAGGGCTGCTGGACCAGCAGGACCCGGTCCCGTTCATCGGTGATCACCACCACGGTGGCCGCGAGACAGCGGGGGAGCGAGGCGATCCAGGCGGCGCGGTCGGGGTTGAACGTGGAGCCGGGCAGTGGCGGCGCGCCGGCGTCGAGTGATCGCTCGTAGCGCGCAGCGAGGTGGGCGGTCAGCGCGGCGCGGGGATCGTCGGTCGCGTCGGCTAGAGCGAGCAGGGCGTCGGCGGCCGCCGCGGCAAGGGCGGCCGGGTCGCGGGACTGGCCGGAAGCCGGCTGCCGCCGGCCGAGCCACTTCTTCTGCTGGGCGATCAAGGTCCAGGTGAATGGGTCCACGATCCATTCCACCGCACCGGCGGCCCTCGGCGGGGCCGACCGCGCCGCAAGAATCAAGCATGCATGATTGATTTTTTCTTTCCGGCCTGCCAGGCTCGCAAGCGCACGGCAACCGGCACCCGGGAGGCGCGATGGCAGTGATCGACGATCTGCTCCAGGACCTGGCCGCGGAAAGCGGCGCCCTGGACGCATTGGTGGCGCCGCTCGACACGGCCCGGTGGCGCACGCCGACCCCCGCGCCCGGGTGGACGATCGCGCACCAGGTCGCCCACCTGGCGTGGACTGACGAGGTGGCGGCGCTCGCGGCGCGGGACCCGGAGGAGTTCACCGCCCTCGTGGCCCGCGCGCTGCGGGAGGCCGGCGGCGCGGGGTTCGTCGACGCCGTCGCCGAGGAGGGCGCGCGGCTCGAACCGGCGGCGCTGCTCGCGAAGTGGCGCGCCGACCGCCAGGCGCTGGCCGAGGCGCTCGCCGCCGTGCCGAGCGGTCAGAAGCTGCCCTGGTTCGGCCCGCCGATGGGCGCCGCGACCATGGCCACCGCGCGGCTCATGGAGACCTGGGCCCACGGTCAGGACGTCTTCGACGCCCTCGGGGTCCGCCGCGAGCCGACCGCGCGCCTGCGCCACGTCGCGCATCTCGGCGTCCGCACCCGCGACTTCGCCTTCCTCCAGCGCGGCATGCAGGCGCCGGCCGAGGAGTTCCGCGTCGAGCTCAGCGCCCCGGACGGCGAGGACGGCGCGAGCGGCGGGCTGTGGACCTGGGGCCCGCAGGACGCCGCCGAGCGGGTCACGGGACCCGCGCTCGACTTCTGCCTGCTGGTCGCCCAGCGCCGGCACCGCGACGACCTCGCGGTGCAGGCCGTCGGCCCGGCGGCGAACGCCTGGCTCGACATCGCGCAGGTGTTCGCCGGGCCCAGCGGGTCCGGCCGGGTGAAGGGCCGGTTCGCGTGATCGGCGTCCTGCGGATCGGCAACGCCTCCGGCTTCTACGGCGACCGGTTCGGCGCGGTCCGCGAGATGCTCGAAGGCGGCGAGCTCGACGTCCTCACCGGCGACTACCTCGCCGAGCTCACCATGCTCATCCTCGGCCGCGACCGGATGAAGAACCCCGGCCTCGGCTACGCCAAGACCTTCGTGCGGCAGATGGAGGACTCGCTCGGCCTCGCCCTGGAACGCGGTGTGAAGATCGTGGCGAACGCCGGCGGGCTGAACCCGGCGGGGCTGGCCGCCAGGCTCCGCGAGGTCGCCGGGGCCCTCGGGCTGGACGCCGCGATCGCCCACGTCGAAGGCGACGACCTGCTGCCGCGCGCCGCGGAGCTCGGATTCGCCGGCGCGCTCACCGCGAACGCCTACCTCGGCGGCTTCGGGATCGCCGCCTGCCTGCGGGCCGGGGCCGATGTCGTGGTCACCGGCCGCGTCACCGACGCCTCGCTGGTCGTCGGCCCCGCGGTCGCCCGGTTCGGCTGGGGACCGGCCGACCACGACCGGCTGGCCGCGGCGGTCGTCGCCGGGCACGTCATCGAGTGCGGCGCCCAGGCCACCGGCGGCAACTACGCCTTCTTCACCGAGATCGCCGACCTGCGCCGGCCCGGGTTCCCGATCGCGGAGCTGCACGCCGACGGCTCCAGCGTCATCACCAAGCACCCCGGCACCGGCGGCGCGGTGAGCGTCGGCACCGTCACCGCGCAGCTGCTGTACGAGATCGGCGGCCACCGGTATGCGAACCCTGACGTGACCGCGCGGCTGGATTCGGTGACCCTGGCCCAGGAGGGTCCGGACCGGGTCCGGATCAGCGGCGTCCGCGGTGAGGCGCCGCCGCCGACGCTGAAGGTGTGCCTGAACAAGCTCGGCGGCTTCCGCAACGAGGTCGAGTTCGTCCTCACCGGCCTGTCCATCGAGGCCAAGGCCGACCTGGCCGAGGCGCAGCTGGTCGACGGGCTGGCGACGGCCCCCGCATCGATGGAGTGGACCCTGGTCCGCACCGACCGCCCCGACGCCGACACCGAGGAGACCGCCAGCGCGCTGCTGCGCTGCGTCGTGCGGGACCAGAACCCGGACATCATCGGGCGGGCGTTCAGCGGAGCGGCGGTCGAGCTCGCCCTGTCCGGCTACCCCGGATTCACCATGACGGCGCCGCCCGGCGCCGCCTCGCCCTACGGGGTCTACACAGCGGCGTACGTGGCCGCCGCGGAGGTCACCCACACCGCGGTCCTGGCCGACGGCGAGCGGGTGGTCGTCCCGCACCCGGAGCAGACCCGTGTCCTCGAACCCGCGGCCGATCCCGAACTCCCGCAGCGGCTTCCGGCCGGCGAACCGACCCGCGTGGCGCCGCTCGGCCTCGTCTTCGGCGCTCGCAGCGGGGACAAGGGCGGCGACGCCAACCTCGGCGTGTGGGCTCGTGACAGCTTCGAGGGCACCGCCGACGACACGGCGTGGCGCTGGCTCGTCCACGAGCTGACCGTCGAGCGTCTCAAGACCCTGCTTCCCGAGACCGCCGGCCTCACCGTCACCCGGCACGTCTTCCCCAACCTGCGCGCCGTCAACTTCGTGATCGAGGGCATCCTCGGCGCCGGCGTGTCGTCCCAGGCCCGCTTCGACCCGCAGGCCAAGGGCCTGGGCGAATGGCTCAGGGCCCGGAACGCCGACCTCCCCGCCTCCCTGTTGAAAGGAAGCGAGCAGTGAACCGCCTGTCCAGTCCCGCCTGGTCGACCGAGGAACGCCGAGCCCTGCGCGCGACGGTCCGCAGATTCACCGAACAGGAGGTCCTGCCGAACCTCGACGCCTGGGAGCGGGCCGGCGAGCTGCCGCGCGAACTGTCGAAGAAGGCGGGGGCGCTCGGGCTGCTCGGCGTCGCTCATCCGCTCGCGGCCGGCGGCGGAGGCGGCGACCTGATCGACGCGATCACCGTCAACGAGGAGATGCACTACGCCGGCGGCTCCGGCGGCTTGTTCGCATCCTTGTTCACCTGCGGGATATCCACACCGCACCTGGTGGCCGCGAACGACCCCGCGCAGATCGAGCGCTGGGTCCAGCCGACGCTGGCCGGGGAGCTGATCGGGGCGCTGGCCGTCACCGAACCCGGCGGCGGCAGCGATGTCGCGAGGATCCAGACCACGGCGCGTCGCGACGGCGACCACTACGTCGTGAACGGTGCCAAGACCTTCATCACCTCCGGCGTGCGCGCCGACTACGTGGTCGCCGCGGTCCGCACCGGCGGACCGGGCGCGGCGGGGATCTCGCTGCTGGTCGTCGAGAAGGGAACGCCGGGCTTCACGGTCAGCCGTCGTCTGGAGAAGCTGGGCTGGCTGTGCTCCGACACGGCCGAACTGGCGTTCCAGGACGCGCGCCTGCCCGTGGCGAACCTGGTCGGCGCCGAGAACTCAGGGTTCTTCCAGCTCGCCGAACACTTCCTGTCCGAGCGCGTCGCCCTGGCCGCACAGGCCTACTCGCACGCGCAGCGCTGCCTGGACCTGGCCGTGGAGTGGACACGCCACCGCGAGACCTTCGGCAAACCCCTGATCGACCGGCAGCTGGTGCAGAACACGCTCACCGAGATGGCGCGGAAGATCGACGTGGCCCGCACCTACACCCACGCCCTGATCGACCGCTCCGTCGCCGGCGAGAGCGACCTCATCGCCGAGGTCTGCTTCGCCAAGAACACCGCGGTCGAGACCGCCGAATGGGTGGCCACCCAGGCGTTGCAGCTGTTCGGAGGGATGGGCTACATGCGCGAATCAGAGGTCGAACGCCACTACCGCGACGTCCGGATCCTGGGCATCGGCGGCGGCGCCACCGAGGTCATGACCGGCCTCGCCGCCCGCGTGCTGGGCTTCCGCCCGTGACCGCGCTGCGCACCGCGCTGGACGCTGCCTCGCCCGAGCACGCCGCCAACACCGAGGCGATGCGCGCCAAACTGGCCCAGATCCACGACGAGCACGCCAAGGCGCTGGCCGGCGGCGGTGCGAAATACACCGCCCGCCACCACGACCGCGGCAAGCTGCTGGCCCGCGAACGCGTCGAACTGCTCCTCGACCCGGACTCGCCGTTCCTGGAACTGTCGCCGCTGGCCGGCTGGGGCAGCGAGTTCACCGTGGGCGCGGCCCTGGTCACCGGCATCGGGGTGGTCTCCGGCGTCGAGTGCCTGATCGTCGCCAACGACCCCACGGTGCGCGGCGGCGCGACGAACCCGTGGACCCTGCGCAAATCTTTCCGCGCTTACGAGATCGCCGAGCAGAACCGGCTCCCGGTGATCGCGCTGGTCGAGTCCGGCGGCGCCGACCTGCCGACCCAGAAGGAGGTCTTCATCCCCGGCGGCCGGACCTTCCGCGACATCACCCGCGCCTCCGCGGCCGGGATCCCCACCATCGCCATCGTGTTCGGCAACTCCACCGCCGGCGGCGCCTACATCCCCGGCATGTCCGACCACGTGGTCATGATCAAGGAGCAGTCGAAGGTCTTCCTCGGCGGCCCTCCGCTGGTGAAGATGGCCACCGGCGAGGAGAGCGACGACGAGTCGCTCGGCGGCGCCGAAATGCACGCCCGAACCTCCGGACTGGCCGACTACCTGGCCGCCGACGAGCGCGACGCGATCCGGATCGGGCGGCGCATCGTCAGCAGGCTGAACTGGCACAAGCAGGGCCCCCAGCCGCGCGCCACGGTGATCCCGCCGCTGTATCCGGAGGAGGACCTGCTCGGGATCGTGCCGCCGGACCTGAAGACGCCGTTCGACCCGCGCGAGGTGATCGCCCGGGTGGCCGACGGCTCCGACTTCGACGAGTTCAAGCCGCTCTACGGCTCCTCGCTGGCCACCGGCTGGGCCGAGATCCACGGCTACCCGGTCGGGATCCTGGCCAACACCCGCGGCGTGCTGTTCAGCGAGGAGGCGCAGAAGGCGACGCAGTTCATCCAGCTGGCCAACCGCTACGACACCCCGCTGCTGTTCCTGCACAACACCACCGGCTACATGGTCGGCAAGGAGTACGAACAGAAGGGCATCATCAAACACGGCGCCCAGATGATCAACGCCGTGTCGAACTCCACGGTGCCGCACATCTCCATCCTGATGGGCGCCTCCTACGGCGCCGGGCACTACGGCATGTGCGGCCGCGCCTACGACCCGCGCTTCCTGTTCGCCTGGCCGAGCGCCAAGTCCGCGGTCATGGGCCCGGCACAGCTCGCGGGCGTGATCTCACTGGTGATGCGCGGCTCGGCGGCGGCCAAGGGCCAGCCCTTCGACGAGACCGCCGACGCCCAGATGCGGGAACTGGTCGAGGCCCAGATCGAAGCCGAGTCGCTGCCCCTGTTCCTGTCGGGGCGGGTCTACGACGACGGGGTCATCGACCCCCGCGACACCCGGACCGTCGTCGGCTTCTGCTTGTCCGTCATCGCCACCGCGCCGGTGCAGGGCGCGGAGCGGTTCGGCGTGTTCCGTCTTTAGGAGGGCTTTCATGGCTGAGTTCATGGCCGGACCGGTGCGGTCCGTGCTGGTGGCCAACCGGGGCGAGATCGCGCGCCGGGTGTTCGCGACCTGCCGGCGGTCCGGGTACGGCACCGTCGCGGTGTTCTCCGACGCCGACGCGGACGCGCCGCACGTCCGGGAGGCCGACGTCGCCGTGCGGCTGCCCGGCGAGACGTCGGCGGCGACCTATCTGCGGGCCGACCTGATCATCGCCGCCGCGCTGGCTGCCGACGCCGACGCGATCCACCCCGGATACGGCTTCCTGTCCGAGAAGGAGGACTTCGCCCAGGCGGTGCTGGACGCCGGACTGCGCTGGATCGGACCGCCGCCGGCCGCCGTCGCCGCGATGGGCTCGAAGGTCGCCGCGAAGAAGATGATGGCCGCGGCCGGCGTCCCGGTGCTCAGGGAGCTGAGCGCCGACGAGGTGACCGAAGCGGATCTGCCGGTGCTGATCAAGGCGTCCGCCGGTGGCGGCGGGCGCGGCATGCGCGTGGTCCGAACGCTCGGCGAACTGGCGGGGCAGTGGGAGGCGGCGCGTGCCGAGGCCGAGTCGGCGTTCGGCGACGGCACCGTCTTCTGCGAGCAGTACATCGAGACCGGCCGCCACATCGAGGTGCAGGTCCTGGCGGACGCGCACGGCACCGTCTGGGCGGCGGGCGAGCGCGAGTGTTCGATCCAGCGGCGGCACCAGAAGGTCGTCGAGGAAGCGCCCTCGCCGTTCGTGGAAGCCACGGACGGTCTGCGGGAGAAGCTGTTCGCGGCCGCCCGGGACGCGGCGCGCGCGATCGGGTACGTGGGCGCGGGGACGGTCGAGTTCCTGGTCGCGCCGGACGGCTCGTTCGCGTTCCTGGAGATGAACACGCGGTTGCAGGTCGAGCACCCGGTCACGGAGCTGACGACGGGGCTGGATCTGGTCGCGTGGCAGCTGCGGGTCGCTTCCGGGGAACGGCTGCCCGACGCGCCGCCGCCGGCTCGGGGGTCGGCGATCGAGGTGCGGCTGTATGCCGAGGACCCGGCGAAGGACTGGCAGCCGGTGTCCGGGACGCTGCACCGGTTCTCGGTGCCCGGCGTGACCTGCGCGTTCGAGACCCCTGACCCGGCGACTCGGTCGGAGCCGCTGGTCCGGCTGGACTCCGGCGTCGAGTCGGGGTCGGTCGTGGGCGTCCACTACGACCCGATGCTGGCGAAGGTGATCGCGTGGGCGCCCCGGCGGGAGCAGGCGGCGCGGGTACTCGCATCGGCCCTGGCCGGAGCGCGGATCCACGGGCTGGTGACCAACCGGGACCTGTTGGTCAACGTTCTGCGACACCCGGCATTCCTGGCCGGCGACACCGACACCGCCTTCTTCACCACGCACGGACTCGACGCGCTGGCCGCACCGTTGGTCGGGCCGGAGGCCGAGCGGCTCTCGGCGCTGGCCGGGGCGCTCGCCGTCGCGGCGGCGAACCGGGCCGCCGCACCGGTGCTCGCCGGGCTGCCGAGCGGCTGGCGGAACCTGCCGTCGCAGGCGCAGCGGCGGGTCCTGAGCGCGGGCGGCTCCGACCACGAGGTGCGTTACCGGTTCAGCCGCGACGGCCTGACCGCCGAGGGCTTCGAGGGCGTCACCGGCGTCACCCTGGTCTCGGCCACCCCGGCGACCGTGGTCCTCGACGTCAAGGGTCTGCGACGCACCTTCCAGGTCGGCCGCTACTCCGACGCGGTCGTGGTCGACTCGCCCTCCGGCTCGGTGACGTTCACCCTCGCGCCCGACTTCGCCGACCCGGCCGACGCGGTCGCGGCCGGATCGCTGCTGGCGCCGATGCCGGGAACGGTCGTGCGGCTCGGCGCCGCGGCCGGGGACGTCGTCGCCCCCGGCCAACCGATCCTGTGGCTGGAGGCGATGAAGATGGAGCATCAGATCTCTGCTCCGGTGGCCGGAGTGCTGGCTTCGCTGCCGGTCGGGGTCGGCAGCCAGGTGGACGTCGGCGCGGTGCTGGCGGTCGTCGAGGAGGAGGCGGAATGAGCGAGCCGTTGGTCCGGTACGAAGCGGAGAACGGGGTGGCGCGGCTGACGCTCGACTCACCGCGCAATCGCAATGCCCTGTCCTCCACCCTGGTGGCGCAGCTGCACGCCGGGTTGCGGGCCGCGGCCGCGGATCCCGAGGTTCGGGCGGTCGTCCTCGGGCACACCGGCACCACCTTCTGCGCTGGTGCCGACCTGTCCGAGGCGACGTCCGAGCCGATCGATCCCGAAGGACCGGTGGCGGGCCGGGCCCGGGCGCTCGCCGGCCTGCTGCGGGCGCTGGTCGAGCTGCCGAAGCCGGTCGTGGCGGCGGTCGAGGGGCACGTGCGGGCCGGCGGGATGGGCCTGGTGGCAGCGTGCGATCTGGCCGTCGCCGGGCCGAAGGCGACGTTCGCGCTGACCGAGGCGCGGCTGGGCGTGGCGCCGTCGATCATCTCGCTGACGGTGCTGCCGCGCCTGACGTCCCGCGCCGCGTCGCGCTACTTCCTCACCGGCGAGACGTTCGGGGCGGCTCAGGCGGAGACGCTCGGGCTGGTCACGATGGCCGCCGACGCGGTGCCGGAAGCCGTCGACGAGCTGGTCGCGGCCCTGCGCCTGGCCTCGCCGCAGGGCCTGGCCGAGTCGAAGAAGCTGGTGACGGCCCCGGTCCTGGCCGCCTTCGACGCCGAGGCCGACGCCCTGGCCTCGGCTTCGGCACGGCTGTTCGCGTCGGAGGAGGCGGTGGAGGGGATGACCGCGTTCTTGCAGCGCAGGCCCCCGCGCTGGGCACAATAGCGGCCAGCCGACCAGGAACCGACCAGACAGGTACCGCCACCGATGCGCGAACCCCAGCAGGACCGAAGCCGAGCCACCCGCCGCCGCCTCCTGGAGGCGTGCGTCGAGTGCCTCGCCGACCTGGGCTGGAGCGCCACGACGGTGGCGGTGGTGGCCGAGCGCGCGGGCGTCTCGCGCGGGGCGGCGCAGCACCACTTCCCGACCCGTGAGGACCTGATCACCGCCGCCCTGGAGCACATGTTCGACGAGCGCATCGAGCAGACCCGCGCCGAGCTGACGACGCTCCAGGGCGCGACCCCGACCGAGACGGTGGTGGCGCGCCTCGTCGAGCACTTCACCGGCACGCTGTTCAAGGCGGCACTCCAAGTCTGGACCGCGGCCGCGGCCGACGAAGCGCTCCGCGAGCGCGTGGTCCCGCTGGAGCAGAAGTTCGGCCGCGTCGCGTACCGCATGGCCATCGAGGCGCTCGGAGTCGACGACGGCGACGAGGTGGTGCACCGGCTCGTGCAGGCCACGCTGGACCTGGCCCGCGGCCTCGGTCTCGCAGACGTCCTCACGGACGACTCGGCCCGGCGCGCCGAGGTCGTGCGCGCATGGGCCGCCCACCTCGACGCGGTGCTGCGGGAGCGGGTCCAGGTCTGAGACGACAGCGAAGACCGCCGGGCGGGGGGCACCCGGCGGTCTTCGTGGGGTGGTGCTGTATCCGGTGGGGGTCCTAGGAGACCAGCGCGTGTGGCCGGTCGGCGGCGGCAGCGGTGGTCGGGACGTTGTTGCGCTTGATGGCCAGGGCACCGGTGCGGCCGAGCAGCATCGCGATGGCCATCACGATCAGCGTGTCGGTCAGAGCGTCGACGGTGACCTGGTGGTCGTACATCCACGTGCCCAGCTGCTGCGTGAACCAGTGGTTGGCGCCGTAGGAGAACATCAGGCGGGCACCGATCACGGCGGTCCACAAGACGGCGTAGCCGGCGCCGGCATGAGTGCGCACCACCCCGGCCTCGTCCCGGCGCACCGGCATCAGCGCGGCGGCACCCAAGCCGAGCAGCAGGCCCAGCGCGGCCCCGGCGAGTTCCAGGACCAGCCCCGTGCCGTGGGTGGCGGGATGCTTGACGTAGATCGGGACGATGACGGCGGCGGCGATGGCCGGGCGCAGCAGACGGGCCGGGCCGACCTTGCGGCGGCCGAGGTCGCTGCCGAGCACCGAGGCCAGAACGATCAGGTTGACGATCCAGATGCTGGCGTCCATGGTGGCGGTTTCCCCTCTAGAGCTGCTGCGTTCTTGCTGACACTTAGAGATTCGCAGCTCAGAGGGTGCAACCGCTTCCACCCGAGGGTGGAAGGAGGGTGGAAACCGGGTGGATGGAACGGTGGCTGTGCCGGGTGGATGGTGAGGTGGCTATTTGGCCTTCGGGTAGCACTGCTTGTCGTCGATGTAGCTCTCGGCCGAGAAGGCGTTGATGATGTCGGTCTTCGTCATCTTCAGGCCCAGCCAGTTCTTGAGCGAGTCCGCCCAGTCGCCCTGGTGGATGTACGTCTTCAACGCCTGGACCAGGGGTTCGCACAGGGGGTTCCCGGCCTTCATGGCGATCGCGTAGTACTGGGGTTTGCCGAAGTCGGCGTCGGCCAGCAGCAGCGGGTCCTTGTCGTGCTCGATCACCAGGGACTGCAGGATGATGCGGTCGTCGACGAAGGCGTCGACCTTCCCCGCCTTGAGCAGGTCCAGGCAGGCCCCCGATCCGTCGGCCTGCACGACCCCGGTGCTCTTGAGCGCCGCCATCTCGGCCGCCGCGGTGGTCCCGGTGGTGACGCAGACCGAGAGGGGCCGGAGATCGCCCTCCTGCGCCACCTTCAGGTTCTTCGTCGACAGCGTGAGCGCGCCGAGGTCCGTCTTGAGATAGGACCGCGCGAACGAGATTCCGGGAGCCTGGGAGGAGTCGCGGTCGGATATGGCGGCGATGACCAGGTCGACGTGGCTCTGCGAGGTGGGATCGGTCAGCGACGCCTGCCAGTCGGCCTGGTTGACCGTGACCGCGGTGTACTGGCGGTTCAGGGTTTTGAGCAGAGCTTCGGTCATGGTGACCTCGAAGCCCTCGAAGTGCCCGCCGACCTCCTGCGACAGTCCCGGCAGGTCCTGTTTGAAGCCGATGGTCAGCCGGGGCTGGTCGGGCGTCGTCGGCCGGGAGAGCGACGAACCGCAGCCGACGAGCGGGGAGACGCCGAAGGCCAGGGCGGCCAGCGCTGCCAGGGTACTGATGAACTTCGTGGGCATCCGTCGGTCCTCCGTGTTCAGTTGTGGAACGTGGCGTCGGTGACCTGCAGGAGCATCGGGCACTGGTCGCCCTCGCGGAGCTTCGCCGTCAGTTCGAAGGAACCTCCGGACGGCACGTTCAGGGTGACCGCGTTGCCGTCGTCGAGCGGCTGGGACGGCTTGTCGGGATCGACGGACAGCGTCACCAGGCTGCGGCACACCCCGGCGGCGGGCGTCGGGTCGATGAGTCGCACGGTCAGCGACAGACGGCTGAGGTGGCCGGGGGCCTGGAGCTCGGCCGCCACCGTGCCGCCCTTGTCGACCCGGATCTGGGCCTGGGCCGGTGCGGCCGTCGTGGGCTCGTTCCCGCTGACACTGTGCCAGGCGATGGAGACCGAGCGCGCCGGGTCGTCCTTGAAGAACGTGTTCGCGATCAGCGCCGCCGCTCCGCAAGCGGCGAGCGCCCCGACGAACACCAGCGACAGCTGTGTGATCGTCGGGCCCTTGTCCGGCTTCGCCAGCAGGATCATCGTCGCGACCGCCGCGATCGCGGTCACGGCGGTCGCGACGCCCGCCAGGACCCCGTTGTACACCAGGGCCGCGCCGAACACCGCGGACAGCACGCACAGCGCGATGGCCAGCGCTGTCGTGTCGGTCCGGGTGCTGCGCTTCCCGCTCCCGCTCCCGCTTCCGTTCTGTGTCTGGCTCACAGCTCCCCCTGAAGCCCGGCGCTCGAATCAGCGGGAGTCTAATGGTGTCAGGGCTCTGAATCACGGAAAAAGCAAAGAGTCCTCGGCGTCGGGGGAACCCGGGAGCCGCCCGGAGACCCCCGCACCTCAACGCGGGGTCCTGATCTCCTCCGCCCCGCACGACCCCCGCACCACCAGCCGCGTCGCCACCTGCAACGGCGCCTGCACCGTGCCGCCGTCGTCCAGCGCGCTGAGCAGCGCCTGCACCGCGCCGGCGCCGAGGGCCAGACGGTCCTGGGCGACGGTGGTCAGGGTCGGACGGACGAGGGAGGCGGCCTCGATGTCGTCGAAGCCGACGACGGCCACGTCCCGAGGTGCGCGCAGGCCGGCGTCGGCGAGGGCGTGCAGGGCGCCGATCGCCATCTCGTCGCCGGCGGCGAAGATCGCGGTCGGGGGTTCGGGGAGGGCGAGGAGGCGGGCGGCGCAGTCGTAGCCGCTGGCGAGGAAGAAGTCGCCGTGGACGACGTGGTCGGGGTGCGCGGACAGGCCGAGGCGGGCCATCTCGTGGCGGTAGCCGGCCAACCGCTCGGTGGCGGGCATCAGGGTCAGGGGACCGGTGATGGTGGCGATGGCGCGGTGGCCGAGTTCGTACAGGTGGCGGACCGCGGCCGCGGCGCCGGTGCGGTTGTCGGAGGTGACGTGGGTCGTGCGGTTCCGTTGCAGCGGCAGGTCTATCGCGACGCAGGGGGTGTCGCTGTCGACCAGGGCGGTGATGGCCGGATGCGACTCGTCGACCCCCATCATGATGACGCCGGCCAGGCTGTGCTGGCGGGCGGCGCGCAGGTAGACGTCCACCGCCGCGTCGGTGTCGGCGGTCGACAGCAGCATCAGGTGGTGGCCGCTCTCGGCCAGGGTCTGCTTGATGCCCACGAACAGGTCCAGCAGGAACGGGTGCCGGCGGTCCTGTTTGGTGTAGCCGGTGTCCCAGATCAGGCCGACCATGTCCGAGCGGCGGCGGACCAGCGTGCGGGCCGGCTGGTTGGGGGAGTAGCCCAGTTCCTCGGCCAGTTCCAACACCCGGCGCCGGGTCTCGGGGCTCACCTCGGCGCGGTCGTTCAGAGCCCGCGACACCGTGGCCGGCGAGACCCCGCTGCGCCGCGCCAACTCGCGGATGTCCACCATGGAGAGACCATAGCCGATCACAGGCTACTGGGAAAGATCACCCCGGACTGGGCGGAAACGTATCCGGCCAGAACACAGAGTGTTGACAGCGGGCCGTGCGGGGTGCACGATCCGCGTCAAACCCGGGTTGCCGAGAGCTCACAGTCCCGACCGTGCCGGAAACGTTTCCGGACCCTGTTCCGGCGCAGTCTTCCGAGACGGCGTCCGGCATCACGGCGCGGCCGGGACGCCCCACCGATGAGAGGTTCCGTCCACCATGCCCCTGAACCGCCACGCAAGACCCGGAGTGCCGCCGCCCACCGGATCCGCCGCCCGCCGCCGCGGCCTCGTCGCCGCGGTGCTGGCCGCGGCCCTGCCCGCCGCCCTGCTCGTCGTCGTGCACGGCGCCAGCGCCAGCGCCCCACCCCCCGCGGCCGGCTGGACCACCGTCTTCCAGGACGACTTCACCGGCGGCGCCGGTTCCGCGCCGTCCTCCGCGAACTGGCAGTACGACCTCGGCACCGGCTACCCCGGCGGCGCCGCGAACTGGGGCACCGGCGAGGTCGAGACGGACACCGACAGCACGGACAACGTCTACCTCGACGGTTCCGGGAACCTCGCGATCAAGCCGATCCGGGACGGCGCCGGAAACTGGACCTCCGGTCGCATCGAGACCAAGCGCACCGACTTCCAGCCCCCGGCCGGCGGCGTGCTGCGCATGGAGGCCCGCATCCAGATGCCGAACGTGACCGGCGACGCGGCGGCCGGCTACTGGCCCGCGTTCTGGTCGATGGGCGCCCCTGCCCGCCCGGCCTCCGCGACGAACTGGCCGAGCATCGGCGAGATCGACGTGATGGAGAACGTCCAGGGCCAGAACCTCGAATACGGGACCTTCCACTGCGGCGTGGACCCCGGCGGCCCCTGCAACGAGACCACCGGCATCGGCAACCACACCGCCTGCGTCACCGGCGGCACCTGCCAGGCGGCGTTCCACACATACGCGGTGGAGTGGGACACCAGCGCCTCGCCGCAGCAACTGCGCTGGTACCTGGACGGGGTGCAGTTCCACCAGGTGAACGCGGACCAGGTCGACGCGACGACGTGGGCCAACGCCACGAACCACGGCTACTTCCTGATCCTGGACGTCGCGATGGGCGGCGGGTTCCCGGGGGCGTTCGGCGGTGGTCCGACCGCGGCGACGGCGTCCGGAGTGCCGATGCTCGTGGACTACGTGAGCGTGCTGTCGAAGGGTTCTGGTTCGACCACGACGCCCAGCACGACGCCCAGCACAACGCCGACCACGACGCCCACCACGACGCCCTCGACCCCGCCGTCGACCACTCCGAGCGGCAACACGATCAGCGCCTATTCGGCGATAGCGGCATCCTCCAGCTCGGCGAACAACGGTACGCAGACCGAGACCACCTCGGATGGTCCGCCCGGCGGCTCGCAGGATGTCGGCTGGATCCACAACGGTTGCTGGCTCCGCTACGACAACGTCGATTTCGGCTCCACGCCGGCGACCCAGTTCTACGGACGGGTCGCCTCCGGGGCCGCAGGCGGCGTCAGCGGTTTGGTGGAGGTCCGACTCGACAGCCCGACCAGCCCGGTCCTCGGCAGCTTCGCCGTCGCCGACACCGGCGGCTGGCAGAGCTGGCGGACCGTGCCGGCGAACGTGTCGGCCGTGACCGGGGTCCACACGGTGTACCTGACGTTCACCAGTGGCCAGCCGGCGGACTATGTTAACGTCCACTGGTTCGACTTCGGGCACTGAGTCTTAGTGGGGCGGAACGTGGGCCGTGCGGTGCGATGGGCCTTGCTGACGACCGTCGGAGCCACAGCACTGGCCGGATGCAGCAGTTCGGGTTCGGTGAAGACCGCGCCGGTTTCGTCGGCCACGAGCATGTCGACGTCGACGTCGGCATCGGCTTCGGCTTCGACATCGCCTTCGGCTTCCTCGGCCGCATCGCCGCGCCTCTCAGGGCCGGTCACGTTCCGCCCCGTGACCGATGTATCCGCTCAGGACTGCTCGCCGTCCGCCACAGCCCCCTCCGCCGACACGCAAGAGCTCGACGCCTGTTCCGAGGACGGCAAGACCAAGTACCACCTCGGCCCTTCGGCACTGTCCGGAAGCCACGTGAAGAGCGCCAAGGCCGACCAGGCGAACGGCAGGTGGCAGGTCGACGTCGAGTTCGACTCCCTCGGCGCCAAGACCTTCGGCGATCTCACGACGTCCCTGGCGGGGACCGGGAAGCTGATCGCGATCACGGTCGGGGGCACCGTCATCTCGGCACCGTCGGTCCAGGTGCCGATCACCGACGGGGAACTCCGGATCAGCGGGCAGTTCGACCGGACCGGGGCCGACGAGTTGGCCGCCGCCCTCACGGCGGGGGCCGAGAGCTGACTGCCGTGACGATGCGGGTGCCGTGCCGTGTCCCTTCGGCACGGCACCCTTCACAGCTCGTTCGATCCTGAGGGAGGGGGGCCTCCGGCTCAGCCGAGCTGCGCGAGCAGGGCGGAGTTGTCCTGCTCGAGCTTGCGCACCGGTCCGTGCGTCCAGGCCTCGGCCAGCTCCGCCGACCAGGGGTCGGGGAAGATGTCCTCGGTGCCCGCGGCGACGGCGTCCAGCAGGTTGCGGGCCACGGTCTCCGGCGGGGTCTTCTGGATCGGCAGATCGCGGGACATCTCGGTGTCGATCGGCCCGGCCATGACGGCGTGCACGCGCACCCCGTCGGCGGCCAGCAGGGCCCGGGTGGCCTGGGTCAGCGACAGGGCCGCCGCCTTGGACATCGAGTAGGCGGGCGCCATCGGCAGCGAGGCGATGGCGGCCAGCGACAGCACGTTCACGACGGTGCCGTGGGCGCGGGTGACGTGCGGCCGGAACGCCCGGGTGAGCGCCCACGGTCCGTAAAGGTTGACGGCCAGGTGCCGGTCCAGGGACGCGCGGTCGCCGATCTCCTCCGGGGTCGACACCCCGGCGTTGTTGATCAGCACGTCGAGGTCCTCGACGGTCTTGGCCGCGGCCTCGACCTGCGCCTCGTCGGTGACGTCCAGCAGGATCGGGGTGACCCGCTCGTCGGAGTGGGCCAGCGGCCGCCGGGCGGCGGCGTAGACGTGCCGCGCGTCCCGGCGCAGGACCTCCTCGACCAGGGCTTGGCCCAGGCCGCGGTTGGCCCCGGTGATGAGGACGGTCCGGCCGGCTATGGGGTCGGTGCGGTTCGTATCGGTCATGGTGTGCTTGCTCCGATCAAGTCCGATGGGGCCTTACACCGATCACAGACAGCGCCGCTGCGGAAAACTGGGCGCCGCGGGACCGCCCAGTTCCGCTGCCCGGCGGTGTCGATGGTGGTGACGGAGGTGACCCATGTCAGCGGAACTGCTGCACCGAGCCCGCTCCGGCGACCGCGAGGCCTTCGCGGAGCTGGTCGAGCCCTATCGAACCGAGCTGCACCTGCTGTGCTACCGCATGCTCGGCTCGCTCCAGGACGCCGAGGACACGCTGCAGGAGGCGCTCCTCGCGGCGTGGATGGGCCTGGAGGGATTCGAGGGCCGCTCGTCGATCCGGACCTGGCTGCACCGCATCACCACCAACCGGTGTCTCAACGCCCTGCGGACGACGTCCCGCCGGCCGGCCGCCGCGGTGACGGCCGCTACGCCGGTGGCCGGCTGGGTGCCGGAGCTGTCCCATCTGGGCGAGGTGCCCTGGCTCCAGCCGTATCCGGACCTGCTCCTCGACGGACTGCCGGACGGTGCGCCGGGGCCCGAAGCCCGCTACGAGGCGCGCGAAGCCGTGTCCCTGGCGTTCATGACCGCGCTGCAACTGCTGCCGCCGAACCAGCGCGCGGTGCTGCTGCTGCGCGACGTCTTCGGCTACCGCGCCGCCGAGGCCGCCGACCTGCTCGGCCTCACCGAGAGCGCCGTCAACAGCGCGCTCAAGCGCGCCCGGGCGACTCTTGATGCGTCCCGCTCGGCCGAGCCGCCCGCCCCGGCGCCGGGGAGCGCCCAGGAGGTCGCGCTGACGGACCGGTTCGTCGCGGCGTTCCTGAGCCATGACGTCGAGGCCCTGATCGCTTTGATGACCGACGACGTCTGGGTCCGGATGCCCCCGCTCGCCTTCGAGTACCGCGGCCTGGACGACGCGCGCCGGTTCTTCGCCGCCGTGCACCCGCACCGCAGCCAGATCACGCACATGGTGCCGACGCGGGCCAACGGCCACCCGGCCTGGGGCGAGTACGCGCGCGATCCGGTGACCGGGCTGCTGCACTGCATCGGGCTGTTGGTCGTGGCGTACGCGGGGGACCGGGTCAGGGAGCTGACGCACTTCGAGATCGGGATCGCGGCGATGTTCGGGCTGCCGCGGACCATGAGGGATCAGGGGGTGTTTCAGTAACCTGACCGGCCGCCGAACCCTTGGAAGGCGTGCTCGGCGGGTCGCGGCCCGGCTCGATGAAGATTCCTTGAAGACGATCTCGTGAAGACGATTGCGCGACCGGGGTACGGGTGCTTCGATTCCCGTTAGGCAACTTTACTAACGAAAGACGGAGGTCCCCCACCCCATGTCCTCGAGCCGTACGCGCCTAGCTGTGGCAGCCACCGCAGCTTTCGCGCTCGCCACCCAGCTCGCCATCGCGAACGCCCACGCCTCCCCGGCGCCCCACGCCGCGGCCGGCCCGGCCGGCGCCCAGGCCGGTACCTCGTACACGGCCGCCGAGGTCCTGGCCGGCGTCAAGAAGAACTCGACGGCCGCGAACCAGGTCAACACCAAGCCCCACATCAACACCATGACGCGGGCCCAGAACGTTAACGTCTACCAGGTCGCGACCGGCGTCTACGCCTACTCCTCCGGCATGGCCATCGACGACGACGGCAGCGACCCGGATCCCGATCCCGACCACCAGGGTGACACGACGTTCCACGACAGCAACGGCAAGGCCCTGGCGGCGCACCACGTGCCGTTCTTCGTGCTGGGCGACGACTGCTGGGACCGCAAGACCCCGTGCCCGCACTTCTTCTACAAAGAACACGGCATGTCGGGCCGGCAGTTCGCGCTGATGTTCTACAACGGCAAGGTCATCGGCTCGATCTTCGGCGACACGCAGACCGCGAACGACCAGACCACCTCGGACAACGACTCCCGCGAACTGGGCGAGGCGTCCGTGAAGGCGGCCCAGCTGCTCGGCATCCCCAGCAGCGGCACCACCGGCGGCGTGGACAACGGCGTGACCGTGGTGATGTTCTCCGGCCCGTCCTGGGTCGTGAACGGCGCCAACGCCGACCTGAACAACAACGCGCAGGCCCTGGTCCAGAAGGCCCTGGACACCCTCGGCGCGGCCATGGCGGGCACGAACCCGCCGCCGGGCGGCACCCTGTTCGAGGCCGAGAGCGGCACCCTGTCCGCCGGCGGCACCTTCGACGACAACCACTCCGGCTTCACCGGCACCGGCTTCGCCAACACCGCCAACGCGGCCGGCGCGTACGTCGACATCCCGGTGACCGTCTCCGCCGCCGGTACCAAGACCCTGACGATCCGGTACTCCGACGGCACGAGCGGCGCCCGCCCCGCGACCATCTCGGTCAACGGCACCTCGCACGGCACCCTGGACTTCCCGGTCACCGCCGACTGGGACACCTGGTCCACCGTGTCCATCTCGGTGCCCCTCAACGCGGGCGCCAACACCATCCGGATCGCGGGCACCACCTCCGGCGGCGCCGCGAACATCGACTCGGTGACCGTGTCCTAGTCCTAGTCCTGGTCCTGGTCCTGGTCCTAGCGGATCAGAGTTCGCCTACGTCTCGGCGTCGGCCGACGGGTCAGTTCCCGTCGGCCGACGCCAAGACTTCGTGATCGTCGGCGACGTGCACGGAGGCCATGATCTCAGGCAGCCTGCCGGGATCGATCGGATCGTCGGACAAGGCCGACACGCCGAGCATCACAAAGCGGGAACCGCGGCGCGTGATGAGGAACGCGTCTTCGTAGGTATCGCCGGCCGACCAGGTCCCATCGGCATTGGCGACGCACTGCACGGTCCCTCCGAGGCCGCCGCTCGGCACCTCGTCACACGGTCCGGCCTCCGCGACCGGCCACGACTCGAGAATCAGATCGTCTGTTACGCGCTGGAGTGAGAACTCGGCATTGTTGTACGCGATGAAAGGGACTCCGGTCGCGAGGTGCGAATACGAGCCCGGAGAGTAGCCGTCGACGTGAGCGACGAACCAAGCATCCGCTGGAATGCCTGCTTCAGCCCGCACTTCCGCCGCGGACTTCGCGTTATGCCAAGGCTGGGCCCAGGCGACGGCGACCGCGGCGACGAGGTAATACACACCCCAAGCGAGCTTCCAGATGAGCGGCTTGGTCGGCATCAGTGGCTTCCTTCGCATCCGTGGCATCTGGATCCGAACCTAGCGCCGACGGCCGCGCACCGAATCGCTCCGATGGATTACATCGGGAGATGTAGCGATGAAGACGGATCGCCGCCGGCTATCGCAGCCGACGGCGATCCCCTGTGAATCAATCCCTTCCTACGGCTGCACCGCCATCGCGAACACGTGGATCGCGGCGTCGTTCGGCAGCGTCACCGTCTTCACCGTCTTCGCCGGATCGATGCTGATCGCGTTGTAGAACACGTCGTAGTGGATCCCGAAGTTCGCCGGTCCGCTGGGCGTGTTCCGATGGTCCGTGACGATCGCCGGCGTCGCGCCGTAGCTGTTCGTCGGGGCGCAGCACCAGTTCGGGAAGCCGAGGCTGCCGCTGCTGGTGGTGCCGTCGGTGTAGGTCACGGTCACCGTGTCGCTGGTGAAGCCCGCTTCGGCGCCGAGGAAGGCGAGCTTGGAGCCGTGGCCGGACTGGTTCACCATCACGCCGCTGCCGGCCACGTTGTCCAGCGTCCCGGCTGCGGAGCCCGGCCAGGTGAACGTCGCGCCGTTGGAGGTGATCACCGCGCCCGGTGTGGCGCCGGCCTTGGCGAGCGCCTGGGCCGAGTAGCTGTCCCCGTCGCCGTCGAAGTTCCCCGGAGCGGTGTTCGTCTCGTCGCTGACGGCCACGTTGTTGAACGCCGCCGCCAGGTTCGGGAACGGGGTGTTCGTGACGTTCGACAGATCCGCCGTGGCGGTCGCCGGTATCCCGCGGTCCCGGTACGCGACGGAGGCGGTGAGCGTGGTCGTCACCTTCCCCGGGGGCGGCGTGCTCGCCGTGACCTGGAACGTGGCCGAGGCCGAGGTGCCCGGCTTGACGTTCTTCAGCGTCACCGAGGCCGGTGTGGCGGTCCAGCCGGGCGGCAGCTTGAGCGTGACAGAGGGCTGCTGGGCGTCGAAGTACCCGTCGTCGCTGAACGACACCGTCACCGGCGCCGGTGTGCCGGCCGCCAGCGGACCGCCGTCCGCCGTGCCGACCGAGGCCGACGCGGCGATCGGCAGGTGCTTGTCGCCCCCGGCGTGGACGCGGTAGATCGCCGTGGCGTGCGGGGCCAGAGCGGCGGAGAACACGCCGTCACTCGCGGTCTGCGTCTTGTTCACCAGGTCCGTGACCTGGAACGGCGCCCCGCCGCCCGGCAGTCCGACCGCGGCGGCCGTCGTGCTGACCGTCTGCGCGGTGTCGCCCTTGTTGAACAGGACCACCGACACGTCGCCGCCCGCCAGCGGTTTGGCCAGCACGTCATAGCCGGCGCCGGACTGGACGATCGTGCCCTGTGCGCCGAGCCGGTCCTGGTCGACGGCCACCACGTCCGGGTTGGCCACGATCGCGAGTTCGGCCGGTGTCAGCTTGGACAGGTCGGTGGACAGCAGGATCGGCGAGGCCATCTCGGCCCACAGTGTCATCTGCGTCTGCTCTTCGGTCAGAGTCAGGCCGCCGTTGCCGATCTCCAGCATGTCCGCGTCGTTCCAGTGCCCGGGCCCGGCCCACTTCGCCAGTCCCGGCGTGTTGCCCTCGCTGTAGTTCTCCAGGACGCTCGGCCACGCGTTGTAGATGTCGGATCCGAAGCGCCACAGGTTGCCGTGCTGGTAGAGCCACGTCAGCTCGTTCTCGAAGTCCGGTCCCTCGCAGCAGACGTAGGCCGGCGCCGACTCCGAGAACTCCATCGGCCTCCCGGTGTTCAGCAGCGCCTGGCTGGCCTCGGTGTAGACGATCTGGGCGACTTCACTCTGCGACTTGCCGGGGAACTGGTCCAACTGCTGGTAGCAGTAGTCGAGCTTGAGGTAGTCCACACCCCAGGACGCGTACAGGTCGGCATCCTGCTGGAAGTGGCCGTAGCTGCCGGCCGCGCCCTGGCACGTGTAGTACCCGGCGTCCTCATAGATGCCGAACTTCAGGCCCTTGCTGTGGATGTAGTCGCCGAGCCACTTCATCCCGTGCGGGAAACGCGACGCGTCGACCTGGAGGTTGCCGTTGGCGTCCCGGTCTTTCTGCATCCAGCAGTCGTCGATGTTGACGTAGTCGTAGCCGAGCTTGTCCAGGCCCAGGGACACCATCTGGTCCGCGGTCTTGGTGAACAAGGTCTCGTTCATCTGGCTGTTGCACTCGAAGCCGGCCCAGTCGTTGAACCCCATGGGAGGGGTCAGGGCCAGGCCGTTGTAGGAGGGCGCGGTGTTGACGGTCGGTGTGGCGGACGCGGACGCGGACGTCGACGCGGACGCGGTGCTCGCCGCGGTCACGCCGCCGAGCACGAGGACGGCCGCGGCGACGGCGCCGAGGAGCCGCCGGGGATGGACAGTGCGGGACGTGCGGGACATCTCACCTCCGGGGGAGAGGACTGATCTCGCCGAGTCACCGTAAGAAGCAAGACCGTCGCGCGCAAGTGTTTGGGATGGCAAAGTTTCAATCAGGATCGCGCAGGGTTCCTGCAAGAGTGACCGCGGCGTATCAGGACTCGACGATGCCCGGGCTTTCGGTGAGACTGATCTGATGGCTTGGTGGGCCCGGCTGGCCCGGGCGTTCGACGTCGACGCGGTCCCGGTGACGGTGGTCGACGACATGGTGCCGGACCCGGACGGCTGGACCGCCGGCTACGTCGGCACGGCCGGGACCGGCTACCGGGCGGTGGCCAGACGGCTGCCGCTGCTGATCGGGACGTCGATCCGGCTGGCCGCCGAGGCCTCCCGGGCCCGGACCGTCGCCCTGCTGGTGGTCCAGGCCGCCTCCTCGGTCGCCGGGGCCCTCGGCCTGTACGCCACCACCGACGTCCTGGCGCCGCTGTTCGGGGCCGGCGCGACGCCGGACCGGATCCGGGCGGCGGTGCCGTCGATGCTCGTGGTGCTGGCGCTGACCGCGTCGCGATCGCTGTGCGACGCCGCGGCCCATGGGTTGGCCCAGCAGCTCGGGCCGATGATGGACGCCAAGGCGATGATCCGGCTGCAGGAGCTGTGCACGCGCGCCGAGCTGGTCGCCTTCGACAAGGCCGACTGGGTGGACGCCTCGCAGCGCGCCGAGCGCGGGTCCATCTCGGCGCGCACCATGCTCACCGTCACGCAGCGGGTGTTGCAGAGCCTTTCCACGCTCGTCGGTGTGGCCGGGGTGCTCGCGGTGCTGCATCCGGTCCTGGTGCCGCTGCTCCTGCTGTCGGTGGTGCCGCGGTGGTGGGCGGCGGTGCGCGTGGCCCGGCTGGACTACAAGGTCTTCGTCCGGTGGGTGGAGGGGCGGCGCCGGCAGAGTCTGCTGACCTCGCTCGCGGTGACGACCAGCTCGGCCGCTTCGGTGCGGGCGCTGTCGCTGTCCGGCTACCTCGTCGAGCGCTACCGGCGGATCACCGACGCCTACCTGACCGAGCGGCTGCGCCTGGTCCGTGCCGAGACGCTGTCCATGGTCGCCGGCAACGCGATCGCGGGCTTCTTCACCGGAGTGGTCTACGCCGTCCTGGCCATCCTGCTGTGGCGCCAGGCGATACCCCTGGCCGTCGGCGGGACCGCTTACCTGGCGGTGAGCCGGGTGCAGCAGGCCCTGCTGAGCCTGGCGATGGACATCAACGATCTCTACGCCGAGGGCCTCTACCTGGAGGACTTCCGCTCCTTCTGCGAGGACGCGGCGGGACACCTGCCGCGCACCGGCGCCGAACCCGTCCCGGAGGACTTCGAGGAGATCGTGGTCGAGGACGTGGTCTTCACCTATCAGGGGGCGGCGACGCCGGCCGCCGCAGGCGTCTCACTGCGCGTCCGGCGCGGCCAGGTGATCGCGTTCGTGGGAGAGAACGGCGCCGCGAAGACGACGATGGCCAAGCTGCTGGCGCGGCTGTACCTGCCGGACTCGGGGCGCATCCTCTGGGACGGCCGCGACAGCGCCGGTATGGACGTGGACGCCCTCCGCTCCCGCATCGCCTTCATCGACCAGGACCACACCCGCTTCCCCTTCACCGCGGGCGAGAACATCCGGATCGGGGAGTGGACCGCGGAACACGACCAGGCGCGGATCGAGCAGGCCGCGCACCACGCCGACGCGCACCGCTTCATCAGCGGGCTGCCGCGCGGCTACGACACCCTGCTGGAACGCAGCCTCAGCGGCGGCCTGTCGGTGTCCGGCGGCCAGTGGCAGCGGCTGGCGCTGGCCCGCGGCTTCTTCCGCCGTGCCGGGCTGGTGATCGCCGACGAGCCGACCTCCAGCCTGGACGCCGCCGCCGAGGCGGCCTTCTACCGCCGGCTGCGCGAGTACGGCGGCACGGTCGTGATGATCACCCACCGCCTCGGCAACGTCGCCGAATGCGCCGACTACATCTACGTCTTCGCCGAGGGGCGGGTCGCCGAGGAAGGCACGCACGCCGAGCTGATGGCCGCCGACGGCTGGTACGCCAAGGGCTACCGGCTCCAGCGCCAGAGCTTCGAGAAGGGCGACCGGCTCGACGGTCAGAACGGGTCGTCGAGCACGAGCACCGACGGCAAATCGGTTCCCTCCGCCATCCGCAGCAGCTGATACGCCACACCGCCGAGCCCCGACATCATCGTGGGGGAGAACACGTCGCGCGCCATGCCGCTGATCGCTCCGTTCTCCTCCAGACTGGCCACGATGTACGCCTCGAAGCTCTCCCGCTCCACTCCGGGCGGTGCGCACCCGGTCCGCGACGCGGCGTCCATCAGCTCCCACACCCCCAGCTCGCCGTGGCACAGCGTGTGGTTCCAGCCCATGCCCAGCTTGAAGGCGGCGGCCGCGGCGCGCGGCACCACGTCTTCGGCCACCGGGAAGCCCCGCCGCGCCAGATCCAGGTTGGTCAGGGCGATCCCGACCGAGCCGTGGCACCAGGCGTTGGCGGTCAGGCCGGGCTCGATCTCGCGCAGGTCCCGCCAGCCGCCGGCCACGGGGTCGTAGCAGGACTCTTCGAAGGCGAAGGCCGCGTGGGCCGTCTCGGCCGCCCGCCGGTCACCGGTGGCCAGCGCCAGCCGCGCCAGCGCCCAGCCGATCCCGGTGGCGCCGTGCGCGCAGCCGCCGAGGCCTTCGGGCCAGCGCGCCGTCGGCCACGTGACCCCGCGGTCCCTGACCAGGGCCGCATCGCACAGCACCTCGCCGACCCGTGCGGCGATGTCGGTCCAGCACCGCTCTCCGGTCACCGCCGCCAGCTGGAGCAGCGGCACGACCGCGCCGGCCGGCCCGGCGACGAGCTCGTAGTCCACGGTGTCGCCGAGCGCCTCGGGGACCTGGGCGGCCAGGGCGCGGGCCCGGTCGAGGGCCTCGTCGCCGACCGCGCCGAGCCGGCGCAGCGTGAGCCAGGTCCACAGCTCGGAGCCGAGACCGACCCAGCCGCCGGGTTCGCGCGGCCGCACCGGGACGCCGTCGGCGCGCAGCTTCGCCGAGCGGTCGCCGGCCAGGCGCATGGTGCGCAGGCAGGCGTCCAAGAGGCCGGACAGGCCGTCGACGGGGTCGGCGCGGCCGTGGTCGGCCTCGCGCCGGTAGGCCGCCAGGAGCAGGGCGACGCCGGGCAGGCCGCTGTAGAGGTCCGGGCTCAACGGCTGGACCACCCACCCGGTCAGGCTGAGCACCGGGGAGATCCAGGTCGCGGTGCCGTCCGCGCCGCGCGTCGCGCTGTCCCGGACCCGGCGGACCAGCTCCGCGGCCTGGGCCCGGCGCCGCCGGGGCACGTCGCGGGCGCTGACCGAGACCGGTCGGCGCAGTCCGGCGCTCGGCGACCAGTCGGTGTTCAGGTACGCGCTGACCAGCGTCGCGCGGATGATGCCGCGGTCGAACTCCAGGTCCGCCCCGCGCCAGCCGGTCAGGGCGTCCGCGATCAGGTCCTGCTCGGGCCGGCAGTGCGTGCCCCCGGGGCCGGTCAACCGGCCGTGGCGAGGCGTGGTGCCGAAATACGGGATGTCGCCTTCCAGCAGATCGGTGATCTCGGCCGCGATCACCGCCGGGTCCTCCGGGGCGGCCGCCGCCAGCTCGGCGTTGCGGGTGAACAGCTCGGTGGCCCGCCGGACGGCGGCCGGCTCGTCGTGCAGCGAGACCGGGTGCCAGAGCATCCGCGCGACCTCGTCGTAGACGTCGGTGGCGCGCAGCACCATGCGGATCCGGCAGTCGCCGAAGGCGGCCACCGCCGGTTCCAGCCGCCCCGCGGCGTCGAGCGCCAGGAGCAGGTCGGTGGCCTCGGCGAACCCGGACTCCACGCGCTCCCAGTGGTCGGCCAGCACCGGCTTCGGGCTCGGCAGGCTCGCGGCCGTCTCCAGCGTCGCCTCGGTGAAGCCCAGGCGCGCGCGGTCGCTGCCGGCGTCCAGGATCACCGGCATCGGCCCGGCGGGCTGCTCGTCCGGCAGGGCGCCGACCGCGGAGGAGTCGACGCCGCGCCAGCCCAGGGCGGCGCCCCGGTTGGGGAGCATGCCGACCCGCAGCACGGTCTCGTCGACCACTTTGGCCGCGGCGTCCACGGCCGCGCCGAGGCCGGACGGCGGCGGGTCGGGGATGGTGCTGAACAAGGTCTCGCAGTCCACGACGACCGGGACCGGACCGTGCGCGATGACGTTCTCGGTGTGCAGGTCGCTGCCGCCGAGCAGGCGCATCACCGCCAGCCAGTGGCCGACGCCGCGGTAGAAGGCGGCGAGTTCGGCGTCGGAGGCACAGTAGACGTGCGGGACGAACTCGCCCCAGCCGTACCCGTCCCCGGCGACGACGGCGGGCACGCGGATGCGCTCGGCCTCCGGCACGCCGGCCAGGACGGTGGCGAGCAGCCGGCTCAGGGCGAGGTCGGCCTCGACCGGCCGCGGTTTGTAGACGACCTTGGCCTCGGCGAAGGCGAGGATGGCGACGGACTGGCCGCCCAGGTGGCTGTCCCCGGCGCCGAACTCGACATCGCGCAGCTCCCCGGGGTCGCCCGCGGTGAGCGCCGTCAGGGCGCCGCGATCGGCGGCGAACCGGCGGGCCAGCGTCAGGGCGGCGCCGGCGCGGCGGCTCATGATGGTGGCCAGACGCCGTTCCAGCGTCGGGTAGCGGCGGCCGAGCCCCCGCCAGAAGGCCGGGTCGTCGGCCACGGCCAGGAACTCGGTCCAGCGGCCGGCGGGGTCCTCGGCGGTCAGCCGCCCGGCCAGGCGCGCGGCGTTCAGCTCCAGCAGCAGGACCCGGGCGACCTTGCGGTGCACGGTCTCGGTGATCGCGTGCTCGGCCGCGGCGGTGATGGCGGCACGCTCTCCGTCGGTCAGGCCCCTGATGGCGGCGAGCTGGGCCGCCAGGCCCGCCGTGAACGGCGAGACCAGGCGGCCCAGGGCTCCGGCGAACTCACCGGAGAAGCGGGTTGCCAACTCCGGTCAGCAGCAGAAGCTGCCGCGCGAGGCGGTGCAGGAGCTGCAGGTCGACCGCGTCTCGATGTAGGCGGCGCCGATGATGTCGGCCTCGGCGTACTTGCCGCCGGTGAACAGCGGGCCGGCCGGGCTGTCCGCCTCGTCCGCGCTCAGCCATTCGAGCACGATCTGGTCGGCGAGGTCGAGGACTTCGGACTTGGGCATGCGGAACCTCCGTGTGGCGCGGGGATGGATGGGAGCCCGGACCTTTGGGTCGCCTTGTGGTTCGGGCCTCGATGTGTTCTGTATATATCTCACTGTGCGGGCTGACAAGGAGAAACGTCCGGAAATTTCCACTTGGTGACTGCGTGACAGAACTCTGACATGAAGCGAGGGAGACGATGGCCGATACGCCCGGTCCGGAGCGCGACGCGGTGCGCGGTTTGGCGGCGACCTTGGGGAACCGATCCAACGAGTTGGCCGCGCGGGGGCGGGCCGGGGAGGTGCGCGGACTCTGGGAGGATGCCATCGCAGGGCTCGAGGATGAGGTGGCGCGGGAGCGGATCGCGGTGGCTTATGCCTGGTATCAGGCTCTGCACGGGGAGGATGAACACGGGGTGCGGCTGGCCGCTGGGCTGCGGGAGAGCCCGGTCCCCTCGGTCCGTGCCCAGGTTCGAGTTCTGATACGGAACCGCTGGAGAGTCCAGCCCGCGCTGGTGGAGCGGGTCTGGTGCGAGGAAGCCGGGAGCGGGCTGCCGGGCTGGAGCCGGCTGGCCGACGAGGAGGTCGACGTCGTCGCCGCGTGGATCACGGCGCCGTCGTGGGAGGAGTCCAGGGCTCACTACGACGAACGGATCGCCGGACTGCGAGCCGAGACGGTCGAGGCGGCTTTGGAGGACGTGGGCCTGGCGGACGAGCGACTGCGGAATCAAGCCGCCGTCTATCGCAGCGTGCTGGCGCTCGGGGCCGAGGCCGGCTACCGCTGTCTTCGCGGTCCGCGCGAGAGCGCGCAGGAGGCCGGCGCGGCGATCGCGCGACGCGACTGGGACGCGCTGGGGGAGTGCGGACGGATCGAGGCGGCGCACGGCTTGAGCTTTCTGAGCTGGGTGCACGGGGTGGCCGCGCGGTTGATGGTGACCGACGTTCCGGCCGTCACGCCGCGGATGGCTGAACAGGCGGCAGCCAGGGCGCGGACGTCACAGGCGTGGGAACGGCAGCAGGCGGCCGTGGATCTGGCGGCGATCGGGGACGCCTCGATCGGGGGGCTGCTGGCGCTGGTCGGGTAGCCGGGGCCGGTAACGTTACCAAGCGTCGTCTCTGGCCATTGACAGTGTTTCAAGGTGCTTCGACACTCCGGATTGTGAACGTTCCCTTTCCTCGGACGGCGGCCTTCCTGCTCGCGTCCTGCCTGAGCTTGACGGGCCTCATGCACGGCACCGCGCGTGCCGCGACAACCGCGAGTGCTCTCGCGGCGACCTTCGACAACGCCGGGATCAGCGACGACTCCGCGCCGGCGGCGGCGAACCTGGACGGCGGCGGGGCCAGCTTCTCGGCGCAGGCGCTCGCCGGCGACGGGTGGTCGCCGGGGGCGGTCTTCAGCCTCGCGGACGGAGCCACGGTCACCGTGCCGCAGGTGGCGCCGGGACAGCCGGACAACACGCTGGCGGCCGGACAGGTGGTGTCGGTCACGGGGTCCGGCGGGGCGCTGGACCTGGTGGCGACGAGTTCGGACGGCGACACGGCCGGCACGGGGACCGTGACCTACGCCGACGGGACCACGCAGAGCTTCGCGATGGCGGTGCCGGACTGGTGGACCGGGACCGTGGGGATCGCTGCGGTGTCGCCGTATCGGAACTCCGGGAGTGGGCGGCAGACACATCAGGTGAGTCTGTACCTGACGTCGGTGCCGCTGGCGGCGGGCAAGACCGTGGCGTCGGTGACCCTGCCGAACGTCAACGCGACCACCAACGGTCCGGCCATGCACGTGTTCGCGGTGACCGTCGCGCCCGTGGCGTCCGGGGCGAGTCTGACCGCGGCGTTCGACAACACGGCGATCAGCGACGACGGCGACGTCGGCGGTGCGGACATCGACGGCTGGGGCAACAGCTTCTCGCAACAGGATCTGAACGCGGCCGGGTGGTCGCCGGGCGCGCGGGTCACGGCCGGCGCCGCGACGATGGCCATGCCGCAGGTGGCAGCCGGGAAGCCGGACAACGTGGTGGCCGACGGGCAGCGGATCGCCTATTCGACGTCTGGTAGCGCACTGGGTTTCTTGGCCACCAGTGTGAATGGTTCGGCTTCAGGATCAGGAACGCTGACGTATAGCGATGGCAGCACCCAGAATTACACCATCGGAACGCCGGACTGGATCACCGGGGCGACGGACACGATGGCGGTGTCGCTGCCGCATTGGAACCGCTCGAGCGGACAGCAGGCGAATTCGGCGAAGCTGTATGTGGAATCGGTTCCTTTGGCCGCGGGGAAGTCGTTGGTTTCGTTGACGTTGCCGGCGGCCGGCAGCAACGGCGCGCGATTGCACATCTTCGCGATCGGGACGCGGGCGTCGTCGGCGGCGTGGAGCGGGAGCTGGGCGGCCGCGGCCGACGACGGGCTGGTGCCGGGGCCGTGGACGAACCGGACGCTGCGGATGGTGGAGCATTCGAGTGTCGGCGGGTCGCAGGTGCGGATCCGGTTGGACAACGCTTTCGTCGGCGCGCCGGTGAATGTCGGCCATGCGACGATCGCGGTGCAGAGCAGTGGCTCGTCGGCGACGGGAGCGCCGGTGACGTTGACCTTCCGGGGGAATCAGGCGGTGACGATTCCCGGGGGCGGGCAGGCGATGAGTGATGCGGTTCCGTTCACGGTTCCAGCAGATGCGAACCTCCTCGTGAGTGTGTATTTCCCTGGGACGGTGCAGCTGGAGTCCGTGCATAGCCTGGGGATGCAGGACATGTATTCGAGTGCCGACCAGGCCGGGGACCAGACCGGGGCGGTCGGCGGCTTCCCGGTGAACAACGGGTTCGGGTTCTGGACGCTGCTGTCCGGGATCGACGTCCAGGCTGCGAACGCGCCGGGAACCGTGGTCGCCCTGGGCGACTCGATCACCGACGGTGTCGGGTCGGCGTACGATGGCAACGACCGGTGGCCCAATGACCTGGCCCGGCGGCTGTCGGCGAGCTCGTATCCGCATCGTGGGGTGATCGACGAGGGCATCAGCGCCAACAAGGTGGTGACCGACGACTTCACCGGCGTGCAGGGCACCGGCAACGGCGGGATCAGCGCCGTCAGCCGCATCGATCGCGACGTCCTGAGCCAGAGCGGGGCGCGGACGCTGATCATCCTGGAAGGAGTCAACGATCTGAAGGCCGGCACATCGGCCGATCAGGTCATCGCCGGGCTGAAGCAGATCGCCGCGGCCGCTCATGCCCAAGGGCTGACCGTGATCGGTGGCACCGTGACGCCGTTCAAGGGCTACAGTGCGTGGACCACCGCGTACGAGGCCCAGCGGCAAGCGGTGAACAGCTTCGTGCGGAGCAGCGGGGGCGTGTTCGACGGCTACGTGGACTTCGACGCGGCGATCCGCGACCCCGCCGATCCGGCGTCGATGCTGGCTGTCGACGACTCGGGGGACCACCTGCATCCGAGCTCGGCGGGATACCAGGCGATGGCCGGAGCGGTGGATCTGTCGAAGCTCTGAGCGCGTCGCGGCAGGCGGGGCCGCGCCTTCCCGGTCACCGTTGACAACGGCGTTCGCCACGAACCGCACCGGCGCCGACGTCGGCTCCCGGCCCAGCCGGGGGACCGGGGCGCCGCCGAAAGCATCGAGCTCGGCGAGGAGGCCCTCGCCGAGCTCGAAGCCCGGTTCCGGCTGGGCTCAGTTCTGCCGGGCCTGGTACGCCTCGATCGCCGCGATCACCTTCGGCCGCAGCTCGGCGGCCTTGATGACCTCGTCCACCGAGCCGACCTGGACGGCGCGCTGGATGCTGTGCAGAGCGTCGAACTCGGTGGCCACCTCGCCGAGCTTCTCGGCGCGGACCGAGGCGCGGAGCTCGTCGAGTTCGGAGGCCAGGGCCGCGCGGTCGGCGCCGGAGGCGGCCGTCACCCGGGACTCCAGGTCGCGGACGCGGGGGTCGTTGGCGGTGCGGGCGTTCACGTCGCCGGAGAACACCACCGCCGCCGCGGGGGCGCCGCCGAGGACGGAGGCGAAGGAGCCTTCCAGGGCCAGGACCGTCATGTTCGGGTTCAGGGCCTTGGAGAACACCACGAAGGCGCCGCCGTGGTAGCGGGAGATCACGCAGAAGACGATCGGTCCCTGGAAGTTCACGATCGCGCGGCCGATCTCGGCGCCGTACTCCAGCTGGAGCTTGCGCATCGATTCCGGGGAGCCGTCGAACCCGGAGAGGTTCGCCAGGACCACCAGCGGGCGGTTGCCGCTGGCCGCGTTGATGGCGCGGGCCACCTTCTTCGACGACAGCGGGAACAGCGTGCCGGCGGTGTAGGTGTCCGGGCCGTCGGTGGGAGGGAAGCCCTTGCGCGGCACCTGGCGGGACTCGATGCCGACCAGGCAGACGGGCAGGCCGCCCAGGTGCACGTCCTGCACGACCGCCGTCTCGGCGCCCGCCATGCCGGCCCAGCGCTCCAGGACGGCGTGGTCCTGGTCGGACAGGGCGCGCATCACCGTGCGGATGTCGAACGGCTTCTTGCGGTCCGGGTTGGAGGACGCGGAGAAGATCTCGCCGACCGTGGTGAAGTCCGAGCCCGCGTAGGTGTGCGGGAACGTGGAGATGTCGCGGTCGGTGGGGTCGTTCGTGGCCGCGCGACGGGGGGTGGTCTCGCCCGGGGCGATGTACGTGTGGTCGTAGTGCGCCATCAGCACATCGCGGGCCGCGGCCAGGTTCGGGGCCCAGTACTGCGCCTGGCCGTTCGGGCCCATGACGCGGTCGTAGCCGCCGATGCCGAAGTTGTCCTCGGCCGAGACGCCGCCGGAGAAGTCCAGAGCGTGCTTGCCGGTCAGGACCATGGCCGAGTCCGGGGTCATCACCAGGACGCCCTTGGTGTGCATCAGCATCGTGGCTTCGGCGTTCCAGTACGGCTGGGCGCCGACGGTGGTGCCCGCGACGACGATGTTGATCTCGCCGCCGGCCTGGGTGTACTCGACGATGCGCTTCAGAGCCGCGGCGACCCAGTCCAGGTTCTCGGTGCCGGACTCCATGGAGATGCGGGCGCCGGCCGACAGGGCGTACCACTCGACCGGGACCTTCATCTCCTCGGCGAGGTTCAGGGCGCCGATCACGCGGCGGCACTCCGGCTCGGACAGCGCGCCGAGGGACTTCGTCGGGTCGCCGAGCAGCACCACGCGGGTGACGCCCTGGCGGTGGCGGCGGGTCTTGGTGGTGACGACGCCGGCGACGATCGCCGCCTTGTTGCGGCCCTTGGGACGGTCGACGGGGACCAGCTTGTGGTGCTCGTCGAGGTCGTGTTCGGTGAAGTCGCCGAGCAGCTCGGTGAGCTCGTAGGGGTAGACGGTGTTGCGGCTGGCCGCGCGCAGCACCTTGAGGCGGTAGTCGTCCAGCGGCTCCACCGGGTCCAGGGTCGGCTCGCCGACGCTCAGGGTCGGGGTGCCGGCCGCGTCGAAGCGGACCCGGACCGCGATCTTGATCAGCTCGCCGGTCTTCCAGGAGCGCTGGCGGCCGATGAGCTCGATCTCCTCCAGGCCGGCGCCCGCCGTGGAGGGCAGGATGCGCTGGGCGATCAGCTCCAGCTCCGAGCGCTTGATGTCGGACGGCGGCCAGATGTAGACGACGATCCGGTTGGTGTTGAACCGCTTGTTGGAGGGCCGTCGCTGCTGGGCGCGGCGCAGGGAGTCCACACACGCCGCGATCGCGTCCTCCGCGGTGGGCAGCGCCACCAGGCGGCCGTCGTGCTCGCGCAGCTCGGTCAGGTCGCGCACCTGCGTGAAGGCCACCAGGCGGTCGTCGGCCGGGTTCTCCCGCGCGACGCACTGGTACAGGTACACGTCCTCGTCCGAGGAGGGCAGGCGCGTCAGGTCGAACTTGCTCAGCCGCTCCAGCTGCATCCGCTCGGCGATGTACGGGTGCAGGCCCCGGATCAGCCGCTCCTCGGTCATCCCGGTGCTGGAGCGCCGGAACGTGAAGTGGTGGTGCATCACGGAGTTGCGGCGTCCGGCCACCGTGGTCGTCACCCGGCGGACCTGGCTCGGCAGCGGGTGCGCGCTGATCACGCGCTGCAGCTCGGCGGCCGCCTCGTCGGTGTCCGGCTGGTTCTCCCACAGCAGATACACGTCGGCGTCCAGGGCGCCGTCGGAGGAGCCGATCTCGGCCAGGCCGTCCAGCGCGTCGCCGAGCCGCTCGAACGGCACCGCCGCCGAGAGCAGGCGCGAGCCCTCGCGCTCGGCCACCACGAAGGTGCAGCCGCCGGCCTTCGCGGTCTGCAGGCCGGTCAGGCCCTTGTTGCCGTAGTAGCGGCGGGTCAGGACCTCGAGCATGACCGAGTTGTCCAGGTCCGGGTGCACCAGGCGCTGGCCCAGCAGCCGCACCAGCGGCTCGGTGCTGCGCACCATCTCGGCCATCCGCTCGGCGCGGTCCTCGGCCTGCGGGTTCTCGTCCAGGTAGCGCAGGTTCTTGCGGACGCCGGCGTAGACCCGGGCCCGGTTGCGGCGCAGCAGCGGCTGGCCGAACCACGCGTAGACCACGCCGCGCGCCAGGTCGGCGATGTTCGGGAAGCGGACCTGCGTGGCGGCCACCAGCCGCTCCAGCACCAGGCCGGCGGGCTCGCGCAGCGACTCGTCCGGCGGCAGTTCGCGCAGCCAGGTGCGCAGCAGCGCGCCGACCACGGCGGCGTCCACCGAGGCGCGCTGCCGGGCCAGGAAGATGCGGAACACCGCCGCCTCCAGCCCCGGCGAACGGTCCAGGTCGGTGACGCCGTAGTGGGCCAGCGCCTTGCCCAGCGCGGTCTGGAACGCCTCCGGCACGCCGGACCGCTCCACGTCCAGGCTCTGCAGGTAGGTGTGGAAGTACTCGTGGGCGCTGTGCACGTGGAGCTCGTTGGCCTCCTCGCCGCCCGGGCGGTTGCGGCCCAGGGCCGCCAGGTCCGCGAACACCTCGATCAGGCCGAGCTCGCCGGCCAGCGGCCGCAGGCCCTCCTCGATCGCGGCGGTGCGGGCCGTCAGGTAGCCGTCCAGGACCCGGCCCTCGTCGTGCGGGTCGACGTCGTAGCCCAGCAGCAGGCTGCGCAGGTCCTCCAGGCCGCGGGTGACCCGGGCCCGGGCCGGCACCTGCGACGGCGCGGCCGGCAGGTCCAGCTCGACGGTCTGGGCGGCCGGGGCGGCGCCGGCCGCGGCGCCCGCGTCCTCGTCGTCCTCGACGACCGGCTCCAGCCGCAGGATCGGGGCGCCGGTCTCGACCTGGGTGCCGACGGTGACCGCCAGCTCCTTCATCCGGGCCTTGAACGGCGCGCGCAGCACCGTCTCCATCTTCATGCTCTCCAGCACGACCACCGGCGCGCCGGCCTCGACCTCCGCGCCGACCGCCACCGGGGTGGCGATCACCAGCGCCGGGGCCGGGGAGCGGACCACGCCGCCCTCGTCGCGGCTGACGCGGTGGGTGACGCCGTCCACCTCGACCAGGTGCACCGAGCCGTGGGTGGCGGTCAGCAGCCGGAAGCGCTCGCCGTTGACCACGATCTGGCCGGTGTGCCGGTCGAAGCGGTCCAGGTCCACGTCGGCGGTGCGGACCTGGTCGCCGGCCTCGATGCCGACCCGGTAGCGCTGGGCGCCGACCCGGGCCACCCGGACCCGGTAGCCGGTGCCGCGCAGCTTCAGGTCCAGCGGGCGGCCGGACTCGTGCTGGACCTGCGGCCGGCCGCCGGAGGCGGTGGACAGCAGGCGGTCGCGCTCCAGGACCTCCTCGTCCTCGTAGGCGTCGATGGCCGCGGCGGCCAGCGCCACCGAGGCGTTGCGGTGCGAGACCAGCCGGCCCTGGGCGCGGACCCGGTCGATCCAGCCGGTGTCGGCGGAGGCGTCGAGCACCTCCGGCTGCTCCAGCAGGTCCAGGACGAAGCTCTTGTTGGTGGTGCCGCCCTCGATCACCACGGAGGTCTCGGCCATCGCGCGGCGCAGCCGGCCCAGGGCCTCGTCGCGGTCCCGGCCGTAGGCGATGACCTTGGCGATCATCGAGTCGAAGTCGGCCGGGATGGTGTCGCCCTCGGAGACGCCGGTGTCGACCCGGATGCCGGGGCCGGCCGGAAGGTCCAGGCGGGCGATCCGGCCCGGGGACGGGGCGAAGTCGCGGTCCGGGTCCTCGGCGTTGAGCCGGGCCTCGATGGCGTGGCCCCGCTCGGCCGGCGGCTCGCCCTCCAGCCTGCCGCCGGAGGCCACGTGCAGCTGGGCCTTCACCAGGTCGAAGCCGGTGGTGGCCTCGGTGATCGGGTGCTCGACCTGGAGCCGGGTGTTGACCTCCAGGAACGCGAACCGCCGGTCGCCGGGGTGGTAGAGGAACTCCACGGTGGCCGCGCCGCGGTAGCCGACGCGCACGGCGAGCCGCTCGGCCGAGGACTTCAGCTCCGCGGCCTGCTCGGCGGACAGCACCGGCGAGGCCGACTCCTCGATCACCTTCTGGTTGCGGCGCTGCACCGAGCAGTCCCGCACGCCCAGGGCCCAGGCCGTGCCCTGGCCGTCGGCGATCACCTGCACCTCGACGTGCCGGGCGCCGGTGACCAGGCGCTCCAGGAACACCACGCCGGAGCCGAAGGCGCGGGCGGCCTCGGCGCTGGTGCGCTCGTAGGCGTCGACCAGTTCGGCCTCGTCGGTGATGACCCGGATGCCGCGCCCGCCGCCGCCGGCGGTGGCCTTGAGCATCAGCGGGTAGCCGATCTGCGAGGCGGAGGCGATCGCCGCCTCCAGGGTCTCCACGGCGCCGCGGCTCCACGGCGCCACCGGCACGCCGACCTCCTCGGCGATCAGCTTGGCGCCGATCTTGTCGCCGAGCTGCCGCATGGCCTCGGCGTCCGGGCCGATGAAGGTGACGCCGATGCGCTGACAGAGCTCTGCGAACGCCGGGTCCTCGGCGACGAAGCCCCAGCCCACCCACGCCGCGTCCGCGCCGGTCTCGCGCAGCGCCCGCTCCAGGACCTCCAGGTCCAGGTAGGGCCGGTTCGCGGCGGCACCGAGGTCGTAGGCGATGTCGGCCTCGCGGACGAAGGTGGCGTCCCGGTCCACGTCGGTGTGCAGCGCGACGGTCTCGATCTGCTCGGCGCCTCCGGCGCTGAGTTCACGGACCGCGTGGATCAACCGCATCGCGGCCTCTCCACGGTTGACGATGGCGACTCGACGAAACACCGGCCGGGCCCTTCCTCTATTCGAAGGCACCAGACGCACGACCGGTCGGCTGGCCGGTTTCCCCGCACAGTCGATGGAGTCGGCCGGACGTACTGGATGTGACTGGTCGGAGTGTAGTGGATTCCAGTGGAGGGACTGTGGAGCAAAAGGTGAAGGCGAAGCTACCGGCCGGTAGTCTCCCGGTCGGTGGTGCGGCCATTACCTTCAGCAGCCGGTATGCGAACCGGTGGCCGATTTGATCAGGTATCCGCCGCCGGCGGGGGTCAGCGTGTAGGTCAGAGTCCAGACGCTGCACGTCTGTTCGGGCGTGTCCGACGGTCCGTATCCGGCGGCCTGCCGGCTCCGGAAGGTGATCACGGCGGTGGTCGCCGGGCCGGTGCCGCCGGGACTGAGGCTCTTGAGCACCCCCTGGTCGTCGGTGCTGGTGGCCTCGGACTTCTTGAACGCCGCGCGCTGCTGCGCGTCGTTGGTGTCGACGTCGCCGTTCGGATCGTAGAGCGCGAGCGCCGCGTCGAAGTCCTTGGCGGTGACGGCGGCGAAGAAGGAGTCGAACAGCGTCGCGACCGGCACCGCGCGCGGGTCGGCGACGAGCGAGGCGTCGATCTGGACGACGCCGACGGAACTGGTCACGGGCGGCGGGGGAGGCGGGGTCGGCGTCGGCGTGGGGGTGCTGGAGGTCGTGCCGGTCGGCGACGGGGTGTCCGTGGTCGAGCCGGTCGTGGACGGGGTGCCGGTGGGCGCCGTCGTGGAACCGGACGTGGCCGGGGTGCCCGTGCCCACGAGGCCGCTGCCGGAGCGGGAACCGTCGATCGTCGTCGAGGCGACGGTGCCGCTGGTGCTGCCGAAAGCGCCGGCCGCCGCGGCCGCCCCGGCCGCGATGCCCGCCGCGACGACGACCGCGCCGGTGACGACGAGCGGGCTGACACGCTTGCGGGACGGCTGCTCCGGAGGCGGGCCGTAGGACGGGGCGCTGCCCGGTGTGCCGACGATGTCGGCCGCCGGGACGGTGAGCGCGACTTCGGGGGCGTGGGCCGGTGCCGGTGGTGCCGGGGCGCTCGCCGCCGGCACCGGGTCGGCCGCCGGCGGCATCGCGACGCTGACCGTCACCTCCGGCGAAACCGGCGACGCCGCCGCGGCCGCCATCCTCAGCTCCGCCATCCAGTCGTCCAGTGTGGGACGGTTGCGCGCGTCGCCGTTCAGCGTGGCGGCGGCCAGGGCGGCGAACCGCGCCGATATGTGGCCCAACCGGGATGGGTCGCGCTCGGTCGGATTCCGCGCGATCATGCGCGTCGCCAGCAGGCCGAATTTGTAGACGTCGGCGGCCGGGGTGCCGGGCTCCTCGCCCTCCGGCAGCTCCCACCCCGGAGTGTGGACCAGCGGGAGGACGTCCGCGTCCCCGAGCCGCATCGCGTCGCAGTTCAGGAAGAAGCTGCGGTGCGTCGACGGCGCGAACACCAGGTTCCGCGCCGAAAGATCCCCGACGCGGACGCCGAGGCGGTGCAGCCGCTGGAGGGCGTCGACGACGTCGGTGAGCAGCAGCAGCCGGTCGCGGTCGGAGATCAGCAGCCCGAGGTCCTGCAGGATCCGGTCCTCGTTGAGCAGGTAGGTGAACTCGGCGCTCATGTGCACCGTGCCGGACCCGGTGACCTGGCCGAAGGAGAACTCGGCGGGGATGGCGCGCATCAGGAAGCCGACGACCTCGACGCCCTCGGTGACCAGCGTCCGCGGCCACGCCGTGCGCTCCCGCAGCCAGATCGCCTCCGGCCCGGCCCGCCCCGGCAGGTCGCCGAGCGCGTCCAGGGCGACCGCGTCGACGTGGGAGGTCGTCCCGGGCCGGTACCGCTTGAACACCAGCACGCCGCCGTGCGCGTCGCGCGGCTGCTCCAGCTGCACGACGCTGCTGCGGGACCCGGCGTGGAGTTCGGACCCCAGAACCAGGGAGCTGATATCGATCCGTGCGGTCATGGCTCTCCTGGGTTGGGGGACCGTTCGGGCAGCGGCGCGGCGTTGGCGTGGCGACTGCGGATCAGCCTATGTCGCGCCCACGGTAGCTCGGACCCTAACGCAGAGATCTGTCGACCTTCAGACGCCACCCATCGCGACTCGCCAAGCCTTGTAGCGGTCCGGCAGGCAGCGCGCGCAGGGCCGGAAACCCGCGGCGCGCGCCGTGTCCTCGTCGGCGAAGAAGACACGGTGGCGGACGTAGCGGCCGGCCGCGATGTGGCGCAGGGCGCTCGGGCAGTCGAGGCGGCCGTAGATCCGGAGCCGGCGATGGCCGCCGAGGGTGCCCGGGGTGGGGCTCTCGTAGGGGCGGCCGTCGGTGCCGAGGAGGGTCCAGCCGCGGGTGCTCACGCGCTCACGTGCCTCCAGGCCCACGTGCCCAGGCGCCCACACAGGCTCATGCCGCGTCGTGGAACACCAGCCCGAGCGCGTGGCGCCGCCCGGAGCGCACCGTGCTCACGCCGTGCCGCACCGGTCCGGCGGACCAGCCGCGGGCGCCGCGGACCGGACGGTCGCGGGTGGTGAAGATCAGACCGTGGCCGCGGGGGAGCGGCGTGGCGGTGCCGCGGGACTGCGCGCGGGGACGCTGCTCCACGAGCAGGAACTCGCCGCCGGTGTAATCCGTGCCGTACTCGTCGAGACCGATCACCACTTGCAGCGGGAACACCATGTCGCCGAACAGGTCCCGGTGCAGGGCGTTCCAGTCGCCGGGGCCGTAGCGGAGCAGGATCTGCGCCGAGCGGGCCTGCCCGGCGGCGTGGCAGCGGTCGATCCACGCGGTCAGATCGTCCGGCCACGGAGCCGGGCGGCCCAGACGCTCAGCCCAGTCGCGGGCGATCGGCAGCAGGTGGGGCCACAGCGCCGCGCGCAGGTCGGCGACCACCGCCGGCAGCTCGTGGGTGAAGTAACGGTACTGGCCCGAGCCGAACCGGTGCCGGGCCATGTCGACCGTGGTGCGGAACAGCTCGGGCTTCTCGTAGAGGGCTGCGACGTCGCCGCACTGCTCAGCAGTGAGCAATCGCGGTGTCGGAGCGCAGCCGTGGCCGTCGAGCTCGGCGGTGATCGCCGGCCAGTCGGCGTCGGCCAGGGCGGTGACCGGATCCATGGCGGCCTCCTCAGACCAACAGCGGCGCGATCGCGCCTTCCAGCGCCAGCAGCTGCTGCTTGCGTTCCACCCCGCCGGCGTACCCGCGCATCGAGCCGTCGGCGCCGACCACCCGGTGGCACGGGCGCACGATCAGCAGCGGGTTCGCGCCGATCGCCGCGCCGAGCGCCTGAACACGGTCCCGCGGCAGGCCGAGGTCCTCGGCCAGGGCGCCGTAGGAGGTCGTGGTGCCGTAGGCGATCGTGTCGAGCGCGTTCCACACGTACCGCTGGAACTCGGTGCCGGACACGGCGTAGGCGAGGTCGAACTCGGTGCGGGTTCCGGCGAAATACTCGCGCAGTTGACGGACCACCTCCCTGAACGCGTCGCGGTCTTCGCTCCAGGCGTCGCGGATCGTCGGGGCGGAGCGCTGACCGGACATGGATACGGAACTCAGCTTCAGGCCGTCCGCGGTCGTGTCGCCGACCAGCAGCAGCGGCCCGACAGGGCTTTCGATTTCGGTGTAGACCTTCATGCCTCCATTGTGGGCGGCGGACACCCGACACACTGGCGGGATTCGGACATGGCGGCGACGGTCAGGCCACGGGTCAGGCCACGGTCAGGCCAGTCCCCGCGCGGAGAGCAGCCGGTACACGGCGCTCGCCGATGCTGCCGGCGACTCGTGGCTGGTGTCGAGGCGGAGATCGGGGGCGGCCGGCACCTCGTAGGGATCGTCGACGCCGGTCAGGCCCGAAATCTCCCCCGCGGCCTGGCGGGCGTAGAGGCCCTTCACATCACGTTGCGCGCACACCTCCAGTGGCGTCGCGACGTATATCTCCATGTACGGGATCCCGGCCGCCTCGTGCCGACGGCGCACCCGCGCGCGGCAGGCCGCATACGGCGCGATCACCGGCACCAGCACGACCGCCCCGGCGCGCGCCGCCGCCTCGGCGAGCCCGCCGACCCGCCGCACGTTCTCCTCCCGGTCGGCCCGCCCGAAGCCGAGTCCGGCCGAGACCGTGCGCCGCACTTCGTCGCCGTCCAGGACGGCGACCCGCCGTCCCCCGGCCCGCAGCCGCGCCGCCACGGCCGCGGCGATCGTGCTCTTCCCGGCGCTCGGCAGGCCGGTGAGCCAGACGGTGGCTCCGGCCCCGGGGTCCTGGGTGATCACCGGCGTGAGTCTCCCACGGCGAGGCGCCTTTCCGGCAGGCTTGGCCCATGACAATCAGCGTGAGCATCGTCGACGCGTTCACCGACGTCCCGTTCCGAGGCAACCCGGCGGGGGTGGTCATCCTCCGTGAACCGCGCGACGCGGCGTGGATGCAGGACGTCGCCTCTGAGTTGAAGCACTCGGAGACGGCTTTCGTGGTGGTGCCCGAGACGGTGGCGGAGAAAGGGGCGGCGGCGGGGGCGACGACGCGGGACGGCGCCGACGAGCCCCTGCCCCTGCGGTGGTTCACCCCGGTCGCGGAGGTCGACCTGTGCGGCCACGCGACGCTGGCCGCCGCCCACGTCCTCGGCGGCCATCGCACTTTCAGCACCCGCAGCGGCCTGCTGCACTGCGTCGCCGAGCCCGACGGCCGGGTCGAGATGGACTTCCCCGCCGACCCCCAGACCCCGGTCGAGGTGACGCCGGCGATCCTGGCCTGCCTGGACGGAGCGACCCCGGTCTCCGTGACCCAGGGCCGCGAGGACTACCTGGTGCGGCTCGCCGACGTCGAGACCGTGCGCTCGCTGGCGCCGGACCTCGCAGCCGTCGCCGCGCTGCCCGGGGCCAGGGGCCTGATCGTGACGGCCGCGGACGGTCCCGCCTCGATCGTCAGCCGCTGCTTCTTCCCGGCCTACGGCATCCCCGAGGACCCGGTGACCGGCTCGGCCCACTGCACGCTGGCGAGCTTCTGGTCGCCGCTGCTCGGCGTCACCGAGCTGGAGGCGGAACAGGCGTCGGAACGCGGTGGCCGACTGCGCCTGCGGATCGAGGGGGAGCGGGTGCATTTGTCCGGGCACGGGGTGACTGTGCTGTCCGGGACCCTTAACGACGGCTGGTAACGGCGGCTGACGGGCTGGCCTGGCGGGCTGGTGGGCTGGTGGGCTGGTGGGCTGGTGGGCAGGTGGGCAGGTGGTGGATGGCGGCTGGCTGGTGGCTGGCGGACTTCGGGTCGTTGCCTGAGCAACCGCCCCGCAGCCCGCAGCCCGCAGCCGCCGACGCACCAGCACCCGCCTCAGCGAACTGCGACTCCCCGCGGACTTTCAACACATTGGCCGAAGGCCGTAATAAGCAGCGGCCCTAACCTAAGCGGCCGCCTTCCCTTCCTTCACATCCGACGCGTACACGTGCCGGTACTCCTGCCCCGACAACTTCTGAATCGCCTCGATGACCTCGTCCGTAATAGCGCGCCGCACCAAAGCCGGCTTCCCCAGCGACTTGGCCTCGCTCAGGTCCAACGGCGCGCCCACACGGATCGTCACCCGTCCCAGCCTGGGCATCTTCTTCCCGGGTGGCTGCACCCGGTCCGTCCCGATGATCCCGATCGGGATGATCGGCGCGCCCGAGCGCAGGGCGATCTCCGCGATGCCCGTCCGCCCCCGGTACAGCTTCCCGTCGGGCGACCGCGTCCCCTCGGGGTAGATCCCGAACAGGCCGCCGCCCTCCAGCACCGCCACGGCCCCCTCCAGCGCTGCTGTCGTGGCGTTCCGGCTCCCCGAGCGGTCCACCCGGACCGCGCCCGCGAACCGCGCGTAGAAGTACTTGTTCCACAGTCCCCTCAGTCCGCCGGCGTCGAAGTACTCGGCCTTCGCGATGAAGGTCACATGCCGGGGCACGACGATCGGGATGAAGAAGGAGTCCGAGAAGGAAAGGTGGTTGGCCGCCAGGATGGCGGAGCCGTCCGTGGGGATGTTCTCCAGACCCTCGACCCGGGGTCGGTAGACGATCTTCACGAGCGGTTCGACGACGAACTTCGCCGCCTGGTACACGAACATCTGCGCGCTGACCTCATTCTTTGTCTGGCCGCGGGTCGATGGGGACGCGGTTGAGACTAGCGGATCACAGCCACCCACGGACGGCGCTCTCACCCGCCCGCGTTCACTCTCAGCAACCCTTCCTGCACCACGGTCGCCACGAGTACGCCCTCCCGGGTAAACAACCGCCCGGTGGCCAGCCCTCGCGCTCCCGAAGCCGAAGGCGAAGCCTGGTCGTACAGCAACCACTCGTCGGCCCGTGCCGGCCGGTGAAACCAGATCGCATGATCCAAAGAAGCGATCTGTACCTCTTTGTGGGGGAGCAACTGGTGGCGGATCAGCGTCGTGGACAACAGTGTCAAGTCCGACACATACGCCAACACCGCTGTATGCAGGTGTGGATCGTCCGGTAACGGTGCGGACGTCCGCAACCACACCTGCCGCTTCTCCGGCCCCGTCCCCGGCACCCGCCGGATGTCGAACGCGGTCCATCGCCGATACAGGATGTTCCAGAGCGCGTCCTCGCCGTCGTCGGCGGGTTCCTGCGGAATCGCCGGCAGGCTCTCCGGGTCCGGCGCCTCCGGCCGTGCGTCGGCGTGGTCCAACCCCACTTCAGGGATCTGGTACGACGCCGACATCACGAAGATGTTCCGCCCGTGCTGCCGGGCCACGACCCGCCGCGTGGAGAACGACCGCCCCGTCCGTGACCGGTCCACCTCGTAGACGATCGGCGCCGCCGGGTCCCCGGGCAGCAGGAAGTACGAGTGCAGCGAGTGCACACTCCGGTCCGCCTCCACCGTCGCGGTCGCGGCCGTCAGCGCCTGCCCCAGCACCTGCCCGCCGAACACCCGCTGCACGTCGGTGTCCGGCGAGGCGCCGCGGAACAGGTCGTCCTCGATCTGTTCCAGGTCGAGCAGGTCCATGAGGGACTCGAACGTGGCCAAAGGGGCGTCTCCTCATGTCGGATTCCTGTACGCACCGCATCGCACCGCACCGCACCGCACCGCGCGCCTCGATTTTAGGCGCCGAGTCCCTCCCGCCGGACGGAAGCTACTCGGTGAGGTCGGTCACGGGCGGCCCGAACACCGGCAGGAAGTCGACGATCCCCTCGGGGTCGCCCTTCCACCCCGCCGCCAGCATCTGTGCCCGCGACCGCCGCCCGACCACGATCCGGGCGAGTTCGAAGTCCGACGTCTCCAGGCTCGCCACGACCTCGTCGCCCTCGGCGCCGAACCGCCAGCTCCCCGAGCCCGTGGCCAGCTGGATCGGCGGGTGCCCGGCCCGTCCCCACTCGATCCCCTTGAACTTCGTCATCAGCCCCGCCACGAACGCCGCCTGCGGCGTGTCCCGTGCCTCGACCCGCCCCAAGGCGCCCCGGATGTCATGAGCGTGATGGAAGACGTCGAACACCGAGAACACCCCTCGCCGCATCTCGGGCGTGTCCAACAGCTCCTCGACCCGCGGCGCGTCGGCACTCCACTGTTCGCAGATCTCCGCCAGCGGCATCTGCTCGCGCGCCGCGACATGCCCGGCCGTCCACGCCGTGTCATGCGGGTCGCCGACCGTGCCGGCCAGGATGTCGGCGCAGACCCCGGCCAGGTGCGCGTACGTGTCGTGCACGCTCCACCCAGGCAGCGCGGGCACCGCGGTACCCGCCTGCTCCTCGCTCAAGGTCGCCGCCAGATCAGTCAGCTCGGTTCGGATGACGCGATAGTGCCGGCCCGCGGAAGACATGGCGCCTCCACCTCTTTTCTGTAGGGTTACAGTGCCCAGGATCACTAGCAGGATCAGTATTCGACGACGCGGTCGGACGGGAGTGGTGTGCGTGCCCTATAGCAATTCGGAGAAGGTGCCGTCTATGACGGTGACCTCCGAGAGTTTCCAGGCCGGGGAGCGTCTCGCCCCCGAACACGGCGGCGAGGCGTTCGGGGTCTCCGGCGGGCGGGACCTGTCCCCGCAGCTGTCCTGGGGCCCGCTGCCCGAGGGCACGAAGAGCGTCGCGGTGACCATGTTCGACCCCGATGCCCCGATCCCCTCCGGCTTCTGGCACTGGGGCCTCGCGGACCTGCCCGGCGACACGACCGAGCTGCCCGCCGGCGCCGGTTCCGGCGACGACGCGCTCCCGGGCGACGCCTTCCACCTCCCCAACGAGATCGGCGGGCGCCAGTACGTCGGCTTCGGCCCGCCGGCCGGCACCGGCCGCCACCGCTACGTCTTCGCGGTCCACGCCCTCGACGTGGACTCGATGCGCGAGCTCGGCGCCACCCCGGAGACCTCGTTGGCGGTGCTGCACTTCCTGATGCGCGGCCACACGCTGGCCCGCGGCATCATCGAGGGCTGGGCCAGCGCCGACGAGTAGGCGCGGCCCCGCACCAACGGCTTCGACGGCCGGCCGGCGCGCTGCCGACCGGCCGTCCCTGATGGCGGGGCGCCGAGCTGCGTCAGCTCCGGCGACGTCAGCTCCAGCCCGGTCAGCCCCAGCCTCAGCCCAAGCCCAAGCCCCAGCCCGGTCAGGTCCAGCCTCGTCAGCTCCAGCTCGGTCAGCCTCGGCCATGTCAGCCTCGCCGCACCGGCCCCGGCGACTGGGTCGGCGGCTCCTCCAACGTCCGGAACACGATCCCCGCCCGCGTCAACCGCGCGATGAGCGCGTCTCCCATGGCCTCGGCCGTGGTCACCTGCCCCGCGGTCACCGGCAGATCGTCGAACGCCAGACAGAGCGCTGACTCGGCGAGCATCTTCGACGTCTCCCCATAGCCCGGGTCGCCCCCGGAGACCTCGGTCACCACCGACCGCCCACCGGCCTTGGCGTGCAGCCGCAGCGTGAACCAGCTCTTGGCCCGCCGCCGCTCGTCAGGTCCCTCTCCCGGCTTCACGTATCGCCCGACCGCCGAGCGCAGCGGCTTGATCTGCGCCGACACCGCCAGCACGCCGATCCCGGCCAGCCCCGCCAGCCCCATCGGAAGCCGCCGCACGGCCGCGTAGTGCCCGTAGCGGAAGTCCGGCCCGTACTCCGGCAGGGCGGCCGCGCTGCGCAGCACGATCTGGTTGTCGATCACCGGCAGCGGCGCGATCCACGCGTGCGCGACCCGGTCGTGCCGCGGCGGGCCCGCCAGCACCCCCACGCGCCGCCCGGCCGGCAGCGGCTGCGCGGCCCGCCGGGCCTTCGCCGTGCGCGCCATCGCGCCGGGCCGCGACATCGCGGTCATGGCCGAGGCCAGGGTGCCTCCGGAGAAGGCGCCGTTGGAGCGGATGAACCCCTGGATCCGCACCGGTCCGTCCTGCGGTCCGAGCTGTCGCATCGTGTAGAGGACGCCGAGATCGGCCGGAATGCTGTCGAAGCCGCAGGCGTGCACCAGCCGCGCGCCGGTCTCCAGCGCCCGCGCGTGGTGCTTGAGGAACATGGCGTCGACGAACTCCGGCTCGCCGGTCAGGTCGACGTAGTCGCACCCGGCGTCGGCGCACGCCGCCACGAGGGGCTCGCCGTAGCGCAGATAGGGACCGACGGTGCTGATCACGACCCGCGTGCTGTCCGCCAGCTCCTTCAGCGCCGCCCGGTCGGTGGCGTCGGCGACGACCAGCGGCAGCTCCTTGAGATGCGGATGCCGTTCGGCCAGCCGGTCCCGGACCGCCGCCAGCTTCGCCGTCGAGCGCCCGGCCAGCGCCCACCGCGCGGCGGCCGGAGCGTGTTCGGCGAGGTAGTCGGCGACCAGCGAGCCGGTGAACCCCGTCGCGCCGAACAGCACCAGGTCGTACTTCCTGCCGGGATCCGTCATGGCCGCCATCCTTACTACCGGTCGGTAACCTTGTTGGGTCCACCTTAGGACCCACGTCGGCCGCGTCGCCAGAGCGACGCGGCCGACGTGCCGGTCCAGCGCTCACCGCTTCCGGTTCGCCAGCGTCTGCCCGGCGACCAGCGCCCCGAGCGCCACCGCGAACCCCGCCGCCTGCGGCACGGTCAGCACCTGGTCCAGCACCACGAACCCGGCGACCGTGGCCACCATCGGGTTGGCCAGGCTCAGCAGCGACAGCGAGGTCGGCGCCAGCCGCTCGATCCCGCGGAACCACAGGGTGTAGGCGGCGGCGGTGCCGACGACGCCGATGTACGCGAACCCGGCGAGGTTCTTCGCGGTCAGCGTGTCCGGCAGTCCCTCGGTGAACAGCGTCATCGGCGCGAGCACCAGTCCGCCGAACACCAGCTGCCAGGCCGCCAGGGTCAGCGGCGTCGCCCCGGCCGGGCGGCCCCACTTGCGGCCCAGCACGACCGCCAGCGCCATCAGCGAGGTCGCGGTGAGCATCGCCGCCACGCCGAGCACGTCCAGCCGGGCCTTGGCGGTCAGCGTCATCAGCGCCACCCCGCCGGTGCCGACCACCGCCGCGCCCAGCACAGCGCGCGCCGGCCGCTGCCGCAGGATCAGGGTACTGAAGGCGGCCACGGCCAGCGGCTGCACGGAGCCGAGCGTGGCGGCGACGCCGCCGGGCAGCCGGTAGGCGGCGAAGAACAGCAGGGGGAAGAAGGCCCCGAAGTTCAGCGTGCCGAGCACTGCGGTCTTCCACCACCAGTCACCACGGGGCAGCCGCCTGACGAACGCCAGCAGGATCAGCCCGGCCGGCAGGGCACGCAGCGTGGCGGCGAGCATCGGCCGGTGGTCGGGGAGCAGCGTGGCGGTGACGACGTAGGTCGTGCCCCAGCTCGCCGGGGCGATGGCGGACAGCAGCAGGTCGCGGGCGGTCCCGGCCTTGCCGCCGGTCGCGGTGCCGGTCGTGGTGCCCGGGGCGCCGGCGGCCGGTGAAGCGGGGGTGGTGGTGCGGAGCGTGGTGGCGGTCATCGGAACTCTCCCCTGGATCGTCGGCCGCAAATTCTCTTAACGTTGAGACTGTTAACACTGACAGGAGACCACGCTATTCCGGTCAACGTCAAGTCTGTTAACGTTGAGATATGTCAGCCACCCCCGCCGCGTCCGACGCCGTCGACGCCATCGTCGCGGCCTGGCGCCGGGAGCGCCCGGACCTCGACCCGCGCCCGATGGGCGTCGTCGGCCGCGTCAGCCGGCTCTCCCGCGTCCTGGACAAGGAGCTCAAAGAGTTCTTCGCCGGCCACGGCCTGGAGTTCTGGGAGTTCGACGTCCTGGCCACCCTGCGCCGCTCCGGCGCGCCCTACGAACTGTCGGCCGGCGCGCTGCTGAAGTCCGCCATGGTCACCTCCGGCGCCATCACCAACCGCGTGGACCGCCTGGAGGCCAAGGGCCTGCTGGAACGCGTGCGCGATCCCGCCGACCGCCGCGGCGTCCGCGTCCGCCTCACCGACACCGGGCTGGAGCTCATCGACCGGCTCCTTCCGCTGCACCTCGCCAACGAGGAGCGGATGCTCGCCGCGCTGTCCCAGGACGACCGGGAGGCCCTGATGGCGCTGCTGCGCACCCTGGCCGTCGGCCTCGGCGACACCACCTTGGGCTGAGTGCGGACGGTTTTGCGACAATGGAGCATGAGCACCTGGCATGAGCGCTTCGCCGCGGGCGTCGACAAACAGGTCCGCGACGCCGAGAAGGCCGAAGCCTTCGAAGACAACCCCCTGACCGGCAAGCCCCTGCCCGGCGACGGGCAGCCCTACCGCGAGGACTGGTGGCTCACCCAGGTCGTCGCCCGCGAGGGCGTCGGTGTGCACGCCCTCCCGCTCCCGCTCGCGTTGCGCCGCGAGGCCCAGGACCTGCGCAAAGGCCTGGTCGGCGGCCGTCCCGCCGCGACCGAGGCCGCGCTGCGTGCGGCCATCGAGGACTACGACGCCCGCGCCGACGCCGCGCGCCGCACGCCGCAGCCGGGACCGTCGGTGGTCATCCCGCGCGTCGACGCCGGCGAGGCGGTCGAAGCCTGGCGGGAGCTGCGGGGTCAGTGAGCTGCGGGAGGTCGAGTAAGGCCACAATGAACCGGTGAGCACCTTCGTGAGCCCCGATCCCGAGCCCACAACAGCCGCCGTCACCATCGTCTCCGGCACGATCGCCGCGACGACGGCCCCCGGCCCGGCCGGTCCGAACGCGGAACAGGTCGCGTCACTGTTCCTGCTCACATATAAGGCCACGACGGCCTCGGCCTACGCTGTGGACCTCAAGCAGTGGTTCGCCTGGTGCGCGCTGTTCGACGTCGATCCCTTCGACGCGGTCCGCGCGCACGTCGACGCCTGGTCGGTACACCTGGCCGACGACGGCAAGGCCCGTCCGGCCACCCTCGCGCGCAAGATCTCGGCGATCCGGAACTTCTACCTCTACGCCGTCGACTCCGGCTACACCGCGACCAGCCCCGTCCCGGCCAAGGACAAGGCCCTGCACCTGCCGAAGGTCTCCCGCAAGTCGCAGACGCTGGGGCCGGACCGGGACGAGTCCGCGGCGATGCTGCGGGCCGCCGCCGAGCGCGGGGCCCGGGACGAGGCCGTGGTCGCGGTGCTGCTGTATCAGGGGCTTCGCGTCTCCGAGCTCTGCGGCATCGATGTGGAGGACCTGTCCACGCAGCGTGGGCACCGCGTCGTGCGGTTGCGGCGCAAGGGCGGGGAGGAGCAGGACCAGGCCGTCGCACCGCCTGCCGCCGGGTGCCTGGACGCCTGGCTCGCCGAGCGGGCCGCTCCCACCACCGGGCCGGTGTTCACCGGGCCCGACGGCGCGCGCCTGACCCGCTACCAAGTGGAGTGGATCGTCGAGTGCTGCGCCAAGGCCGCCGGGATCGACAAGCGGATCTCCCCGCACTCCCTGCGCCACGCCTGCACGACGATGCTGCTGGACGCCGGGGTGCCGCTGCGGGACATCCAGGTCTACATGGGGCACGCGAACTCGGCCACCACCGAACGCTACGACCTCGGACGTCAGCATCTGGACAAGTCGCCGGCGTACGCGCTGGCGGGGGTGTTCGCGGGATGACGGCCGCCGCCACGGATTTCGACGCCGTCGTGACGCGGCTGCGTGCCGCCGGGTGTGTGTTCGCCGAGGAGGAGGCCGAACTGCTGATCGAGGCGGCCCCGGATGCGCGGGCGCTGGATGGTCTCATCGCGCGGCGGTGCGGGGGCGAGCCGCTGGAGCACGTCGTGGGGTGGGCGGCGTTCTGCGGGCTGCGGATCGCTGTCGGGCCCGGGGTGTTCGTGCCGCGGCGGCGATCGGAGTTCCTGATGGAGACGGCGCTCGCACTGGGCCGGGACGCGGGCGTGGTGCTGGATCTGTGCTGCGGGGCGGCGCCGTTCGCGACGGTGCTGGCGGACCGGCTGCCGGACGCGGCGGTCCATGCCGCGGACATCGATGCGGGGCAGACTGCTTACGCGCGTCGTAATCTGGCGCCGTTCGGCGGGCGCGCGCACGTGTACGAAGGCGACCTTTATGCCGCGCTGCCGAAGGCGTTGCGTGGAACCGTCGACCTGCTGGTCGTCAACGCGCCCTACGTCCCGACCTCGGCGATCGCGACCATGCCCGCCGAGGCCCGGGCCCACGAGCCCCTCGCCAGCCTGGACGGCGGCCCCGACGGGCTGGATCTGCACCGCCGTATCGCCGCCGGCGCGCCGGAGTGGCTCGCACCGGGCGGTCACGTCCTGATCGAGACCAGCGACGCGCAGGCGGAGACCACGCTCGCCGCGTTCCAGGGGGCCGGGCTGAAGGCGTCGATCGTCGAGGACGACGACGTGGAGGCCACGGTCGTGATAGGGACAGAACCATGATCGCTCTCGTCACCGGCGCGAACCGGGGTCTCGGCCGCGAGACCGCCCGCCAGCTCGTGGCCGCCGGGCACACCGTGCTCGTCGGCGCCCGCTCCGAGTCCGCGGCGCGGGAGACCGCGGACGCGCTCGGCGGCGGTGCCGTCCCGCTGCGGCTCGACGTCACCAGCACCGCCGACATCGACCACGCGGCCGAGGAGATCGAGCGCCGCTTCGGACACCTGGACGTGCTGGTCAACAACGCGGCCATCCACTACGACACGTGGCAGCGCGCGGTGAGCGCGGACCTGGCCGTGGTCCGGGAGGCCGCCGAGACCAACGTCCTGGGGCCCTGGCACCTCACGCAGGCGCTGCTGCCGTTGCTGCGGCGCGGGAGCCACCAGCGGATCGTCAACGTCTCCAGCGAGGCCGGGTCGCTGGCGAGCATGGGTGGCGGCACGCCCGCGTACAGCCTCACCAAGGCCGCGCTCAATGCCCTGACGCGAATGCTCGCCAGCGAACTGCGACCCGAGGGCATCTTGGTCAACGCCGTGTGCCCGGGATGGGTGGCCACTGAGATGGGCGGACCCGGAGGGCGTCCGGTGCAGGACGGCGCCGCCGGTATCGTGTGGGCCGCGACCCTGCCGGACGACGGACCCTCCGGCGGGTTCTTCCGGGACGGGAAAACCCATCCCTGGTAACCGATCCATCAAGGGGGAGCGGCCACGATGCCGGACACCGACCCGGGCGAGCGCCTGCTGAGGCTGCTCGAGAACGACCTCGAGACCGCCCGCACCCTGGAGATCTTCGCCGACTTCGACATCACCCGCCGCGACCCGATCGAGAACCTCGCCATCCCCTGCGGCCTGCCGCTGTTCCCGATCGCCGCCGACGGCGCGGGCGGCACGTTCTTCCTGGTCGGCGACGAGAGCGCCGAGCGCCGCCCGGTCCTCTACACCGACAGCGAGGGCTCGGGCAGCCTGATCGCCGAGGATCTCGCCGAAGCCCTGTCCATCTTCATCGCCCTGGGCTTCTGGCGCGACGCCGGCTACGGCTTCGACTTCGACGGCATCGAAGCCGACCTGCGCGAGAACGAACCCGACGCCGACCAGATCCGCGCCGACCTCCTCGCCGCGATCGGCGTCCCGGCCATCAGCCGGGAAGAGGCCCGCGACAAGCTGCTCGCGGCAGCCGCCCGCACCGCCCCGGACTTCGTCGCCCTCGCCGACTTCGCCGACGCCACGCCGTACGAGTTGATGTTCCACCCGCCGCGGGGTGCCGCGGGCGTGGAGGCGTGACGGACGGCGGGTATATCAATACCCACAATCACCCGCTACCCTGGCACCCCGTGAGCGACGAACAGGTGACTCTGGACGCCGACGCCCCTCTCGCGCCGGGCTGGATCCCGCCGGAGATCGACACGACGCGGGCGCATCCGGCGCGGATCTACGACGCCATGATCGGGGGGAAGGACCACTTCGAGGTGGATCGGCGGGCTGCCGAGGTGGCGCGGCAGCACATTCCGCAGGCGTGGGGGATGGCTCAGGCCAATCGGGCGTTCCTGGGGCGGGCCGTGCGGTTCCTGGCGGAGGCGGGGGTGACCCAGTTCCTGGACATCGGCACCGGCATTCCCGGGCCCGGCAACACCGGGGAGGTCGCCCGTCATGTGCATCCCGGAGCGCGGGTCGTCTACGTCGACTACGACCCCATCGTCGCCGTCCATACGCGGGCGTTGCTGGCCGGCGCGGATCCGGCGTCGACCGCGGTGGTGCTGGCCGACGCCCGTGAGCCCGAGACGATCCTGGAGCATCCGCAGGTGCGGGCCGTGCTGGACTTCGAGCGGCCGGTCGCGGTGCTGATGGTGGCGCTGCTGCACTTCGTCGCGCCCGAGCACGACGTGCCGGGGCTGGTCGCGCGGTATCTGGACGCGGTCTGCCCGGGCAGTGCCCTGGTGCTCACCCACATCACCGAGGGCCGCGACCCCGAGGCCGGGGCCGCCGCCCGCAAGGGGTGGGAGCAGGCCCGTTCGCAGCTGCATCAGCGCACCGCCGAGGAGGTGCGGGAGCTGTTCGCCGGGACCGAGATCGTCGAGCCCGGGGTGGTGCAGTTGCAGCAGTGGCGTCCCGACGACGCGGTGGACCCGGACTTCGAGGTGTGGATCCACGGCGGGGTCGGCTACAAGCGCTGAGCGGAACACCGCCTGATCAGGCGCTGACCCGCGTCGGAAGCGGAAAACGGCGAGAGCCGCCCGGATGGTCCGGGCGGCTCTCGCGTGCTGTTCGGGGAGGGCGCGGGGCTCAGCGGGCCTTGCGCGCCTTCTTCACCAGCCGCGCCATGCGGGCCTGGTCGGCCTGCTTGTGGAGCTCGGCGAGCCGGGCGTGGGCGGCGGTCAGTTCGAGGGACGAGGCGAAGTTCATCGTTGACTCCTTGGATCCTTATGATCGTATCGCTGCTACGCCTTAGATTATAAGGAAGTCAGCGCCCAGAGTCCAATCGATTAAAGGTAAAGCCGCCGTAGATACCGGGTGTCCGACTAGAGTGGGCGGCATGGCCACCCAGACCGCCGCCGCACGCCGCGCCGAGGCCAGGCGGAAGTACAACGCCTACGTCGCCGAGTGCCCCACCCGGCAGCTCCTGGACACCATCAGCGACAAGTGGGTCAGCCTGACGATCGCCGCCCTGGCCGCCAGCCCCCGCCGCTACGGCGAGCTCGGCCGCGCCATCGCCGGGGTCACGCAGAAGATGCTCACCCAGACCCTGCGCGCTCTGGAACGCGACGGGCTGGTCGCCCGCACCGTCACCGCCGACGTTCCGGTGCAGGTCGAGTACCGTCTCACGCCGCTGGGCGCCAGCCTGCTGCCGCTCATGGAAGCGCTTACGGACTGGGCCGAGAGCCACATGGACGAGGTCTTGCAGGCCCGGCGGGAGCACGCCACCGCAGCCGAGGCCGCCGCAGCCGATGCCCTCGCCTGATCCCGCCGCGCCGTCCGCGATCGCCCACCCCGACATCCGGCTCCGCGCCGTCCTCGATGCCGACCTGCCCGTGTTCTTCGAGCACCAACGCGACCCCGCCGCCGCCCGCATGGCCGCGGCCACCCCCGCGACGCGCCGAGAACACACCGACCTGTGGCGCACCCTGCGAGCCGATCCGACCGCCACCGGCCGCACCATCGTGGTCGACGACGTCGTCGCCGGCGCCATCACCTGCTGGGAGCGCTGGGGTGAGCGGCAGGTCGGGTACTGGCTCGGCCGCGACCACTGGGGCCGCGGCGTCGCGACCACCGCGCTGGCGCTGTTCCTGGCCGAGATGACGACGCGACCGGTCCACGCCTACGTCGCCCCGCACAACACCGCGTCCCAGCGCGTGCTGGACAAGTGCGGCTTCCGGCCCGACGGCGTGGACGGCGGCGACACTCTTCTCGGCTACGTCCTGGAAGCCTGATCGACCGGGCCGACCGGGCCGACCGGGCCGATTCGGCCGACCAGGACCCCGAGCAGCCTGATCAGCCGGCGGGGGAGTACTTCGCCAGAACCTCCGCCTCCTGCTCCTGCGTGAACCCGGAGTCCAGCTCCGGCTCCCCACGCCCCCGGTCCCAGGCCAGCACGTCGGCGATGGTCGTCGCCAGCGGCGTCTGCGGCATCCCGGCCGCCACGGCGCGCGCCGGATCCCGCCGCTGCGTCGCCCACTCCTCCGGATCCTCGCGCACCAGCGGGAACAGCTCGCCCTCGAACGCCTCCCACGGCACCGGCACGACTTCCACGCTCGTCCCGGCCGCCCGCGCGCACGCGTGGATGACGTCGGCCAGCGTCACCGCCTCCGCCGGCCCCACCGCGTGGAACGCCCCGGCGCGGTCGTCCTCCAGCAGCCGCACGATCAGCCGCGCCAGATCCCGCGAGTCCACGAGCTGCACCGGTTGCTCCGGCCGCCCCGGCAGCGCCACCCGGCCGCCGCGGGCCGCACGCCGCACCCAGTACGTCAGCCCGGTCTGCGGATCGTGCGGACCGGCGACCTTCCCCGGCCGCACGATCGTCGCCCGGGCGCCGAACCGCGCCCGGACGTCGTCCTCACACGCCACCTTCAACGGCCCGTACGTCTCCTCGAGCAGCTCCTCGGTGTCCCGGATCGGCGCGCGCAGCGGTGTGTCCTCGGTCCCGCCGGGCCCGATGCCCGGGCGCTGATACACCGCGTTGGTCGAGATGAACAGGTAGCGGTGCACGCGGTCGCCGAGGGCGTCCATGGCGCCGTTGACGTGGCGGGGGACATAGCCGGAGCAGTCCACGACCGCGTCCCAGGTCCCGGTGGCCAGGGCCGCGTAGTCGTCGGCGTCCCGGTCGCCGACCAGGCGCGGGACCTGCGGGAACAACGTGGTGTCGGAGCGGCCGCGGTTGAAGAGGGTGAGGTCGTGGCCGTGGGCCAGTGCGTCCTCGACGACGGCCCGGCCGATGAACCCGGTGCCGCCCAGTATCAGAATGCGCATCCGGCACAGCCTAGACTTCCTTGACCGGCGCAGACCAGCATCGATGAGTATTGACGCGGCATATGTGAAGCCATACCTTCGCGCGCATGGCGGACGGCGGACGATTCGGCGACCTGGTCATCACCGACCCGCGCATGATGCGGGCCCTGGCCCACCCGGCGCGCCTGGCGATCCTCGACATCCTGCGCCGCGACGGCCCGGCCAGTGCCACCGAGCTCGCCCCGCGCCTGGGCGTCACGCCCTCCGCCGCCAGCTGGCATCTGCGCCACCTGGCCCGCTTCGGCCTGATCCGGGACGGCGACCCGCATCCCGACGGCCGCACCCGCCGCTGGGAGACCGCGGTGCGCGGGTTCCGCGTCGACGTGCCCGCCGACCCCGCCGACGTCGAGGGCCGCACCGCCGCCCTCACCCTGCTGCGGGGCCTGATGGTGCACTCCCAGGCCGTGCCGGCCCGGTGGCTCGCCGACGTCGAGCCCACGCTGGGCACCGACTGGAGCCGGGCCGCCGGATTCTCCGACACCCGGCTCGTCGTGGACGCCCGCGAACTGGAGGCGATCCTCGACGCGGTCGAGGAGATCGTCGCCCCCTACGTCAACCGGCTCGCAGCCGACATCCCCCCGGGCAGCAGGGGAGTGCGGTTCCTGCGCTATGCGCTGCCCGAGGGGACGGATCCGGAGGAGCGCGCTACGCGTCCCGCTTCCGAGTGAGCCAGAACCCGGCGATCAGCACGACCAGCGCGTAGAGCGCGAAGATGCCGAACCCGGTCCACGCCGTGAACATGTGCTCGGTGTTCCGGGTCGTCATGATGTTGCCGCCGGTGTTCAGCGGCAGCCACTTGCCGATGTGATCGCGCCACGAGCCCGGCAGGAAGCTCTGCAGCACCGGCAGCAGGAACATGAGGCCGACGCCGGCGGTGATGGAGCCCGCCGTGTGGCGCAGCACCGCGCCCAGGCCGAAGGCCAGCAGCGCCGTGACCGCGAAGAACAGGCCGCCGCCGGCCACCGCGCGCAGCACGTGCGGGTCGCCGAGGCCGACGTGGATGCCGTGCCCGGAGAAGACCCGCGCGCCGATCAGGAACGAGGCGAAGGACGACACCAGGCCGATCACCAGCGCCACCAGGGCCATCACCAGGGCCTTGGCGGCCAGCACCACCGAGCGGCGGGGCTGGGAGGTGAAGCTGGTGCGGATCATCCCGGTGCTGTACTCGGCGGTGATCGCCATCGCGCCGAACACCACCATCGCCAGCATGCCGAGGATGAAGCCGGACATGGTCTGCATCGTCGGGTCGCCGGTGGTCTTCAGGTCCTCCAGCGCGCTCTTGCTGCCGACGGTGCCCAGCGCCACCAGCACGGACACCCCGACCGTGGCCACCAGGGCGACGATCAGCGTCCAGAAGGTGGACCGCACCGAGCGGATCTTCGTCCACTCCGAGCGCAGCGCCCCGCCGAAGGTGGCCTTCACGGGGCCGATCGGCGCGGTCATCCCGCCGGGCGCGGGCGCGGTGGCGCCGAAGGGGTGGGTCGCGGTGGTCATGGCCTCAGGCTCCGATCAGGTGGTGGGGGTCGTCCTGGCGGTCGCGGCCCCGGCCGCGACGGCCCCGGGAGGGCAGGGGCGGCTCGGCCGGCGGCTGTCCGCCGAAGCCGGAGCCCGAGGCGGGCCCGCCCGCGCTGGCGCGGTACTCGACCTGGTCCCGCGTCATCTCCATGAACGCCTCCTCCAGGGAGGCCTGGTGCGGGGCCAGCTCGTGCACCCGGATCCCGGCGTCGAAGGCCAGGTCGCCGACCTGCGGCGGGGTCAGCCCGCGCACCGTCAGCGCGCCGTCGCCCCGCGCCTCGATCCGGGCCCCGGACGCGGCCAGCAGCCGCATGAGCGACCCGGGATCCGGCGTGCGGACCGTGACCGACAGCTCGGAGTTGCGCTCGATGAACTCCTTGACCGAGCAGTCGGCCTGCAGGCGTCCGCGGCCGATCACGATCAGGTGGTCGGCGGTGTGCTCCATCTCGCTCATCAGATGGCTGGAGACGAACACCGTCCGGCCCTCACCGGCCAGCGTGCGCATGAACTCGCGGATCCAGCGGATGCCGTCCGGGTCCAGGCCGTTGACCGGCTCGTCGAACATCAGCACCTGCGGGTCGCCGAGCAGCGCCGCGGCGATGCCCAGCCGCTGGCCCATGCCCAGGGAGAAGCCGCCGGAGCGCTTCCTCGCGACCTGGGTCAGGCCGGTCAGCTCCAGCACCTCCCCGACCCGGCGGCGCGGCAGGTTGTTCGTCTGCGCCAGCGCCAGCAGGTGGTGGTAGGCGCTGCGGCCGCCGTGGATGGCCTTGGCGTCGATCAGCGCGCCGACCTCCCGCATCGGGGCCACGGCCTTGGTGTAGGGGCGGCCGTTGACGGTCACCGAGCCGGAGGTCGGCGCGTCCAGGCCCAGGATCATCCGCATCGTCGTGGACTTCCCGGCGCCGTTCGGCCCCAGGAACCCGGTCACCAGGCCGGGCCGCACGGTGAACGTGAGGTCGTCGACGGCCTTCTTGTCGCCGTACCGCTTGGTCAGCCCTCTGGCCTCGATCACTGTTCCCACACTCCCTGCCGGTCGCCTACGGAAATCCCGCGAAGAAGAACTGGTCCCCCCTCGCTCCTCGACGGTACGGAACCGCAGGTCGCACGCGCTTCGGCCACAGGTCTCCGATTCCGGGGCCGCCGGTCATCCCCGAGCCGGAGCCGTGCCCCCTACTTTCGGGGGACCCCCTCCTCATCCCCGGCACTGAGGGGACCGGCGCGGACCAGGTATCAGTGCTCGATGATCTTCGGCTACCCTGATCCCCACGGGTGATTCGCACGACGCTGCACAAAGGGGAGGGCTCGCATGTCCGAGGAGCCGCTGGGCCAGGAGACCGGAGGGCCGCTGCCCGAATGGGCGCCGCCGGAGATCGACCGCACCAAGGCCCACCCCGCCCGCATCTACGACTACCTGCTCGGCGGCAAGGACAACTTCGACGTCGACCGGGATGCCGCCGAAGTGGCCCTGGCGGCCATGCCGGAACTGCGCGCGATGGCCCGCGCCAACCGCGCCTTCCTCGGCCGCGCCGTCCGCCACCTGGCCGAGGCCGGCATCACCCAGTTCCTCGACATAGGCACCGGCATCCCCGGTCCGGGCAACACCGGCGAGATCGCCCGCTCGGTCCACCCCGAGGCGCGTGTCGTCTACGTGGACTACGACCCCATCGTCTCGGCCCACTCCCGAGCCCTGCTCTCCGCCGCCGACCCGGCCCTGTCCGCCGTGGTGCAGGCCGACGTCCGCGAACCGAAGACCATCCTGGACAACGGCGCCGTGCACGCCGTCCTCGACTTCGCCAAGCCGATCGCCGTCCTCATGGTCGCGGTCCTGCACTTCGTCTCCGACGCCGAGGACGCCCACACCATCGCCGCCCAGTTCGTCGACACCGTCGCCCCGGGCAGCGCCCTGGTCGTCTCCCACGCCTCCGAAGGCCACGAGGCCGGCAAGTTCGGCGCCGCCCGCGAGGGCTGGAACAACGCCACCTCCCGCCTCGTGCTGCGCGACCGCTCGCAGATCGAGGCGTTCTTCGCCGGGACCGAGCTGATGGAACCCGGCGTCGTGATCATCCCGGCATGGCGGCCGGACCACGAGTTGGGGGCCGAGGAGCTGGCGCTGGACTACGGGCACGCCGGAGTCGGCATCAAGCGCTAGGGCAGCGCTGCGAGAAAAGGCGAACACTTCTTCGCGAACGAGGGTTCACGAAGAAGCGCTCTGCTTCTACGCTGCGGGCATGGCGACTGACCCGCACGACCCCCTGGCTCCGCATCCCGAGCGCGACCTGGTGTTGGACACCGCGGCGCTGCGGGTGCTCGCCCACCCGATGCGGCTGAACTTCCTGCGGCATCTGCGCGATAACGGGCCCACGACGGGGCGCCGCCTCGCCGGGCACTTCGGGCTCGACTCCGGTGCTGTCAGCTATCACCTGCGCAAGCTCGCCGAAGGCGGGCTCATCGAGGAGGACACGGCGCGGGGCACGCGGCGTGACCGGTGGTGGCGCGTCACGCGGCACGCTCTGTACCACGATCCCGCCGACAGCCCCGACGACGCGGCCGAGGCGGGGGCATACCTTCAGGCACTGCTGATCGCCTATGGCGACGACCTGCGGCGCTACGCCGCCGATGTTCCGCGCCTGCCGGCCGACTGGTTCGCCGTCGCCATGGCCAGTGATCGCCCGTTGCGGCTGACGCCGACGCAGCTCACTGAGTTGAAACGCGATCTGATCTCGGTCATCGACCGCTATCGCGCCCTTTCCGAGGGCGCCGAGGGTGCCGAGGGTGCCGACGGTCCCGAGTCGCGGCCGGTGTCGGTGCACCTGCACACGCTGCCCCGGCCCGAGCGATGACCGGAAGCGTGCTGACCGGCCCTATGCCGACGGGCCGTGTGCTGCGGTGGGTCCTCGCCTACACCTGCTCGGTCAGCGGCGACTCCGTGTACTTCGTCACCCTGTCCTGGGCGGCTACACGACAGCTCGGGCCCGGGGCCGCCGGCGCGGTGCTGGCGGCCGGAGCGACGCCGCGGGCGCTGCTGATGCTCGGCGGCGGGGTGGCCGCCGATCGATACGGGCCGCGGCGCGTGCTCATCGGCAGTGATCTGGTGCGCTGCCTGCTCGTTCTTGCCGCGGCCGCGGCCGCGGCCGCCGCCCGAGACGTCCATCTGTGGGCCCTGCTCCCGCTGGCCGTCGGATTCGGCATCGCCGACGCGCTGTTCATGCCGGCCGTCGGGGCTCTTCCGCCGCTGCTGGTGCCGCCGGAGCAGTTGGCGCGGGTGCAGGGCATGCGCGTTCTGGGAGTGCGCACGGCGAATCTGGCCGGGCCGGTCTTGGCGGGCGCGGCACTCGGCTCGGTGGGCGTGGCGGGGGCGTTCGGACTGGCGGGAGTGCTGTTCGGCGCCTCGCTGGTCATGCTCCTCATGCTGCGGATACCGCCCGTCGCCGCCGAAGCCGGGGCCGGTCTGCTCGGCCAGTTCCGGGAAGGGCTTCGCTACGTGCGGCACCACACCCGTCTGCGACGGCTCGTCGTCGTCATCGCCTTGAGCGAGCTCTGTTTCAGCGGCCCGGTCGCCGCCGCGGCCGTGCTGTTGGTCGCCGAGCGACAGTGGAGCGGGGGACCGTCGGCTGGATCCTCGGCGCGTTCAGCGTGGGCGGGGCCGTGAGCGGCAGCGTTCTGGCGGCTCGCGCCGATCGCGTCACCCACGCTGAGATGGTGATCGCCGCTTCTCTCCTGCTCGCGGCCGCGTTGCTGCTGGCCCAAGGTGTGACGGCGCGTGCCGGGGCGATCGGGGTCGCCGCCCTGCTCGGTGCCACTACCGGTGCCGCGACGGTGCTGAGCAACGCGCGCTTGCAGTCCGAGGCTGATCCCCGGTTGTTGGGTCGGGTGACGGCGGTGACGACGCTCGGCACACTCGGTCTGAGCCCACTGCTGTTCCCTCTGGTCGGCGTGGTGGCCGCGCGGTGGGGGACCGAGGCGTTCTTCGTGGGCTGCGCCGCCGTGTGCCTCGTCGCCGCGCTGGTCGCCGCGTGGCCGCCCCCGCCGCCGGGCCGCGTGCCCCCGCCGCCGGGCCGCGTGCCTACGCCGTCTGGGCGACCGACAGCCGCTGCCGCGGATGCGCGCCCGACTCCACTTCGTCCACGAACGCCGCCGCGAAGTCCTCGGCGCTGATGCTGCCCGCGTGCGGGAGCAGGTCGTCGCCGACGCCGACGCGGAAGGCGCCGGTGCGCACGCCGGGGCCGGTCTGTGGGGCGGGGGAGATGTAGGTCCACATCGGCAGGTCGGCGGCGTTGGCGCGCAGGCTGTCCAGGACGTCGGCGTGGGCCAGGGCCTCGGGCTTGAACGCCGGGGGGAAGTCGGGGGTGTCGACCAGGCGCAGGCCCGGGGCGACGCGCAGGGAGCCGGCGCCGCCGACGATCACCGTGCGGGGGCCGCCGCCGGCGCGGACGCCGGACAGGAAGTCGTGGTAGAGGGCCACGAAGGAAGCGCGCGGGTCGGAGCCGTCGCGGGCCGGGACCAGGGCGGAGGCGACCACGTCGGCGCCCTTGACCAGGGTGGCGACCTGCTCGCGGTCGCCGGCGTCGCCGGACACCGCGGTGACGTCGCCGTCGGCCTTCGGCCGGGCGCCGGAGCGGGACACGGCGGTGACGCTGTGGCCGCGGGCGGCGGCCTCGGCGGCGATCCGGGATCCGATCATGCCGGTGGCGCCGAACAGGACGATCTTCATCGTGAGCCTCCTTGGCGGTACGCCGGGTGGGGCCCGGCGAGCTCGCCTCAATTGGACACCAGGCGGGCGGCGCGGGCGCGCCGGCGGATGCGCCGGAAAGCGGGTCGGCGTGCGGTACCAGTGGGGCTGATGCGGCTGGTAGGGCGCGTGAGCCCGCTCGCCCTCGACGATGCGTCACCGATTGATTGCGAGCAGACACCGGAACTGCTGGTATCAGCCCTCGATGATCACCCGCTAATCTGATCGCGACGCGGGGTGCCCGCGGCGACCGGGACGAGGAAGGGCCGCGCGATGACCGAGGAGCACCTGGGCCAGGAACCCGCACCGCTGCATCCGGGCTGGCTGCCCCCGGAGATCGACCAGACCAAGCCGCACCCGGCCCGTATGTACGACTACATGCTCGGCGGCAAGAACCACTTCGAGGTGGACCGCGAGGCCGCCGAGGTCGTGATCAAGGCCGCCCCGACCGCCCGCGCGATGGTCCGCGAGAACCGCGCCTTCCTCGGCCGCGCCGTCCGCCACCTCGCCGAGGCCGGCATCACCCAGTTCCTCGACATCGGCACCGGCCTGCCCGGCGAGGGCAACACCGGCGAGGTGGCGCGCGCCATCCACCCTGAGGCCCGCGTCGCCTACGTCGACTACGACCCCATCGTCGCCGTCCACTCCCGCGCCCTGCTCGCCGGCGACGAGAGCCGCACCGCCGTGGTCCTGGCCGACGTCCGCGAGCCCAAGAGCATCCTGGACCATCCCCAGGTCCGCGACCTGCTCGACTTCGACCAGCCCATCGCCGTCCTGATGGTCGCCCTCCTCCACTTCGTCGCCCACGACGAGGACGTCCCCGCCATCGTCGCCGCCTTCCGCGAAGCCCTGGCCCCCGGCAGCGCCCTGGTCATCTCCCACGGCACCGACGGCGGTCACCCGGAGGTCTCCGCCGCCGCCCGCAAGGGCTGGGACAAGGCCAAGTCCCAGGTCGTGGTCCGCGACCGCGCCGAGATCATCGCGATGTTCGGCGACTTCGAGCTCGTGGAGCCGGGCGTGGTGCAGCTGCCGCAGTGGCGGCCGGACGGCCCGGTGCGGGAGGACTGGGAGACGATCTGGCTCGACGGGGGAGTGGCGTTCAAGCGGTGAGGCGTGACCGGCGGGCGGAGTCAGGCCGCCGCGGCACGCGAGCGGAGATCATCGACGGTGCCGTAGATGTCGGCGTTGTCGCTGATGACCAGCGCGTCGGAGTCCAGCGGAACCGGCAGCCGGTCCACGCCGCGCAGCAGCTGTGTCAGCGCCGGGCCGGCCGCGGCCAGGGCCTCCGCGCGGCAGTAGACGACGACCAGCTGGAACCCGTCGGCCGAGCGTGCCAGGCGGCCGCGGAGGAAGCCGCCGTAGTCGGGCTCGTCGTCGAGGATGTGCTCGTGGCCGCGCGGGACGTTCCTGCGATGGGCGTCTTTGGCGTCGAACAGGGTGCCGTCGGGGTAGATCCAGAAGACGTACTCGGGTGCCGCGTGGGTGAAGTCCTTGATCGCCGCGCGCCGGCCTCGGCGACGCTCGGCGAGGAACTCGAAGCGTTCGGCGGCGAGGTCGCGTGGCAGAGAACCGACAGTCAGCACGTGTCAGGTTGTAGCACCAGCGGGCGGCGATATGCGTTCGAATAACGGCCGTCTGCCTCGGTACCGTGTCCCGCATGTCTGAGCCCGCCGACGAAGCCGCAGAGCTTGAGGACACCTTTCGTACGGCCGCCGCCGAAGCGCGGGCGTTGCCCGAGGAGATGCTGCTGCCGTGGATCACGGCGGTCGAGCCCGCCTATCGGGAACGGGTTGCGCAAGAGGCCGTTCGGGCCGCCGGGTTCGCAGCGACTCCTGCTGTGGTCGCGGCGCTGCGGGAGGTGCTGAGCGGCGCCGGTGTGGAGCGGCGGGCCCTCGCGGCGGCAGCACTCGGGCGGGCTGGCGACATCGCGTCGGCGGCCGCGATCGAGGGGTTGTTGGTCGAGCTGGTCGAGCATGCGAACCAGCGGGCGTTCGGCTTCACCGCCATCGCCCTGGAGCGGGTCGGTGACGCGGACGCGGCCCGGCGCCTCCAGACCCTGATTCCCACCGCGCCGGACTGGGCCGTGTACTGGATCAACCGCGTCGTCAAACGTCTGACCGGCCACAGTGCCCCGGCGCCGGAGGGTGACTGGCGCGCGGACCCGGCCGGCTACCTCGACCGGGTCCGCGCCGCCTGGAGCAGCCTCGACCTCGCCGCGGCGCCCATGCCGACCGTCGCCTGGGGCCCGGCGACCGCGTCCGGACGGGAAGCCGTCGTCCACGACGGCCGCGGCGTCTTCGCCCTCCTGCCCGACGACCAAGGCGCCACCTCCAGCTGGCCCGAGTGGGACTACAGTTGGTGCCACGGCGGCGAGCGCCTCTATGCAGCCGGCAGCGTCTGCAGCACCTGCGAGGTCTGGCTCACCCGCGTCGGCTGGGCGCCGGAGCACGCCGTGGAGCTCGCCCAGAGCGTGCGGTCCGCCGTCGCCGACGTGCGCGGCCTCGACCCGGCGCTGCTGACCGCCGTCGAGCCCCTGCTCGGTGCGCTGGTCTCCTCCCGGTATCAGCTCCGCCTCATCGACCTGCCGCTCGAGGGCCTCGTCCACGAGTCGCCGGAGCCCGAGCGCCCGCTCGTCATCGCCCCGACCCAGCAGGGCCTCGATCCCGCGACCGTCGAACAGTACGAAGACGCCATCGCCTCCGGCGCGCGCCCGGCCGCCGTCGTCGTCGCCCACGTCAACCAGCGCCAGGCCTGGGACGCCGACGAGCCCCGCACCTCCCTGACCGGCTTCGTCCTCGACGGCCATCACAAGCTCACCGCCTACGCCAACCTCGACACCCCGGCCCGCGTCCTCCTCATCGCCGACCGCACGCCGCCCCTGCCCACCGCCCCCGACCCGCTGAGCGCCTTCGACCGCCTCATCGCCGAAGCGGGCGGCCGGGACGCGCACTGACGCGGGCGGTCCCGCGGCGATCAACACCGCGGGACCGCCCGGCGCGCGCAGCGCCGGCACTGTCACTGGTACTGGTACTGGTACCCAGCACCTGCACCTGCACCTACGCCAGGGAAGGCCCAGGCGTCCCGTTCACCCACGCCCAGGCAGACCACGTACTGAACCCCGTCTGCCACTTGTGATAGACCCCGGCGCTGCTGGAAGCGAACACCTCCTCGCGCCCGTCCTGGTTGTTCGCCGCCGTGATCTCCGTCCCGCCGGTCCCGAATGTCTCCCATCCCGACCACGCACCGTTCACAGCGCTCTGCCAGATGTGTGTCGCGGTCGTCCCGTTGATCGCGAACACCTCGATCCGCCCGTCCGGCGCGACTACCGACGCCAGCTCCGAGTTCGTCGCCCCGCCGTTGGTGCCGGCCCAGTCCGACCACGCCGTCGGGCTGGTCTGCCACCGGTGGAACACGCCGTCGGCGTTCGAGGCGAACACTTCGAGCCGTCCGTCGGCGTCGTGGTTCACGGTCAGCGCGTCGCCGCCGCCCCCGAAGTCCTCCCACGCCGACCAACCGCCGTTGGCCGTTGTCTGGTAGAGGTGCTCGAACGTCGTGTCCGACAGTGCGAACACCTCCAGTCGGCCGTCCGGCGCGCTCTCCATCTGCAGCCGCGAGTTCGCCGGGCCGCCGAGCCCCTCCCAGCTCGAGAACGGGCTGTTGGGCGCGGTCTGCCAGGTGTGGAACACCCCGGCGCTGCTGGAGGCGAACACCTCGATCCGGCCGTCGGCGTTGGTCCCGGCGGCGATCCGGTACCCGGCGCCGCCCAGGGTGGCCCATCCCGACCAGTCCGAGTTCGGCGCGTTCTGCCAGATGTGGTCCAGCTCGTCGCCGTTCACCGCGAACAGCTCCAGCCGTCCGTCGGCGTTGGGGGCGATCGCCAGCTGGGCGTTGCCGGGGCCGCCGACGGCGACCCAGTCCGACCAGCCGCCGTTGACCGCCGTCTGCCAGGCGTGCCACACCCCGTCCGGTCCGGCCGCGAACGTCTCCAGTCGTCCGTCGGCGTCGCGCGCGGACACGATCCGGCCTGACGCGGCCGGATGCGGGCGCGCCGCGCTGTCCTCGACGACGTTGGTGTACCGCCGCGCGTACAGCGTGGAGTTGTCGATGCCGTCGATCGTGGGCGCGTTGATGTTGCCCTGCAGGATCTGCACCGGCGTGGAGCCGAACGTGTAGTACACGAAGTCGCCGTCGGCGTCGGTCCAGTGGTCGAAGATGAACGTGTGCTCGGTGTAGTTGATCAGGATGTCCCCGGGCAGCAGGTCGCCGCGGTCGATCGGCTCGGTGAAGTTGTCCCAGAGCCCTTCGGTGTTGGGGTCGGCGTTCAGGTGCCAGGCCATGTCGACGTAGCCGGAGCAGTCCCGCCGGTAGTCGTGGTCGCCGCCCGGCCCGGGCGACCAGCCGCCCTGGTCATACGGCCCGGGCTGGTTGTCGACCCAGTACTGGGCCCGCGACATGATCTCGGCGCGGGTGATCGGCCCGCCGAGTGAGGAGTCGGCCGACGCGCCCGGTGCCGCCGCCAGGCCGGCGCCGAGGATCGTCAGCAGCAGGGTGGCCACCGCGAGCAGAGCCCTGACCGCCCTGACCGCCTTGACCGCCTTGACCGGTCGTCGCGGCGACCGCGACGAGACGAGTGTCCACATGTTGATCTTCTCTCCCTTCCGCGCCGTCCTTGCCGTCCTTGCCGTCCGGGCCGTCACGGCCCCACCCACGCCGCGCCGCCGAACGTGCCGTCGCCGTTCCACGCGCTCCAGCCGCCGTTCGGATCCGTCTGCCAGATGTGCGAGATGTTCGACCCGCCGGGGGCCAGCGCGAACACCTCCATGCGCCCGTCGGCGTTCTGGCTGACGTTCACCGTCGCCGCCGCCGCGCCGAACGAGCCGTTCCAGCCGCCCCACCCGCTGTTCGGGGCCACCTGCTCGCGGATCGCGATGGAGCCGCCGTTCGGTCCGAGGACGAACACGGCCATGCGGCCGTCGGCCTCGTGCCCGACCACCGGCGTGCCGCCCGCGGCGCCCCCGAACTGGCCGTTGCCGTCGCCGTTCCATGCGCTCCAGCCGCCGTTGGGCGCGGTCTGCCAGATATGCGAGATCGAACTCAGATCCGGAGCCGTCGCGAACACCTCCATACGGCCGTCGGCGTTCCGCCCCACGGTCACCCCCGCGGCCGGCCCGCCGAACGAGCCGTTCCAGTCACCCCAGGCGCCCGAAGGCCCGGTCTGCTCGCGGATCGCGATGGAGCCGCCGTTCGGTCCGAGGACGAACACGGCCATGCGGCCGTCGGCCTCGTGCCCGACCACCGGCGTGCCGCCCGCGGCACCTCCGAACTGGCCGTTGCCGTCGCCGTTCCATGCGCTCCAGCCGCCGTTGGGCGCGGTCTGCCAGATGTGCGAGATCGAACTCAGGTCCGGAGCCGTCGCGAACACCTCCATACGGCCGTCGGCGTTCTGCCCGACGCTCACCCCCGCGGCCGGCCCGCCGAACGAGGTGTCCCACGAGCTCCACCCGCCCTCCGGCGCGGTCTGCCAGATGTGCATGACGCTGTTCTTGCCCGGCCCCAGCACGAACAGCTCCAGCCGTCCGTCCGGATCCCGGCCCACCACCGGCAGCCCGCCGACCGCGCCGCCGAGCTGCTGCCAGCCGCCCCACGTGCCGTTCGGCGCCGACTGGGTCCGGTAGTACAGGCCCTTCTGGTCCGGCGACACCGCGAACGCGATCATCGATCCGTCGCCCTGCCGGCCCACCGCCGGGTTCTGGCGGCCGTCGCCGAAGTCGTCGGTCGCGGCCGGCGGAGGCGGACCGCCGGAGGTCCACAGGTAGCTGACGGTCACCCAGCCGTTGTCGCTCATCCCGATGTCGGCGAACGTGCCGTCGGCCAGGTCGATGCCGGCCGGGTTCTGGATCCGCGTGCCCAGATCGTCCAGCCCGCCGTTGTAGCCGTCCTGGTACGCCGCCTGCGCCTCCGGCTCGCCCTGCGGCAGGTCGTTGAACTCCGCCCGGTCCGAGGACGGGTCCCAGTAGTCGTCGTGCTCGTTCCACGGGCCGACGTCCCACACCGGCGCGGTCACGCAGGCGCTGGGCCCGCAGACCTGCACCGAGTAGTCGCCGCTGCCCTGCGGCGACAGCCCCCGCTCCGAGGGCAGCGCCACGAAGTGGTCGTCGGGCTGGATGATGTGGCCGTTGGCCGTCCGGCCGCCGACCAGGCCCTCGCGGGTCGCGTAGACCTGGTACGTCAACGGTGCCGCGGCGGCCCGCACCACCTGCCGCGGAGCCACGCCGACGGAAGCTGCCAACGCCAGCGAGGCCACGCTCGGGCTGGCGCCCTTCACGTCGTCCCGCAGCGTGATCCGCGCCTGCACCGCGACGACGGACTCGGCCAGACGCGTGGCGCCCGACGAGACCGCCGGGGTCCACTGCGTCCACTTCCCGTCGCCGCCGAGCCCGCGGACGTCCACCGACGCCTCCGAGCCCGCCGGCCGGTGCGCGGCCAGCGTGACCGTGACCTGGTTCGCCGGCGTGGTCAGCCGGTGCTGCGGCCCGGTGGCGGTGCCGTACCCGCGGGTGTCCCGGGCGGCCGCGGCGTGGACCCCGCCGTCGGCGACTTCCAGGGCGTGCCCGGTCCAGGCGACGTTGAAGCCGTCGGACGGGAGATGCGACAGGTCCTCCGACCAGGTAGCGGTGGACGCCGCAGCCGCAGCCGCGGCTGCCGGCGCCGCGGCCGCCACCGGCGCCCCGGCGGCGGCGAGAGCGGCCACGGCGAGAGCCGCCAGAGCCGCGCGTCTGAGAGGAGACATGAGATCCCTTCGCTGTGAGCTCACGACGAGAAGCCCGCGGGTGTGGCGTCCGCAACATCCCTGTCATCGAGTGCTGCGATCGTGCGGGCACAATCAGTAGTCTTACTCGCGGGTATCACAAACCGCGCACACCGATCGCACACCCCGAGGAGGTCGCGACCGTGGCCCTGGACGTGCGGCTGCTGGGCGGGCTGACCGTCGACCTCGACGGGCGGCGCCTGGACGTCGGCGGCCAGCGCAAACAATGCCTGCTCGCGGTGCTCCTGCTGCACCACGGCCGCACGCTGGCGCGCGCCGACCTCGCCGGCTGGGCCTGGCCCGGCACCCCGCCGGACAGCGTGGACCGGCAGATCGCCAACTACATAGCGAAGATCCGCAAAGCCCTGGAGCCGGCGGGGGAGCGGATCCGGCTGGTGGCCCGCACCCCGGGCTTCACGCTGCACGTTGACCCTGACACCATCGACATAGAGCGCTTCACCACGCTCCTGGCGCGCGCCCGCAAAGCCCGCGCCGCGCACGAGCCCGAACTCGCCGCCGACCACCTGCGCGCCGCGCTCGACCTGTGGCAGGCCCCGCCGCTGGACGGCTTGGACACGCCCTACCTGCGGCGACGCGCCGACGAGCTGTTCGCGCAGCGCCGCGACGCGGTGCGCCACCTGGCCGAGATCGAGCTCGACGCCGGCCGTGCCGACGAGGCCGTCGTGCTGTTGCGCACCCTGGCCGCGCGGGAGCAGGACGAGGCCGCCGCCGCCGTGCTCGTGCGGGCCCTGACGGATACCGGACAGAGCACCGAGGCCGCCGACCTCGCCGCCGGTGTCGAGCGCACCCTGATCCGCGAGGGCCGCACCCCCACCGCCGCGCTGCGCAAAGCGCACAGCGACGCCCTGGCCGGGCGCACCACCGAGACCGTCAACCGCCCCGCGGGCCGCCGAAGCCAGCTTCCGGCCGACACCGGCGCCTTCACCGGCCGCGAGGACGAACTCGCGCGGCTCCTCAAGCACGCGGACCCCTCCGAAGAGGCGGCCCACGCCTCCGGCGCTGTGACGATCTGCGCGGTCAACGGCATGGCCGGCGTCGGCAAGACCGCGCTGGCGATCCGCGCCGCGCACCGTATGGCCGACCGCTACCCGGACGGACAGTTGTTCCTGGACCTCAACGGCCACACCGCCGGCATGCGCCCCCGCGATCCCGAAGAGGCGCTGGCAGCCCTGCTGCAGAGCATCGGCACCCCGCCGCAGCAGATCCCCGGCGACCTCGCCGCGCGCGCGGCGCTGTACCGGGACCGGCTGGCCGGGAGCCGGACGCTGATCCTGCTCGACAACGCCGCCGACGAACGGCAGGTGCGGCCCCTGCTCCCGGCCGCCGGAGGCTGCCTGGTCCTGGTCACGAGCCGCAAGCGGCTCAAGGCGCTGGACGACGCCTACGCGCTGTCGCTGGACGCCCTGCCCGTCTCCGACGCGGTCGCACTGTTCCGCAGGGTGTCGGGCACCGAACACACCCGGGGCGACGAATCCTTGATGGAGGAAATCGCCGATCTGTGCGGTCGCCTACCGCTGGCGTTGCGCATCGCCGCGGCGATCCTGCGGCACCGGGCATCCTGGACCCCGGCCCGCCTGGCCGAGATGCTCACGTCACACCCCGGCCGCGTCGGGGCGTTCCGGGACGGAGACCGCGACCTGCGCAGCGTCTTCGACCTCTCCTACGACTCCCTGGACCCGAGCCGCCAGGCGGCGTTCCGGCTGCTCGGCCTCATCCCCGGCCGCGACATCGACCTCATGGCGGCGCGCGCCCTGCTCGACGCCGACCCCGACGACATCCTCCAGGACCTGCTGGACCACAACCTGATCTCCGAGCCGGTCGCCGACCGCTACCGCATGCACGACCTGCTCCGCGCCCACGCCGCCGTCCTCGCCGCCGCCGACCCGGCCGACGACCGTCGGCGCGCGCTGGACCGGCTGCTGGACCACTACCGCGACACCGCGCTGCGCTGCACCGAGCGGGTCTCGCGGCACACGCGGCCCGGCACCGCTGCCGGCTTCGGCTCCGACCAGCCACCGTCCGCTGATTCCGGCGCTGGCAACGCCGCCAACCTCGGCACCACCACTGCTGCCACCGGCACCGCCGCCTCCGCTGCCGGCTTCGGCGCCGACCAAACCCCCTCCACCACCCAAGCCGCAGCCCGCGCCTGGCTCCGCGCCGAACGCGCCAACCTCGAAGCCTGTCTCAAGCACGCCACCGATACCGGCGACGCCCACCGCGTCGTCGACCTCAGCGCCGGACTGAGCGAAGTACTCCGCATCGACGGACCCTGGTCCCGGGCCCGGGAGCTCTTCACCCGAGCCGCCCGCATCGCCGCCGACCTCGGCGACCCCCTCGCCCAGGCCAACCACCTCGCCGACCTCGGCGTGACCGCCCGCCTGGCCGGCGACTACCCCGCCGCGACCGCCGCGCTCACCGAGGCCCTCGCGCTCTACCGCACCCTCGGCGACCGCCTCGGCGAAGCCAACGTCAGCACCGACCTGGCCATCGTCCACACCCAGACCGGAGACCGCCCGACCGCGCTGGCCTGCGGCACGACGGCCCTGGAGCTGTACCGCGTGCTCGGCGACGCCAAGGGAGAAGCCGACGCGCTCGCCCAGATCGGCGCCATCCACCAGGTCGGCGGCGACAACGCTCTCGGGCTGGACTGCTTTGAGCGGGCCCTGCGGATCAGCGTCCGGATCGGTGACACGCGCGGACAGGCCGTCGCCCACACCAACCTCGGCCTCGGCCGCCGCGCGCTCGGCCAGCTGCCCGAGGCCATGCTCGCGCTCGACATCGCCCAGGGCCTCATGGCGGAGATCGGGGACCAGCGCGGGCAGGCGAACACCGCCACCGACCTCGGCATCATGCGGCGGATGACCGGGGACCTGGCCGGCGCGGCGGCGGCGCTCGCCGACGGGCTGCGGCTGTTCCGCGCCCTGGGGGACCGGTTCGGGCAGGCCGTCGCGCTGTCCGAACAGGGCATCGTGCGGCGGCTCGGCGGTGACTTCCTCGGCGCCGCACACGACATCAGCCAGTCCCTGAACCTGTTCCGGGCCATCGGGTCGCGCGGCGGGGAGGCGGTGGCGCTCAACTGCTACGCCGCTGTGTTCGCGGCCTCCGGCGAGAACACCCGGGCCCTGGCGATCTACCATGACGCGCTCCAGCTGACCCGCGAGGTCGGCCAGCCCGACGACGAAGCCGTCGCGCTGGAGGGCATCGGCGCCATCCGGTTGCGGGAAGGCGCGCTCGACGAAGGCGCCGCGCACCTGCACCACGCGCTGGAGATCTACGGCCGGCTGGCCATGCACACCGACGCCGACCGCGTCCGGCAGCTCATGGCCGAAGCCGGGCTCGGCGACCGGTCACGCAGTGTGTGATCGCTGTGCTCGGATTGTGAACGGACACTGCCAAGCTCGGGACAGAACTTCCCAGCTTGTCCGTTCTCGTACAAGGAGACCGTGATGACGGAACACCGTCCTTCCCGCCGCAACGTCCTCAAGACCGCCGGCGGGATCGCCGCCGCCCTCAGCGTCGGCGTCGGCACCGGCCTGGCCACCGCCGCACCGGCCCACGCCGCGGACGACGGATTCGGCCTGACCATCGTGGACCGCAACGAGAGCGACCCGCGCATGTGGTACTACCGGTTCGCCACCCCCGAGATCGGCTGGAACCCGGCCGTCAACGTGCTGCTGCCCGACGGCTACTTCGACAGCGGCCTGACCTACCCGGTGCTCTACCTGCTGCACGGCGGCCTGCAGGACTTCATCACCTTCGACCAGCTCGGCATCCGGGCCTGGACCGCCGGCCGGCCGCTGATCGTGGTCATGCCCGACGGCGGCCACGCCGGCTGGTACTCCAACCCGGTCACCACCAACGTCGGCCCCCGCAACTGGGAGAACTTCCACATCAACCAGCTGCTGCCCTGGGTCGAGGCCAACTTCCGCGCCTACAGCGACTACTTCGGCCGCGCCGTCTCCGGCTTCTCCATGGGCGGCTACGGCGCCCTGAAGTACGCCGCCAAGTACTACGGCCACTTCTGCTCCGTCAGCGCCCACTCCGGCCCCGCCAGCTCCCGCCGCGACGCCGGGGCGCTCATCCACTGGGCCAACGTCTCCTCCGCCGCCTCCGACCTCAGCGGCGGCACCGTCTACGGCGTGCCGTGGGACGAGGCCCGCGTCACCGCCGACAACCCCGTCGAACGCCTGGAGAGCTACCGCAACAAGCGCATCTTCCTGGTCGCCGGCACCAGCCCCGACCCCACCAACCCGTTCGACACCTTCAACGAGACCGAGGTCCTGGCCGGCCAGCGCGAGTTCCGCAGCCTGCTGGACGGCGCCGGGATCGGCTATGAGGCGCACGAGGAGCCCGGCGGCCACTTCGTGCGGGACTACATGATGAACGCCGACCTGGACGGGATGGTCGGGTTCCTGCGCGCTGCCGGCTGAGAAGCACTACCCGTCCAGCATCTCCACCTCGCCGTCGGCACCGAGACGCACAGCCAGCGCCTCGGTGCCGATGCGCAGCCCGTAACCCGACGCCAGCGCCGACTCGCTCAACCGCGCCGCGACCAACGCCGCCTCGGCAACGTATGCTCGCCTACGAACATGACGCTCAGGGGCCGGCAGCTCTCAGACACTTGTCGGCTGACCGTGGCTTCCCGAGCGTGAGGCCCATTACGGCGTCGAGGTACCACGGGGGAGTGGCCGGGTGGAGTGGGACGAGTTCGCCGCGAAGCTGGCCGGGCGGCCGGAGCCGCAGGAAGCCTGGCTCAACGGCCTGGCCTACAACTCGGCGGCGAGCAGCGCCGTGCTGCTGCGGATCGCCACGGTCCGCGACCGCCTCGACGACCCTCACAGCTGGCTGAGGCACCGGCGCCTGCCGGACGAGGCCGCGGCGGCGCTCGCCCGGCACCCCGAACGCAAAGTGCGGATGGCGATCGCGGAGAACATGTTCACCAGCCTGGAGTTGCTCGCCGTGCTCGCCCGCGACCCGGAGTGGCATGTGCGGTCGGCGGCGTTCGAAAGCCCGTTCGGGGACCGGCGACGTGCCCTGTTCGACATACTCGAGCGGGAGCCGGGCGACCCTCCTCCGCCGCCGCCCGAGCCTGACACTGACGGTCCCGACGCGCCCCTGCCACCGCTGACCCGCGCCGAAGCCCAAGCCCTGATCGCCGCCCCAGGCGAGTACGCCCGGGCAAAAGCCGCGTGGGACGAACGTGTGCCGCAGGACATCGCGCTTCAGCTCGCCGACGACCCCGCGGACCGGGTCAGGCTGTGTCTGTCGCTGCGCGAAGACCTCACCGAGGAGCAGCGAGCGGCCATTCCCTATGTCGTCCACTACGGCTACCACGAAGTCCCGGAGTGGCTCAAAGAGCTGAGGAAGGACCCCGAGGCGATAGCCGAGTACGCGGAATCCGGCCACGTCCTCATCCGCCGCAGCGTGGCGATGGCCGGCCGCCTGCCGCCCGCGACCGTCGCCCGCCTGGCCGACGACGAAGACTTCTTCGTCCGCCTGACCCTGGCCCAGTGCTGCGACGACGCCCCGCACGAACTGATCATCGAGATGTTCGCCCACTGGCACGGCGTCCGCTGGCACGACCTGAGCTACCGCCCGAACTTCGTCCGCGAAGGCATGGCCGCCGACTTCGCCGACCACCCGAACCCCCGCCTCCGCTGGGCCGCGTCGGCCGATCCGACGGCGACTCCGGAGATGATCGAGTCACTGTCCCGCGACCCCGACCATCGGGTACGGCCCGGAGCCCTCAGCGACGAGCGCCTCCCGCCGGCCCGCCTGCAGGAGGCGCTCGTCGATCCGCAGACGGCGGAGTTCGCCGCCCGGAACCCGGTCCTTCCCGAGACGGTCATGCACGCGCTGCTCGACTGCGCCGGTGTCGAGCGATAACAGGCCCCTATTCCCCAACGACGCATGGCGGCCATGCCCGGGACGGCGACCCGGGGCCGGCCCAGAAGATGATCACGCCGCCGCCGAGCCGCTGGCCGATGACGACCGCCGTGCTGCTCGCGGCGGTCGTCGACTGACACCGACTCGCCCGACCGCCCCACTGACCGTCCTGCTCCACTGACCGTCTTGCCCCACCGACCGTCCCGCAGCTACGCCCGACCCGAAGCCCTCTGCGTCCTCCGCGCCACCGAGTCGATGACGACCGCCGCGAGCAGCACGGCGCCGGTGATCATGTACTGGATGCTGTTGGACAGGCCCTGGATGTTCATGCCGGACTGGATCGAGCCGATCACCAGGGCACCGAGCAGGGCCGACCAGGTCTTGCCGCGTCCGCCGAACAGGCTGGTGCCGCCGATGACGGCGGCGGCGATGGAGTTCATCAGCAGGTTGCCGCCGCCGGAGGTCTGGGAGGCGGACTCGATCTGGCCGGCCAGGAAGAGGCCGCCGACCGCGGCCATGAAGCCGCAGATGGTGAAGACCGTGATCCGGACGAACGGGACGCTGATACCGGCGCGGCGGGCGGCCTCGATGCTGCCGCCGACGGCGAAGATGCGGCGGCCGTAGACGGTGCGGCGCAGGATGAAGTCGCCGATGACGATGAAGATCAGGAAGATCAGGGGTGCCAGGGGGAGGCCCTTGTACTGGTTGAACACGTAGGCGGCGCCGAAGGCGACGATCGCCAGCGCGACGGTGCGCACCGCGATCTCTCCGACGGGCTGCGCCGGGACGCGGGCCTTGACCCGGCGGGCGCGGCCCACCCAGGCGACCACCGCGTAGAGCGCCACGGCGATCGCGGCGACGCTGTAGGCGACCGCGACCTGGCCGTAGAAGGTGTTGTAGAGCTTGGCGACGTTGCCGTCGTTGGGCAGGTTCACGGTGCCGTTGGCGCCCAGGATGTTCAGCATCAGGCCGTTCCAGAACAGGTTGCCGGCCAGGGTGACGACGAACGCCGGGACACCGATCTTGGCGAAGAAGAAGCCCTGGATCAGGCCGGTGCCGGCACCGGTGGCCAGGGCCAGCAGCAGCGCCAGCCACTGGTTCATGCCGTTGTTGACGCTGGACACCGCGAACACCGCCGCGGCCAGGCCGGACACCGAGCCGACGGACAGGTCGATCTCGCCGAGCAGCAGCACGAACACCACGCCCAGGGCGATCATCCCGGTGCCGACGATCTGCTGCGAGAGGTTGGACAGGTTCTGCGCGGACAGGAAGGTGGAGTTCAGGGCCCAGAACACGATCCAGATGATGATCAGGGCCACGATCACCGGCAGCGAGCCGAGCTCGCCGCCCTTGACCCGGCGCATGAACTCGTTCCAGTAGCCCTTCAGACCGCCTTGGCGGACCAGCAGCCGGGGGTCGGCCGCGGAGCCGGCGGCCGGGACCATCGTCTCGAGCGTCTCCAGGGCCGCCTCGGACTGAGCCCCGGGGGTCCCGCCCGCCGCGACCGGCCGCACGCCGGACACCTCGGCGCCGGGCCCGGTCGCGCCGGAGCCGCCGGAGTACGTGGGCGGCTCGAACGGGGGAGTGCGGTCCCGGTCCGGCTCACCGTCGTCCGGAGAGGTGTTGCGGTTCTCGCTCATGGGTGTCCTTCCACCGTCGCTGCGGTCGCTGTCCCCCTCCTGCTTGCGGTGGCCTCGGCGGCCGGCCGGCCGGTCACGGGCCGCCGGGCGGCCGATCGCCGAAGTCGGCGTCGAACCCGGAGCCGGATTCCGCTTCGTGCGTCCGGGCGGCCCGCCGGGTCACGGCGTTGTCGGTGGCGCCGGTGATCGCGGAGATGATCTCCTCCTGGTTGGTCCGCCTCCGGTCGAAGAACCCGTTGTTCCGGCCCAGCCGCAGCACCGCGACGGTGTCGGCGACGGCCATCACGTCCTCCATGTTGTGGCTGATCAGGATCACCCCCAGGCCCCGGTCGCGCAGCCGTTCCACCAGGTCCAGGACCTGCGCGGTCTGCTCCACGCCGAGCGCGGCGGTGGGCTCGTCGAGCATGACCACCCGCGGGTCGCCGATCAGCGAGCGGGCGATGGCCACGGTCTGCCGCTGTCCACCGGACAGCGACGCGACCGGGATGCGGACGCTGGGGATGCGGATCGACAGCGTGTCGAGCAGCTCCTGGGAGCGGCTCTCCATCGCGATCTCGTCCAGGATCCCGGCCGACCTGGTCTCCGAGCCCAGGAACAGGTTGCCGACCACATCGAGGTTGTCGGCCAGCGCCAGGTCCTGGTACACGGTCGCGATGCCGATCTTCTGGGCGTCGTGCGGACCCCGGATGGTCACCGGCCGGCCCCGCCAGATGATGTCGCCCTCGTCCGGGTTGTTCACGCCGGCGATGGTCTTCACCAGCGTGGACTTGCCGGCGCCGTTGTCCCCGACCAGGGCCACCACCTCGCCGGAGTGGACCGCGAGGTCGACACCGCTCAGCGCCTGGACGGCGCCGAACCGTTTGGAGACGCCGCGCAGTTCGAGCACGGGTGCGCTGGTCGTGTCGGGCATGGGAGTCCTCCGCGTCGCGTCGGGTGGTTCGGCACGAGCAGCCGGTCGTCGTCGCCGGCTGCTCGGATCGGCGGTGCAGCGGTCCGGGGAGATCCCCGATCAGCAGGTGATGCCGATCTGGGCCGCGGTGTACAGGCCGTCCTTGACGACGGTCTGGCACATGTTGTTCTTGTCGACCACGATCGGGGTGATCAGCTTGGCCGGCACCTTGTTCCCGGACCCGGACGTCACCGAGTCCGGGAGCAGGTCCGAGCCGGGCGTCTTCCCCTGCGCGAACTGCGCGGCGACGGCGGCGGCCGCGGCGGCCTCGGGCTGGTACGGCTTGTAGATCGTCATGGTCTGCGTCCCGGCCTGGATCCGCTGCAGCGCGTCCAGCTGCGCGTCCTGGCCGGTCAGCGGCACGTGCATGCCGGCCGCGCTGAGCGCGGTGGCGATGCCGGCGGCCATACCGTCGTTGGCGGAGTACACGCCGTTGATGTTGGGCGCGCCCAGGGCGGTGATGGCACCGGCCATCTCCTGGTTCGCGGTGTTCGGGTCCCACTCCGGGGTGTCGTACTCCTTGCCGATCTTCACCTTGCCGTTCAGCACCGAATGCGCACCCTGCTTGAACTGGGCGGCGTTCGGGTCGGTGGGGGAGCCGTTGATCATCACGATCTGCTTGCTGGCCGCGTCCGAACCCAGCGCCGCCAGCAGCGCGGTCCCCTGCAGCTGACCCACCTTCACGTTGTCGAAGGACACGTACGCGTCGACGGGCCCCTGCGCCAGCCGGTCGTAGGCGACGACCTTCACCCCGGCGTCGTGCGCCTTCTGCACCGAGTTCTGGATCGACTTGGAGTCCACCGCGTCCAGGACCAACACCTTGTCGCCCTTGGTGAGCGCGGTGTCGACCTGCGTCTGCTGCGTCGTAGCGTTCTGCCCGGCGTTGTAGTAGTCGATCTGCACCCCAGGCAGCAGCTTCTGCAACTCCGACTGCAACAGCGGCCGGTCGAACGCCTCGTACCGCGTGGTCTTCGACTCCGGCAGCAGGATCCCGATCCGCACCCCGGACCCGTTCGCCGTCCCCCCGGCGGTCCCCCCGCCAGTCCCGGTCGACGAGGAACCGGTGTTACTGGACTTCGCGGAACCACACCCCACGGCGAGTCCCGCGAGGGCAACCGCCGCAACGGCGCAGCCCGCGACGCGAAACGCGCGCCCACGGCGCGGCTGGCGCTGGTCGTACATGGGTGACGCCCTTTCCTCGCGGCCACCACGCCAACGGGCGGCCTCCACTGGGCACCACTAGAGATCGCCCCGACCACTTCCGCCACTCGAGAGGGGGGTACGCGCGTACGGAAGAGTTACAAGAGGAGCCAGAGACGAACGGAAGTGCGAGGGATGCGAGGGCCCCGGACGGGCGCTGGAGCGGGTCGCGAAGATCGCGGATGTCACCACGGGGGAGATCCTGCCGCCGGAGGTCGACACGCTGGCCGGGGTCGACGCCCGACCGCTCGCCGACCAGCGCGAACGATGCTCAGCTTTCTCGTCCGGACGTTCCAAGCCCCGAGCCCGGTCTTCCACGGCGGATCGCCGCAGAGGACCGGGCTCGACAGCCCCGGGCTTGCAGGGCTCGCCAGGACTACGCGAAGAACTTCAGGAGTTGCTCGTTGACTTCCTCGGCATAGGTCCAGCAAAGGCCGTGGTCGGCGCCTTCGACGGCGACGTAGGTGCTGCCCTTGATCAGCTCGTGGGAGCGCGGGCCGCAGGCGTCGATCGGCAGGATCCGGTCCGCGGTGCCGTGCAGCACCAGCACCGGGATGTCGATCTTGGGCAGGTCGTCACGGAAGTCGGTGTGCCAGGTGGCGACGCAGGCCACGGTGCCGGCGGCCGAGGCGGACACGGCGGTGTTCCACGCGTCCTGGACCACCTCGGGGCTGATCCGCGTGCCGAGCGTCTCGTCGAGGTTGAAGAAATTCTTGTTCCACTCGGTGAAGTAGGCGAAGCGGTCGGCCGTGAGCGCGGCGGCGATCTCGTCGAACACCTGCTGCGGCACGCCCTGCGGGGTGTCCGGCGTCTTGAGCAGGTAGGGCGGGACGCCGGAGATGATCGCGGCGCGCCGGACGCGCCCGGAGCCGTAGCTGCCGAGGTAGCGGGCGATCTCGCCGCCGCCCATCGAGTGCCCGGCCAGATCGGTGTCGCGCAGGTCGAGGTGGGTGAGCAGCTTGTCCAGGTCCGCGGCGAAGGTGTCGTAGTCGTAGCCGGTGGACGGCCGGCTCGAGCGGCCGAAACCCCGCCGGTCGTAGGTGATCACCCGGTGTCCGGCGGCGAGCAGCGCCCGCTCCTGGCGTTCCCAGGCCCGGCCGCTGAGCGGGAAGCCGTGGATGAGGACGATGGGCTGGCCCTGGCCGTGGTCCTCGTAGTAGAGCTCGATCGGTGCGGAATTCTCTTGGCCGACGGTGACGTAAGGCATGATCTCTCTTTTCTTGAGTCTCAGGCGGGGACGACGTAGGGGAACTCGGCACGCCGCGCAGGCGCGGTGGTGGCCGGGCTTCCCACGGCGTAGGGCAGCTCTTCCACGTCAGCACCGTTGACGTCGATCTTGGACTCATAGCGCGCCTCCGGATGGAAGCCCGGCTCGGCGCAGACGCCGGTGATGTTCGAGTTGACGTCCATCACGAAAACGGTGCGTTCTCGCCGGGGAAGACGTAAAGGTCGTCGAGGAAGAGCCGGCCGTTCTGGGCCGCCAATGATGTGTCAAGGTCATGAGACAGAAGTGGCCCTCTCCGCTTGTGCTGTCGATCGGGGTGAGGAGGTGAGGTCGTGCAGTAGTGCGGGTGTGCGCAATGGTCGCGCTGCGCCGACGCCTTCACATCGGAAGATGCCGGGGCACATGGCGACAACTTTGCTCCGCACGGTGCGGATCCGCGACTTGTCACAGTCGAGCCGGAGCCCGCACGGGTCCATCCTGGTCGGCGGTTCCGGGCTCCGGTAGCGGCCTATCGGAAATGCGGCGATAATCCCCGGTTACGAGTGCGTCGCCTCCCGAGCTCGCCCGCCCCAAGCTGCCGACGCTCGTGGCCGAGCTGGGCAGCTTGGGGCTGACGGCCGGCCTATGGGGGATCAGCCAGCCCGCGAGCAAACACCTGGACCAGCTCGAGCGGCGCTTGGCTTACATCTGGCGGACCGGAACACGCGCGGCGCGGCGAGCGGTCCAGGCGTTCGCTCCACTCTGAGAATAAGATGGATAACAGGCCCCTAGCTTCGCACCACCTCCACAGTCGCCCGCACTGCCCACAAACAGTACGGAGCCGCCTTCGGCGGCACTCAACTAAAACAAGCCCGCTCAAACAGCCAGCGCCGCGTCGTCGACCTTCCCGTTGAGCGCAAGTACGGAGGCAGCGCAGCGAGCGCGGTCTCGGCGAGCAGCCGCTCGAGCACCGGTGTGCCGTCCCGCACGACGTGCAGCACCTGGCGTTTCATCCCGGCCTGCGCCGTGACGGTCGTCGACGCCGCCCGCAGCGGCAGCGAGAATCCTCGTGAGCTGCGAGAGGCCACGGCGCCGCTAAAGTCCCTGAGATGAGCCAATCCCTGCCGCCCGGCGGCATCGAGTTGTCGCCCGCCGACATCCAGGCCCTGGAGCACCGCTGGGCGGCGGCGTGGAGTCCGCAGCAGGTCGCGGCTCGCCTGGCTGGCCTCGACACGCCCTGGTGCGTGGCCGCCGGGTGGGCGCTGGAGCTGTTCGTCGGCCACGGCATCCGCAGCCACGGCGATCTGGAGATCGCGATCCCGGCCGCGGACTTCGCCGTGGTCCGCGACCGGTTCGACAGCATCGGCGACTACGTGTTCGACGGTGTCGGCGACGGCAAGATCTGGCCGGAGGCCTCAGCGCGGGTTCTGGCCGTGACGCACCAGACGTGGCTGCGGGATGCGGCAAGCGGCCACTACCTTCTCGACGTGTTCCGGGAACCGCACGACGGCGACACCTGGATCTGCCGGCACGACCCCACGATCCGGCTGCCGTATGCCCAGATCATCCGCCGCAACGGCGAGGGCATCCCTTACCTGGTCCCGGAGCTGGTACTGCTGTTCAAAGCCAAACACGCCCGGCCGAAAGACCAGGCTGACTTCGACACCACCGTGGCGTATCTGAACGCTGCCGAACGCCGCCGCCTGGCCGAGCTCATCGACCACGCCTATCCGGGCCACCGCTGGCTCGCATCCCTGTGACGGTAGAGGCCGTGGCGGCGGTCGTGGGCGGCAGCTGCGCCACGATCGGCGCCCCGGTGCGCTGGAAGATCACCACCGTCTGGAAGCCCACGATCTCCCGGCGCTGACTGAGCCGGTCCATCAAGAACGCGTGCAGCCGCTCGATGCTCGGCACCGCCACATGCACCAGGAAGTCGTTGTCGCCGGCGACGACGAACACCTGCAGCACCTCCGGCAGCGCCGCGATCGAGCCCTGGAACGCGGTGATCGCTCGCAGCCGGCAGCGCGCAGCGCGTCGGTCTGGCTCTCCGGGTTTTGATCGCGGGTGCTGACTCTAGCGACGCCGATTCTCATGGCTCGAATGTGTCGCGAACGGGATTGCGCGTTACGTAGCCGCGTACACGGGTTCCGTTACACGGCTGTCCTGCGGGAACGCCCCGGACCACGGTGTATCGCGAACGATCGTTTACCGACAGACGCTGCGCGGCCGAACTTGGTGACAGGTGATCCCGCAGCCTTCGGCATACTCCAGACGTGCAGGCAGCTGACATCACCCTCGACGAATGGTTGGGCTTCAACCGCGAACAGGCGGTCGCCGTGGCTGCGGTGGTCGCGCGCACAGTTGATGGCACAGTCGCCTCGGTGGCACGTCGTGAGTACGCCGGACAAAACGCGTACAACGCGATCATCGACGTAGCCGGGGTACAGTTCGCCTTCGTGCCTGGCGGCGACGTTTGGCTCGGATTCGATCCCGGCGCCTGGACGCCAACCGACGACGAAATGCTGTCCTACCTCGGCAGCGAAAAGGCACTTAACCCGGTCCCAGAGTTCGGCCACATGGTCCGTGACGATCGCGAGCAAGTCCGCAGGCGGTGGTCCGCCAGCACCCTTGAGGAGGTTCGAACATGGATGGCCTCAGTCACCACCAGCCCCCGCACCGTATCTCTGGGAGCCATACTCGTAGCGGTCCGTCCGTACGAAGCAGTGGACTGCACACCGACCGCGGCCTGGGCCGCGACCGATGTGACTTACGACTCGATCGCAGCCGACCTCGCGCGAGACGGCCGTCGCCTACCAACGCCTGACGAGTGGGAACTTGCTTACGGCTTCGGAGGCCGAACCTTGTTCCCTTGGGGTAATCGCATGCCGACGCGATGGTTTCGTGACGAGGACCTGCTGGTGGTCGACGACGAACACCGAGTCCCCCGGTTCGGGCCGGTCCTGTCGCAATGCCACTTAGCTTGTTGTGATCAAGCTGCGAGGTGGAGTGATGTCGCTTGGG
>NZ_BAAAQM010000033.1:0-111656 GCF_039531675.1 Catenulispora subtropica
TTCCCCGAGCGAGGCCCCCGCTGGAAGCGCCGCCGGAGGCGCTTTTGACCTTGACCGTCCCGGTGGATCCATCACCACCCCACGAAACCAGCACACCAGCTGGATTCGAACCGCGCCCGAAGAGGCCCAGGCCGGGGCGGGATCGTGAACACGGGGACAGAGGCCGATCCAGGTACACACCGACCACCACCCCGCACCATCAACACCGTGGCCGAAGGTCGTATCAACGCCTTTGAACCCAACCCTCACTGCACCCGGCGCCACGAACCCGCCCCCTCCGGTCCTCCTCAGGCCCTCGTGCCTCTCAGGCCCTCAGGTCCCTTCTGACCTCCTCTGAGCTCCTCAGCTCCCTCCATGCCTCATCCACCCCTCTACTGGTTGTGCGGCACCGTCACCGTCGTCGAGCAAGTAGCGGTGTTGCCAGCCATATCAACTCCCTCATAAGTAAGCGTATAGACACGCCCCCCACCGGAGCCCAACCGCCCGGCGAGCAGCGAGCCGCTGGTGTCCGGCGTCCCGATGCTGAAGCCCTGGATGTCGCCGGGGTCGATCGGTTCGTTCGCCGTCACCGACTTCAGCGTGAACCCGGCCGGGCCGGAGAACGCGTCGTCCACGGTCACGGTCGCCTCCACCGGGATCATCTGCTTGTCCGGCGGCCAGATCTCGCTGGGTGTCACGCTGCACGCCACGGTCGGCGGGGCCGAGTCCAGCTCCAGGGCCGCGGCGTAGTCCGAGCCGTCGGCGGCGCCGGTGTTCCGCGCCGGAGAGTCGTCGGTCGCGCCGCACACGACGATGTGCTGGCCGTCGCCGGTGACGCTCAGGGTGCGGGTGGCCTTGCCGGTCGCGTCGACGGTCATCGGCCCCTCGGCCAGGCCGCCGAGGCCGTCGGTGCAGTCGATCGCCCGCACCCCGGAGGGATCGGTGGCGGTCACCGTTCCGGTGACCGGCGTCTGGGAGGCGTTGAAGACGCCTTCCTGCGAGCCGGGCGCGGTCGGGAAGGTCAGCTTGACCGTCGGCGGGGTGGTGTCGCCGCCGGGCGGCGTGTTCGTGATCTGCGTGATCGCGGCCACCAGGGCGCCGCCGACGCCGCCGGGGGCGTTGCTGCTGAAGGTCTGGCCGCCGGTGCCGGTCGCCAGGTGGGTCATGAAGCTGGTCGCCGACGTGTCGTAGCCGACCAGGATCGGGTAGACCGAGGCCGGATCGACGGCGTTCGCGGCGGCGATCACCGAGGCGGAGGTCAGGCCGCTGTGGTTCTCGGGGTCGTGGCCGGGGGCGTCGCCCATCGTGACGATGGCCTTCGTGACGCCGTTGCGCCACGGGTAGTTCACGGCCGTCTGGACGCCGGAGAGCACGTCCTCGGGGATGTCGCAGCCGCCGCCGACCTTCCCGGGCAGCGTGCCCAGGGCGTTGACGATGTCGGTGCGTTTGGTCGCGAAGTTCAGATCCACCACCGCGTCGTAGTCCGGCGGGCAGCCCGGGATCTCCGAGTCGACGTCCTTGTAGTCGACGAGTCCGATGCGGAAGTCGGCCAGGCGGGCCGGCGTGCCCTTGCCGGACAGGTCGTCGAGGATGGTGTTGGCGGCCGTGACCGTCGCGTCGATGTAGGGCGACATGCTGCCGGTGGTGTCGATCGCGAAGACCAGGTCGACCTTCGGGACGTCCTGGCAGATCGCCAGGATCATCCGGTTGCCCAGGTCGGCGCCGTAGCGGTTGATGATCGCGGTCTTGAAGTCGGACCACTGCCGCCGCGTCTCGGCGATCGCGCCCGACACCGCGGCCTGCTCGTTGGAGCCGATCTGCCCGCGCGGCGTCCTCGGGTCGGAGGCGGCGCCGCTGGCCGGGTCGATGAGCGCCTCGTCCTTGTTCATGCAGGCGTGGGTGACCCGGTTCTTGCCCGGGCACTTGTCGCTGAAGATGCCCGCGTAGTACCCGGTCGTGAGATCGGTCGGGATCGCCGGCGTGGACGTCCCGGCCAGGTCCAGGATCGGCGACGGCCCCGGCAGCCCCAGCCCGGGCGGGTTGGAGATGCTGATCGGCTTGCTCGGATCCGACTGGTCAGCCCAGTTGCTGTGCGAGTAGAAGTCCTGGGCGCCGTGCAGCGCGCGCCCCAGCCCTTCGATCGCGTTGCACTTGGCCCGCCCGGAGAACCCGCCCCCGAAGGTGCAGTCGGAGGTGATGTCCACCTGGTCGCCGCGCAGGTCGCCATTGCTGTCGAAGAGTCCCGCCGCGCCGTCGACACCCTGCCCGAACCGCTGCCGCAGGTGGTTGACACACGCGAGCAGGTTCGCCGTGGCCGTCGCCCGCGACTGCGGATACCCCGCCACGTTCAGGTAGTCGGCGTTGTCGCAGTGCGCGGCCGGATCGTTGAACTCGTCCAGGTCCGGCGACCCCACCGCCCCGAACGTCCCCGAGTGCCCCGCCAGCTGGTCCATCGACCGGGGCTCGAAGCAGTCCCCGGTGGACTTCACCCCCGGCGCGCACGCCAGCGCGGCGCGCGTGATCCGCTCGTGCTCGGAGCGCTGCCCCAGGCCGTTGATGGTGCCGAACGCCGACGCCGTCGACGGCTTCGCGGTCTGCGCGGCCAACGTGCCGCCGAGCGCGAGCGCGATGACCGACAACCCCGCGGCGAGGCGGTGGCGCCTCGACATCCCCGTGGATCCGTGCCTTTCCCGTGAACCCATGGATCCTCCCGATGACGTGCGCGAGCGTGTCCCACGCCTCGTCAGGCGTCATCCTCGTGACTGGATGCGCGAGGTGCTATATGGGAGAACACTGATTCACGGAGCGTCACCAACGGTCCGGACCTGGACGTCGACGCCACAACGGGGTGATCTAGCGTGGAAAATCGTGGATGTATACGAAGCCGTGGACACCCGCCGCTCCGTCCGGGCATTCCGTGACCGGCCGGTGCCACGCGAAGCCCCGGAACGAGTCCTCACTGCGGCATCGGCGGTGGCGTAGCTGACCGCCGGGCCGCCCGTGCTGCCGGGCACCGTCGCAGCGCGCTTCTTCGCGTACCCACTCAGATCGGTCAACGACGCACCCGATAGCGCAGGTGAAGCACCCGGTTGCCCTGAACAACCACCTCTGGGCCTTCCAGCAGGTGCTGCACGTCGACGGATCCGAAGTAGCGCTTACCGGACCCGAGCACCACGGGTGCGACGTCCATGCGCACCTCGTCGACCAGCCCCGCGGCAAGCATCTGCCCACCGACGTCACCCGCGGCGACCTCGACGATGCGGTCACCCGCAAGCTCCCGGGCCTTGGCCACGGCCGCCTCGACGCCGTCGACGAAGTGAAACGGCGCCTCAGGGGCCCAGCCCTCGGGCGCCGGCCGGTGCGTCACGATGACCACGTGGTCGACCCCGCTCGGAGGCGTCCCGTCCCAGCCCTCGGTCAGGTCGAAGACGTGGCGGCCGGCGATCGTCACCCCGATCTGGTCCCAGTACGGCCGGACGTAGTCGTAGGACGCCTGCGACACCTTCAGAACACCACCGTCGTCCAACGGCACGTCACCGCTGACCAGCCACTCGAAGATCGGACCGGGATCGTCGTTCTCATCCGCGATGAGACCATCCACCGAAACCGACGCGTTCATGACCACGTTTCCCATGGATTCACCACCTTCCTCCTCTGTCCGGAGTCCCAAGTCTTGTGCGGCGCGACCTGTCGCTCTTGTACGAAATCAATCGGCTGGGAGCGGCCAGCCGTCCAGGACGTGGTCGGGATGATCGCGCAGGAATCGCCGCCGGACTTCGGCGTACCGGGTCGGCGTGAGCCCGGTGAACTCCCGGAACTCGCGCACGAAGTGGGCCTGGTCGAAGTAGCCCGCGCCAGCGGCAACGTCTCCCCAGTCGATCGGTGCAGTGACGTCGAGCGCCAACACGGTGGAGCTGAAGCGGTAGCTGCGAGCCAGCCGCTTCGGCGTGACTCCGACTACGGCCTTGAACCGTTTCGCCACATACGTGCTGCTGGCGCGGGCCGCCACACCGATGTCGCCGATCGGCACCGTCCCGCCTGTCGCCGCGACGGCGCTGCTCATTTGGCGGACCAGGTCAAGACCGTCGATCACCCGCAGCCGTCGCATCAGTTCCTCCTCGAGCACCATCAGCATCTCGTGCGGTGCGTCCGCCAAGGCCAGTCGGTGTCGCAACTCAGCGATAGCAGGCTGGCCCCAGATCTGCTCCAACCTCGCAGGTCGGTCGCACAACTCGGCCGCGGGCATCGGAAGGAACGGTGCCAGCCCCCACGGCCTGAAGTGGACGCCCACGGACCGGGTCGGGGTCGGGTAGCTGAACTCCCACGCGCGCGTGGGAGTGGTGACCGCGCAGCCGTCGGCGTACTCCACGGCGTCTACGTCGGTGCCTGCGCGGATGAGAAACGGCGCCCCGAGGTTGACGATGAGCAATGGCGCGGGCGCCGCCGGCAGCATCAACCGAGAGTACGGCGGAGCGCCCTCCAGGTAGTAGAGGTCGTCGATCAGCCCGTCCAGCGGCGGACCGGGCACCCTAGACACATACTCCACGCCGACATCATCCCCGACGGCCCATCCGGCATCACGCGCCGCCGCCGGCATCGAGCCGGCGCCGATCCTTGACGGGCGCCCCGGCGCATTTCGGTCCCCGGCTGCACCTCACGTTGTGAAGAGCCGACTATCGGGCGACCCTGTGCTCACCATGATTTCGGATCACGCCGTCGAAATGCATTGCCGGAACATTCCTTGCCTGGTGATAGGCATGCTTCATCGAGAGGACGAGCGTGGGTCGAAGCAAAGCGGCGACCAGAAGAACGAGCGACGCCAGCCAGACCGCCATGAACTGCCCGAAGTACCACCCGTTGAGCTCACTGGTGACGCCCCCGACCGCCATCATGGAGATCATGATTACGACCACGATCTCCACATAGAAATCCAGCCCTCGCTGTGTGCGGTACGGCCTACTGCGTCGCACGATCGATACGTAGATCGCAATGCAGGCGTAGACCAGCAACAACTCCGGGATGATCACCGCGGCTTTTGCCCATATGGGCCACCCGTTGTCATAGATCAACATGAGCACAACCAGGATGAAGGTCACCGCGGAGAAGACGCCTCGCAATCTGCGCACTGCGGACTGTTGGACCGGGTCGCCTTGCGCCGTGGCCGACTGCACGCGACTCGTAGTGGGTAGTTTCTTGAACTGCAGGGAGCTCCACATCAACCCGTGCATGCTGTGATGCCGCGAAGAAACGTAATGCTGCTCCTTCCTATTGGGAAGCGCGAGCGCCAGCCAGAAGTACGTCCCGAATATAACGGAAAGTGCAAGTCGCGCCCAGAGTCGCAGGGTGATCTCGGTCGCTTGTCCGCTGGCGACCGGCGCTTGCGAGGATGCCTGTACAGGCAGAGGCGACAACCTGGGCGGTTGGGCGGACTGGTACGCCGCCAGTGCGACGACGAAGACGGCTCCGGCGAAGGCGAGGAGCGCGTAGATCAACATCACCACCGCCTCGGCGTTCCTGTCGTGTTTGAACGAGATCTTCACCGCCAGGCTGCGTATTCCGTCCTTCAGGGATTCTTCTCGATTCCTTTTCAACTCGCGCAGCTGGCGGGACCCGGACCACTTGCTATCCCACTCGGATCGATCAAGATCAGTGATGTCTTCGTAATCGAGCTGCGATGATTTGAATACATAGCACGGGCTATCCTTCTTGTATCCGCCACTGCCTAAGCGTGCCTTTTGCTCCTCGCCGGCCACCATCGGTAGTCCGAGAGGGCCCGCCATGGCGGAGATGAGTAAGATCACGGCAAAAGCGACGGTCACCAAGAACACCACCACTGTCGCCAGGGCAAGAGGAACGTGAAATGGGGCCAAATAGTAGGTGCGCGTCGCATACTGTGATGAATTCAGCGCGGCTAGAGCGAGAACGGCGGCGGTGAGAAACGAGACGCCGGTCAAGAGTCGGCCGACTCTGTCCTCGAGAACTCTGTACACTTCGGCCAGCGCGTCATAAGACTTCTCCAGCAGTTGCAGTCTTCCGTCCAGCTCATCGTCGATCTGCTGGAGACTGTGCTGGGCGTTCCTGGGCATCGGCGCTCACCATTCAGCTTGAGGCGCCTGAGCGCCCTCGCGATGGGGATGATTTTCCTCGATCGTGGCATGGACTCGTGGAGGGCTTCGCGTCTATTGCTCTGTTTGGACGATCGGAGGAGCGGCGGCTGCTGGTGCTTCGCAAGGGAACTGTTTCGCGTGGGCGGAGATGGGGAGACGATGTGGTTCCTCGGAGGGTGAACGTCAGATCCGTCCCAGCAACTCCGCCTTCTTGGTCGCGAACTCCTGGTCGGTGAGGATCCCGGCGGCGTGCAAGTCCGCCAGCTTCCGGATCTGCTCAGTGGGGTCGAGCGTGATGTCCGCGTCCGGCGAAGGCGAAGCCGGCGTGGGCGCGGCAGCACTCCTCGCCGCCGGACCCGACCGCGCCCCGGTCGTCGCCTGGCGGATGGCGTCGGCCAACAACTTGAGGTCCCCGTTGAGCACGTGGTCGATCTCCGACGACTTGCCCGCGGAGTAGATCGTCAGCGTCCCGTTCGCCATACCCGTCTTGGTCTCCACCGACGACACCGCCGCCAGCGGGAAGTCGACCATTTGCGAGCCGGTGAACCCGTGCCACAGGAACAGCAGCCGCTTGTCGGTCAGCACGATCAGCCCATGGGCCTTGCTGTAGTGGCCGGCGGCCATGAACGTGACCGTCTCGCCGGGCATCAGGTGCTCCGGCAACTTCTTGATCTCACGCTTGCTGCCCAGCGTCCATTTCAGCCGAGCGGCCGCGGCGTCGATGTCCGGACGTTCCCCGTCACCAGTGCCGATCGTTCCGGCGCCGCCGTCCATCTCGGCGTCGGTCACTCCCAGCAGGGGGTCGCCGGAGCCCGCGTAGACCCCGGCCACGTCGACGCCGTTGGCCAGGTTGAAGGCCACGACGTCCTTCAGGTACTGGTACAGCCGCGCGAACTCCTCCTGATCCCGGTGCCGGAACACCACGGCGTTCGGGTGCTTCACGGCATCCGCCGGCGCCGGCAGCGGCCGTCCGCCGAACGCGAACGCGAGGTAGCCGTCCGTCCCGCGCGTCGCGTCCTGGAACGCGACCGCCGACAGCGCCCGGTACGGGATGGTCCGGGGGCCGGAGCCGCCGATCAGGGTCCCGGCCAGCCCGCCCCGCATGATCGTGATCGTGTCCGGCCCGACCTCGACCGACCCGCTGTGGCCCTGCACCATGCTCATGTCCTCACCCTCGCCACGTTCACCGCACCACCACGACCGGACACGGCGCGTGATTGATGACCTGCCGCCCGACCGAGCCCAGCACCAGTCCCGAGAACCCGCCCCGGCCCCGGGAGCCCACCACCAGCAGGTCGGCGCCCTGCGCGGCCTCGATCAGCACGCGGGCCGGGGAGCCGTGGACGATCTCGGTGATCACGGCCGGGTCGGCCGGATCGCCGCCGGCCTCGCTCACGGCGGTGCCGAGTTCGGCGAGGGCGGTCTGTTCCAGGGAGGGGACGCCGGGGAGCGGATCGTCATCGGGGGAGGTGGGCTGGGCGAAGGGGAACTCCCAGGCGGAGACGACGTGGAGTTCTGCCTTGCGGAGGCGGGCTTCCTCGACGGCCCAGCGCAGGGCGTGCTTGGAGGAGGGGGAGTCATCGACTCCGACGACGATGCCGCTCATGCCTGTTCCTCCCGCTGGCCGGCCGGTCCCCGTCCATGATCGCGGGAGGGCGGGGGCGGCTCAATCAGCGTGGTCCGGATGGGTCATGGGGGCGTACTGTCACCTGGTCGTTCAGTCGTATGGCCGTGCCGTCTCGCGGTCGTGCAGCCAGGCGGTCGTGCAGCCAGGCAGTCGTGCGGACAGGCGGTCGTGCGGACAGGCGGGTGCGCGGCGAGGCGGGTGGGCGGCCATTCCTCGGCTCCCGGCTCCGCGGCTCCGCCTCAGCCCGAGCTGTGGTCGAACCGCAGCCTCGACGTGATCCGGTACCGGTCGCTCCGATACACCGACTGCGTGAACTCCACCGTCCGCCCGGCCACGTCGGCGGTCGTCCGTTCGATCCGCAGCAGCGGCGAGTAGACCGCGACGTCCAGCAGCTCCGCCTCGTGCGGGTTGGCCACCGTCGGCTCCAGGGTCTGCACCGCGTCGCGGACCACCACCCCGTACCGCTCCCGCAGCAGCTGGTAGAAGTTGCCCGCCTCCAGATCCGCCGCGCTCAGCCCCGGGACCAGCGCCCGCGGCAGCTCCAGCCGCTCGATGGCGATCGGCTCCGCGTCGACCAGCCGCACCCGGGTGACGTGGACGACCTCGTCGCCCACCCCCATCGCGAACCGCGCCGCCCGCACCGCGCCCGCCTGCCGCACCCGCAGCGCGACGACCCTGCTGCTCCACGCGCCCTCGGCCGGCGGAACGCCGAGCGGGCTGGAGGCGTCGGCCGACAGCTGTTGCACGACCTTGCGCGGGCTGGTGAACGTCCCCCGCCCGGGCCGCCGGACCAGGTGCCCGTCGGCGACCAGGTCCTCGATGGCGGCTCGCACGGTCGGGCGCGAGACGTCGAGCTGCGCGGCCAGCTCCCGCTCGGAGACGATCGCGCTGCCCGGCTCGGCGCCGTCGGCGAAGTCGAGCAGGTGGGCACGGACCAGGTCCCGTTTCGCGGGCATGGTTCAGCGGCTCCGGACGGCGGTCGAGACGCCGTCGTCCCAGCCGTCCGGACGGCTCTCCGGCAGAGCCCTGAGAGCCGCCAGCCGTCGCAGATGATGCCGCAGCCGGTGCCGGAAGTCCGCCGGATCACGCCGCTGGTCACTCCATGCGCCCTCGGCCAACGCGCACAGCCGCGGATACACCAGGTGCCGCACCACCTCAGGCGTCGGCGCGCATTCCGTCCACAGTTGCGCCTGCGCCCCCAGCACTCCGGCCTGTGCGGCCGGCAGCGGGTCGAAGGCGTAGGCGTCGGCCAGGGTCAGCACCCGGTCGTCCGGCGAGAGCGGCTCGTCCGGATGATCGGTCTGCCGGTAGTCCAGATACGTGTGCTCGTGCGGCGCCATGATGACCTGGTGCCCGCGCGCGGCCGCCTCCGCCGCGTGTTCGGGCTTCAACCATGCGGTGGTGATCAGAGCCTGGTCCAGGTCGCCGCCGACGCCGTCGTTCCAGCACACGGCCCGGCGACCGTGGTCGGCGAGGTAGGCGTGCATCTGGTTCAGGAACCAGGCCAGCAACCGCGACACATCGCTCAGGCCGAGCCGCGCAGCCCGGTCGCGTGCGACGGTGCTGGCCGCCCACTGCGCGCTCCGGCACTCGTCACCGCCGATATGTATGTTCTGCGAAGGGAAGACCGCCATCACCTCGGCCAGCACCTGCCGACAGAACTCGAGCGCCGCGTCGTGCACCCCGAGGATGTCCTCGCTGACACCCCACGACGTCCACACCGGCAGCCGCACATCCGGCCGGTTCCCGATCTCCGGATACGCGGCGAGGGCGGCCCTCGTGTGGCTCGGCATCCCGATCTCCGGAACGATCGTCACGCCCCGGGCCTCGGCGTGTTCCACCAGCGCGGCCAGCTCGTGCCGCGCGTAGTGACCACCGTGCGGGACGCCGTCGAACACGGTCGACCCGGCCCGGCCCACCATCGACTCCGCACGCACCGCGCCGATCTCCGTGAGCAGCGGCAGGCCCTCGATCTCGATCCGCCACCCCTGGTCGTCGGTGAGGTGGAGATGCAGGACATTGAGTTTGTGCAGGGCCAGCTCGTCCACGAACCGGTGCAGGAAGCCGATCGGCATGAAGTGCCGCGCCGTGTCGAGCATCATGCCGCGCCACGCCAGCCGCGGCGCGTCCCGCACGCGGCAGGCCGGCCAGCGCCAGGATTCCGGCGTCGCCGTCTCCGGATCCAGCGCCTCGGGAGGCAGCAGCTGCCGCAGTGTCTGCACCCCATTGAAGAGCCCTGCTTCACTCGGCGCCGCCAACGTCACCTGTTCCGGCTCGACCACCAGCTCGTACCCTTGCGGATGCTCGTGCGCATCGGCGTCCACGCGCAGGATCACCGGCGGACCGACAGCCGCCCGCACTCTGTCAGCGCCCAGATACTCGGCCAGCAACGCGCCGGCGCGCTGCGCACCGGGACCGGCCAGCAGATTCAACGCCGGTCCCAGAACGAACTCTCCCGGCAGCGCGGTGTACTCGGCGGGGCGGGGGATGATCACAAGGTGCCTCTCTGTCAGCCCTTGACGGCGCCGGCGGTCATCCCGGCGGTCAGCTTGGTCTGCGCGATCATGAAGAACGCCACGGCGGGCAGCGCGAACAGCGTCGAGCCGGCGATCAGGCCCGCGTAGTCGGTGCCGGTGTTGGTGGAGAACGTCGCCAGCCAGACCGGCAGCGTGTAGTGCGCGTCGTCCTTCATCATCACGTACGCGTACACGTAGTCGTTCCACGCGGTGATGAACGCGAAGATCGACGTGGCGATGATCCCCGGCGCCAGCAGCGGCAGCATGACGTGCCGGATCACTTGCGCGGGACCGGCCCCGTCGAGCCGCGCCGCCTCCTCCAGCTCGACCGGGACGCCCTGCGCGAACCCGCGCAGCACCCACACGGTCAGCGGGACCACGAACGCGGTGTAGGTGAGCCCCAGCGAGAGCAGGTTGTTCAGCAGGTGCATGCTCTTCATGGTCAGGAACAGCGGGATCACCAGCGCCGGCGCCGGGATCATCTGGATCGCCAGGATCGTGACGAGGATCGCGCGCCGCCCCACGAACCGGAACCGCGCCAGCGCCAGCGCGGCCAGGAACCCGACGGCGGTGGCCACGGCCACCACGGTCAGCGTGACCGCCAGGCTGTTGACGACGTAAGCGCCGAAGTGCGGCTTGCGCACGGCGTCGGCGAAGTTGGCCAGCGTCAGGGGGAACGGCAGGAAGTGCGGCGTGGACGTGAGGATGTCGTGCTGCGGCTTGAAGGCCGTGGTGACCATCCAGTAGACGGGGAACGCCCAGACGACGGCGAACAGCATGCCCGCGCCGTTCAGCAGCATCCGGGCCCGGCGCGAGGTCCTCATGCCTCCTCCCCGGCCACGACCAGCCGCCGCACCCACCAGCCGGCAAGCACCGCCAGCAGCACCACCGAGAACACGGCGATCGCAGCACCCTGACCATAGGACTGGGAGGCGAAGGCCTTGGTGAACGACCAGATCGCGATGGTGGTGGTCCCGCCGTCCGGCCCGCCCTTGGTCAGGATCCAGATCTGGTTGAAGACGTTGAAGTCCCAGATCACCGACATCACCGTGACCAGCATCAGCACCGGCCGCAGGAACGGCAGCGTCACGGTCCGCACCCGCCGCCAGTACCCGGCGCCGTCGATCGCGGCGGCCTCGTGGTACTCGCCGGGGATCTGGGTCAGGCCGGCGTACAGCGTCAACGCGACGAAGGGCACGGATATCCACACCACCAGCAGCCAGACCACCACGAACCCGGAGACCGGATGCGCCAGGAAGTCGTGCTGCCGGTAGTCGCCGAACACCCGCAGCTGCGTCAGCAGCCAGTTCACGACACCGTAGGTGGGCTGGAACAGCCACTGCCAGACCAGCGTGGAGGCGACCGTCGGCATCGCCCAGGCGCCGAGCAGCGCGAGCATCATCGCCGAGCGCAGCCGGCGACCCACGGCGACCATCATCAACGCCGCGCCGAGCCCGACCGCGACGGTCCCGGCCACCAGCGTCGCGGCGAAGACCACGGTCCGCAGCAGGATCGGCGCCAGCTGCGCGTCGTGCAGGATCGCGGTGTAGTTGGCGGCACCGACCGAGCTGGTCCGCCCGGTGATCAGCGTCCGGAGACCGAAACCCTGGGTGGAGATGACGCCGAGCCGGACCAGCGGATAGCCGACGACCACGGCCAGCAGCACGAGCGCCGGGGCCAGCAGGATGTAGGGCTGGGGCGTGCGGCGCGGGCGGCGTGCGGCGGGGGGTCCGGGTGGTCCGGGCGCGACGCGCCTGGGCGGCGCCGTGCCGCGGCGCCCGGGTGCGGAGGTGGGTATCGCGTTCAAGGAGCGGTTCCTCATCATTCGTAGGAGTAGGCCATCGGGTCCGGCACAGGACAGCCCCTCAGCTCACCGGCGCGTTCAACGCCTGGTCCAAGTGCGCATCCAGCGACTTGGCGGCCTCGGCCGGCGACTTCCGTCCGGTGGCGATGTCCGCGAAGAAGTCGTCGATCGACTTGTCCGACTCGACGGTCGCCCAGCCGGCCACCGCCGGGGTCGGCACCGAGGTCTTGGCGGCGGTGAAGAAGGCCTGGGAGGTGGCCGGAAGGGAACCGATGGTCTGGTCGATCACCTCGGTCGAGGCCGGGATCCAGTGGTCGATGCCGACGATCGCCGAGGCCTGGACGGCGGGGTCGGTGGCGGCCTTCAGGTAGGCCAGTGCCAGCGACTGATTCTTGCTCTTGGCGGCGATCGCCAGGTCCGAGCCGCCGAGGAACACCGGCTGGGTCCGGCCGTCGGTCGCGCTCGGGAACGGGAAGGTGCCGATCTGGTCCTTCAGCGACGGGCCGACCTTCAGGATGGAGTTGATGCTGGAGTTCAGGATCGCCCCGGCCTTGCCCTGGGCGAACAGGGTGTTGAAGTCCGGCGCGGTGGTCTCGACGTCGCGGGAGGCCGCTGAGGAGTACTTGCCGACGAAGTCCTTCCAAGCCGTCAGTCCCTTCTGGGCCTCGGCGGACTCCAGCGTTCCGGTCCACTTGCCGCCGGACTGGGCCGCCAGCTGGCCGCCGGCGTCCCAGACGAACTGAAGCGCGCCGTGCCAGTACTTGCCGGGGAAGTAGAACGCTGAGAAGTCCGGCGCGGTGTTCTTGGCCTTGACGGCGTCCAGGTCGGCTGTCAGCTGCGCGAAGGTCGTCGGCGGTGCGGTGATGCCGGCGGCGGCCCAGATCTTCTTGTTGTAGATCACCGCGCGGTTGCCGGCGAACAGCGGCGCGCCGAAGCTCTTGCCGCCGACCGTGGCCGGGCCCTCGAGCCCCGGCAGCCAGTGCTGGCCGCCGGCCTGGAGGTCGGGAAGGGCCGAGGTGATGTCGGACAGGCCGCCGCTGGCGGCGAACAGCGGGACGTCGGTGTTGCCGATCTCCAGCACGTCCGGCGGGTTGTCCTGGGCCAGCGCGGTGGCGACCTTGGTGTTGATCCCGTCCCACTGCTGGATCTGGACCTTCACCTGCGCTCCGGTCAGCGCCGTGAACTTGTCGTTGATCGCCTTGACCGCGGCGTCGGACAGGTCGCCGTCCATGTACCAGACGGTCAGGGTCTTGCCGGCGTTGCCGCCGGAGGCGGGGGTCGAGGTGCCCGTGGGTCCGGAGCTGGTGCTGCTGGAACAGGCCGTGGCGCCGAGCGCGAGCACGATGCCCGCGGCCAGTCCGGCCGGAATGCGGATACGCATGATGATCCTCGTCTTCGAGAGGTCCAGAGGGATGCGGAGGGCGGAACGCTGATCGTGCGACGGGACTCTTGCACTTGTCCATTGGTCATGTCAACGCCCCGTCCAGAATTGGCCAGAGGTCAAGAGTGATCGCGGCGAATGGCTGTGTAGTGGCTCTACCTGGCGAGGTGGCATCGCCTCTTGACAGACCAATGGCTCGTTCGCATCCTGAACGCCAGCACTCCAAAAAGTTACCTATGGTCAACAAGGAGTTCCCACCATGCCCCACACCCCCACTCCCGCCGGCCGCCGCTCCGTGGCCGCGTTCGCCGCCGCGAGCCTGGCCGGCGCCTGCGGCCTGACCGCCGCCGTGTTCTCCACGGCGGCGCACGCCGGCGGCGCTCCGGCCACGCTGGCGTACCACGTCGGATCCACCGGATCGGACATGATCGAGCCCTGGCTCACCGTCACCAACACCGGTGGCTCCACGCTCAGCCTGGCGACCGTGAAGATCCGGTACTACTTCACCGCCGACTCCGCGCCGTCGTACCAGTTCGCCTGCGAGTGGGCGCAACTGGGCTGCGGGAACGTCACCGGAACCGTCGGCACCCTCGCCTCGCCGACCGCGACCGCCGACCACTACCTGGAAGTCGGGTTCACCGGCGGCACCCTGGCGCCCGGGGCCTCGACCGGCGACCTCCAGCTGCGGCTGAACGCCGCGGGCTGGGCCCCGGTGAACCAGGGGAACGACTACTCGTTCGACGCGTCGCAGACCTCGTACGGACCGTCGAGCACGATCACCCTCGCGGTGGACGGGGCGATCGTCTCCGGCACGGCGCCCGGCGGGAACCCCACGAGCCCGTCCACGACGCCGAGCACGACCCCCTCGACCACGCCGAGCACCGGCGGCGGCAACCCGTCCGGGGTGCTGTTCGACGACTTCTCGTACACCGGCCCGGCCGACCCGAACCTGGCCGCGCACGGCTGGGCGATCCGCACCGGCTCCGGTGGGCCGGGCGTGCAGAACACCTGGGCCGCCGACGCGTTCACCTTCCCGGCCGACGCCACGGCCGAGGGCGGGCACGTCATGAACCTGAAGGCGTCCACCGACGGCACCACCGCCGGGACCAAGCAGGCCGAGATCGACACCACGCAGCAGAAGTTCTTCGAGGGCACCTACGCCGCGCGCGTCTACTTCAACGACGCCCCGTCCACCGGCGCGAACGGGGACCACGTCAACGAGACCTTCTACACCATCACCCCGGACAACTCGCTCTACAGCGAGGACGACTTCGAGTACCTGCCGAACGGCGGCTGGGGCGGCCCTGCGCAGTCGATGTACACGACCACCTGGTACAGCGCCGACGCCATGGACCGGGTCACCACCGACACCACCGGGAGCCTGCAGGGCTGGCACACGCTGGTCGCCACCGTCTACGGCGGTACCGTCACCTACTTCATCGACGGCAAGCAGGTGTTCTCCAGCACCGGCAAGTACTACCCGCGCCAGGCGATGACCATCGACTTCAACGAGTGGTTCATCGACCTGCCGTTCACCGGTGCCCGGACCTGGGACGAGAAGGTGAACTGGGTGTACTTCGCGAAGGGCGTCGCGCAGTCGCCGTCCGACGTGCAGGCCGCGGTCGACGGCTACTACAGCGGGGGGACGCACTTCAAGGACACCGTTCCCACCAGCTGATTCCCCTCCGACCGGCGGTGCGGCCCGCCCTGAGACCGGGCCGCACCGCCCTGCGCGCGCCGGCGCCGAGCAGATTTCGGGCGACCGGACCTGGCAGAATCATCCGATGTGACAGGCAGCCAGACACGCCCGGCCCGCAAGGTGGCCACGGCCAAACGCGACCGGGTGCGGGACCATGTGCTGCAGCTGATCGACGCCGCCGCGCCGGGCACCAGCCTGGACTCCGAACGCGACATGGCCGCGGCCCTGGGCGTCTCGCGCCCGACGGTGCGCGCGGCGCTGCAGGAGCTGGTCGACTCCGGCCACCTGGTCCGCCACCAGGGCCGCGGCACGTTCACCAACCCCCGCAAGATCGACCAGGCGCTGACCGGCGACCCGGCCACCGCGCTGGCCGCGCCGTCCGCCGAGGGCGTGTGGACCAGCCAGGTCGTGTCGTTCAGGACGTCGGCGGCCGGGGCCTCCCGCGCCACCCGCTTCGCCGTTCCCCTCGATGAGCCGATCCTGCGGATCGTGCGCGTGCGCGTCGTCGAGGAGGAGCCGATGGCGATCGAGCGGATCGACGTCCCCGCGGCGCTCGTCCCGGGCCTGGGCCCCGCGGATATGGAGTCCGGCAACTTCTATCACCTACTGCGCGACCGGCACGGCATCGTGGTGAGCGAGGCCGTGCAGACCATGGAGCCCACGGTCGCCAATCCCGAGCAGGCCGAGCTGCTCGACGTGGACGTCTACGCCCCCCTGCTCCAGATCGAGCGCACGACGAAGGACTCCGTCGGCAGGGTCGTCGAGTTCGTGCACTCCGTCTATCGCGGCGACCGGTACCGGATCACGACGCGGCTGCGGCTGGACGACGCCTCAGGCTGATCGGCAACCGCGATTGCCAACCCAGGTTTATCAATCTAGGTTGGCTATATGGGCGCACGCGGGCTTGACGACATCTCCACCTCCCTCTTCGGCGCGATCTCGCTGATGGTGCGGCGCATGCGCCAGTCCCCGGCCCCCGGCGAGCTCACCCTCCCGGAGCGCTCGGCGCTCGGCCGGCTGGACCGCGGCGGCCCGGCGACCGCGGCCGAACTGGCCCGGATCGAGCAGATCAGCCCGCAGGCGATGGGCATCACGCTCGGCGTGCTGGAGGACAAGGGCCTGGTCGAGCGGCGGCGGGACGAGGCGGACCGGCGGCGCTCGGTGACGTCGCTGACCGACGCCGGGCGCGAGATGCTGCGGCTCAAGCGCAGCGCCCGGGCCCGGCTGATCGCCGACGCGCTCGCCGACGGGTTCACGGCGGAGGAGCTGCGGACGCTGGCCGAGGCCGCGCCGCTGATTCAGCGCCTCGCGGAGAAGATCTGATGGCGGTCGCGACCGCCGTCCAGGCGGAGGCGGACAGGCGTTACCAGTGGGTGGCGCTGACCAACACCACCGCTGCCATGTTCATGTCGGCGCTGGACGGGTCGATCGTGCTGATCGCCCTGCCGCCGATCTTCCGCGGCATCCACCTGGACCCGCTGGCCCCCGGGAACATCGTCTACCTGCTGTGGATGATCATGGGCTACCGGCTGGTGCAGGCGGTGTTCGTGGTCTCCCTGGGCCGGCTCGGCGACATGTACGGCCGCGTGCGCATCTACAACGCCGGGTTCATGGTGTTCACCATCGCCTCCGTGCTGCTGTCCTTCGACCCCTTCGTCGGCACGCACGGCGCGGACTGGCTGATCGGCTGGCGGCTGCTGCAGGCCGTCGGCGGCGCGATGCTGATGGCCAACTCCGCCGCGATCCTCACCGACGCCTTCCCGCCCGACCGCCGCGGCTTCGCCCTGGGCCTCAACCAGGTCGCGGCCCTGGCCGGGATGTTCATCGGGCTGGTGGCCGGCGGGCTGCTCTCGGCCTGGGACTGGCGCGCGGTGTTCTGGGTGAACGTGCCGGTCGGCGTGTTCGGCACGTACTGGGCCTACCGGCGGCTGCGCGAGACCAGCCGGGCCACCGGCGGGCGGATCGACTGGTGGGGCAACGTCACCTTCGCCCTGGGTCTCGGCGGCGTGCTGATCGGCGTCACCCAGGGCCTGCAGCCCTACCACGGCCACGCCATGGGCTGGTCCGACCCGTCCGTGATGGTGCTGCTCGGCGGCGGCGCGGCCATGCTCGCCGCGTTCTGGGTGATCGAGACCCGCACCGCCGAGCCGATGTTCGACCTGTCCCTGTTCCGCATCCGCGACTTCACCGTCGGCAACGCGGCGGCGCTCGCGGTGTCGGTGGCACGCGGCGGCCTGCAGTTCATCCTCATCATCTGGCTCCAGGGCATCTGGCTGCCCCTGCACGGCTACGACTACGCGGACACGCCACTGTGGGCGGGCATCTTCCTGCTCCCGCTGACCGTCGGATTCCTGATATCAGGCCCGGTGTCCGGCCACCTGTCCGACCGCTTCGGCTCCCGCGGCCTGGCCATCGCCGGCACCACGGTCTTCGGCGCCAGCTTCATAGGCCTGATTCTGCTCCCCGTCGACTTCCCCTACTGGGCCTTCGCCGCCCTGATCGCCGCCAACGGCATCGGTAGCGGCATGTTCGCCGCCCCGAACTCGTCCTCCATCATGAGCAGCGTCCCGGCCGAACGCCGCGGCGCCGCCTCCGGGATGCGTGCCACGTTCCAGAACTCGGGCACCGCGGTCTCGATCGGCGTGTTCTTCTCACTGATGATCGCCGGCCTGGCCGGCAGCCTTCCCCACACCCTCAGCGCAGGACTTCAGGCACAAGGCGTCTCGGCGCACGCGGCCGCGCAGGTGGCGCAGCTGCCACCGGTGTCGTCACTGTTCGCGGCCGTGCTCGGCGTGAACCCGGTCGAGCACCTGCTGTCCGCCGGCGGTGTGCTCAACACGTTGACTCCGTCGGCGACGAGTACGCTGACCGGACGTGAGTTCTTCCCACACTTGCTGTCAGGGCCCTTCCACCAGGGGCTGATCGTGGTGTTCGGTGTGGCGACGGGATTGGCGGCACTGGCTACGGTGCTGTGTCTGAAGCGGGGGAAGAACGTCGGAGATGGTCGCGCCACTTGATGCCATCATCAGGAAGCACGTCGCGCCAGCGGCGAAGCAGGAAGGTATCTCCGGACGGGACGCTACTTCCGCCTGAAGGGCCCGCATTCGCATACCTTGCTCTACTTCAACACCTTTAACATCTCCCCGGCGGGCGTCTATTTCGAGGTCGGCTACGCACTACTCCCACTTTCGTATTGGGAGTTCTCCGGCTCGCTGCATCCATACCTCTTGGAACGCAAGGAACCGGATCGGGCCGGCATCTTCCTGAACGCCTATCTCATGCCGCCGAACGAGTGGTCGTTCCGGCCGGACGAGACGCCTCCCTACGCCTTCAGGCGACGGTGGGCCCTCGACGATCTCGACGGCCTCGACGCCTGCGGGACGGCCCTCGCACAGCGCCTGACCGAGGAGGCGTTCCCGCGGATGCGCTGGCTCCTGGATATGGAGAACGCGTTGGCGGAGCTCACAACGCCGACCTTCGCGACCCGGCGGGCGCTGGGTTCCGACCCGGACCGAGAGCTCATTCTCACCGTGGACGTCGCCGATCCGGCGCGCATCGAGCAGCTGCTCGCTGATCCTGCCCGAAGCCGGGACCCGGACATCGAACTCTGGGTCCGGGAACGCCGAGGACTGACCTCTCCATGACGACGCGGTGAGGCCGCCCTCGACGGACGACCTCACCGCGCGTCACCTCAGTTCCCCGAAACGGTGGCTACTCCGCCTCCACCAGCTCCAGCACCGTCCCGGCCCCGACCGTCCGCCCGCCCTCCCGGATGGCGAACCCGAGCCCGGGCTCCATCGCCACGCCGTGGCCGAGCTCGACCGTCATCGTGACGCGGTCGCCGGGCAGCGCCTGGCCGCCGTCGGGCAGCTCGACCGCGCCGACCACGTCCGTGGTCCGGAAGTGGAACTGCGGTCGGTAGCCCGCGCCGAAGCCGGTGTGGCGGCCGCCCTCGGCCGCCGACAGCACGTACACCTCCGCGCGGAACCGCCGGTGGGGGCGGATGCTGCGCGGGGCGGCGAGGACCTGGCCGCGGCGGATCTGCTCCCGGCGGACGCCGCGCAGCAGCAGCGCCGCGTTGTCGCCGGCCTGGGCCGCGTCCATCGTCCGGCCGAAGGTCTCGATGCCGGTGACGACCGCGGTGAAGGACTCACCGTGGCCGGTGACCTCGATCGGGGAGCCGAGGGCCAGGGTGCCGCGCTCGACCGCGCCGGTGACCACCGTGCCGCGGCCGGTGATGGTCAGCACGTTCTCCACCGGCATCAGGAACGGGGACGCCAGGTCCCGGACCGGGTCCGGGACCGTGGTGTCCACGGCCGCCAGCAGGTCCAGGATCCGCTGCGTCCACAGCGGGTCGCCCTCCAGCGCCCGCAGCCCGGACACCCGCACCACGGCCGCCTCGTCGCCGGGGAAGCCCTGCGCGGTCAGCAGCTCCCTGATCTCCAGCTCCACCAGGTCCAGCAGCTCCTCGTCCTCGACCAGGTCCGCCTTGTTGAGCGCGACCACCACGTGCGGGACGCCGACCTGGCGGGCCAGCAGGATGTGCTCGCGCGTCTGCGGCATCGCCCCGTCCTGCGCCGACACCACCAGGATCGCGCCGTCCACCTGCGCGGCGCCGGTGATCATGTTCTTCACGTAGTCGGCGTGGCCGGGCATGTCGACGTGCGCGTAGTGCCGGTGCTCGGTCTCGTACTCGACGTGCGCGATGTTGATCGTGATCCCGCGGCTGACCTCCTCCGGCGCCCGGTCGATCCGGTCGAAGGCGACGTAGCGGTTGCTGCCGCCCCGCCGCTCGGCCAGGACCTTGGTGATGGCGGCGGTCAGGGTGGTCTTGCCGTGGTCGACGTGGCCCATCGTGCCGATGTTGAGGTGCGGCTTGGTGCGCGCGAACTGCTGCTTGGACATGGTGGATCGATCCCCTGAAGCTGGAACGGAACGAAGCTGGAAACGAGAACCGGAAGCGGGCCACCCTCCCCGCTCGGTTCCCGCCTGGGCGGGGAGGGTCAGCTTCGGACGCCGGTGAACGCGGCGAAGGGGAGTGCTGCGAATGCTGCGACGTCCGCGACGACGGCAGCCGTCACCGGCAGGGCGATGCCTGCGGTGATCGGCGCGTGGGTCGTCGGGAACATGGGGTCAATGATGATGGCGGGGGAGCCGGTTGTATAAGGGTTTTCGATCAGGCCGCGGCGGGCACCGACTCGGCGGCTGCCACCTCGGCGGCCGGTTCCGCGGCCGCGGTACCCACCACACTGCTCCCGGACCGCGACGCCGTCCGGATCCCGGCGGCCAGGCCGACCAGCGCCAGCACCGCCAGCCCGCCGTACAGCAGCCGGGCGGAGTCCTGGTCCGAAGGCGCCCCGACGTTCACCAGCACACCTCCCAGCGCCGACCCGAACGTGCCCGCGATCACCTGCACCACGTTCAGTCCCGCGGCCGCCTTCGTCGCCTCGGCCGCGTCCTCGATGCTGCTCATCACCGGGAACGCGAACCGTGCGAAGCCCATCCCGATCCCGGCCCCCGTGACGGCCAACGTCACCACCCACAGCGCGACGGCCCCGCCGCCGGCGTGCGCGTGCTGGCCCGCCGCGGTCAGGGCCAGTCCCACCGCGACCACCGCCGGCGCCGCCACCCGGAACCGCCGCACCGCCGCCTCGCCGGTGATCCGGCTGGTCGCGAGCTGCGCCGCCGACCAGCCCATCGACAGCGCCGCGCCGAGGAACCCGGCGCTCAGCGGCGTCAGCCCCGCCAGCCGCTGGCCGAACAGCGGGATGAAGGTCTCGGCGGTGACGCCGATCGTCAGACCCGCGATGCCGAGGTAGTACCAGCGCAGACGGCTGCCGCGCGCGTAGGTCAGCGCCGGGAGGATGCGGTCGGTGGCATGCCGCTCGTGCCGCAGGAACGCGGCGATCAGCGCCGCGCCCAAGGCGATCATCGCGCCCGTGGCGGCGCCCTTCGGCACGATGCCCGCCAGGCTCACCGCCGCCGCGCCCACCGTGACGAGGACGAGGCTGCCGGCCGGCCACGGCTCGGCGGCGGCGCCGTCAGCAGGCTGATCGCGAGCCTGCCCGGTCTCGCCGCCCGCGGGCAGACTCCGCACCGCGACCAGCCCGATCACCACGCTGGCGGCCACCATCACACCGAACCCCCAGCGCCAGGCGTGCAGCTCGGCGAAGACGCCGCCGAGCGCGGGCCCCGCGACGTTCCCCACCGCCCACATCAGCGAGATGACCGCGAGCATCCGCCCCCACAGCCGCTCGGGCAGCACCATCCGCATCGCCGCCAGTGACACCCCCGACATGAGCCCGCCGCCGAGCCCCTGCACGAGGCGCCCGGCCAGCAGCACCCAGATCGACGGGCTCAGCGCGCACAGCGCCGTCCCCACGCCGAACACCGTGAGCCCGATCAGCACCGCGCCGCGGGTGGCGAAGCGGGTCAGGACCTTGCTGATCAGCAGCGCCGCGAACACGCTGCTGACCAGGAACGCCGTCGCGGTCCACGCGAAGTACCGCTCCCCGCCGACGTCGGACAGCACCGACGGCAGCAGGCTGGCCGTGACGTAGTTGTCGGTCGCGAACACCGCCACCGCGCCGGCGAGCACGACCATCGTGCCGAGGACGCGCGCCGTGGACTCCGGGTTCGTGCCTTCGTTGTCTGATATGCCGTCCTGCATCATGTCCGCTACGCTAAGACCTCAAGTGAACTTGAGGTCAAGCCGGCGAACCAGGAGATCCGGTGCCCGACAGCCCGCCCGCCAAGCTCAATCCGGCGGATCTGATGACGGTCGGCGAGGTCGCCCGCCGCACCGGCGTGGCGGTGAGCGCGCTGCACTTCTACGAGGCCCAGGGCCTCATCTTCAGCACGCGCACCGCCGGCAACCAGCGCCGCTACGCCCGGCATATGCTCCGCCGCATCTCCCTCATCCAGGTGGCCAAGCGGCTGGGCATCCCGCTCCACGACGTCGCCGAGGTCTTCCGCGACCTGCCCCACTCCCGCCGCCCGACGCGGCGGGAGTGGGACCGCATCGCCCGGCGCTGGTCGGCGGACCTCGAGCTGCGGCGGGCCGCCCTGGAGCGGCTGCAGGCCGACCTGGCCGGCTGCATCGGATGCGGGTGCGTCTCGATGAGCCGGTGCCGGTTGATCAACCCGTCGGACGCGCTGGCGCAGGACGGGCCGGGGGCCCGCCGGCTGGAGCCGCTGCCGGAGCCGGAGCGCGACTGAGCCCTGGTGCCGTCGCCGGATACGGCGGCGGAGTGAGGCCTGGTGCGGGCCCCGGCGCCACGGTGACGGCCGGACGCGGAGTCGGAGCCGGGGCTTGAGACGGTGACGGTGCTGGTGCTTGAGACGGTGACGGTGCACCGATCGGCTGGCCCACTTTGTAGGTGAGGGCGATCCGGCTGCGGGGTGCCAGGGCGGCGGAGGTCCACTGGACGAGGAGGAGGCACGCCGCCGCGCACATCAGGACGCCGCTGATGGGGAGGAGGTGTGCCGGAGCTTTGCGGTGGGAGGTCATCGACCAACAGTAAAGGTGTTGATGGTGATAACGCGGGCGGCGCGCGCTGAGTGCGGAAAGTCCTGATGTATTCGCCCTCCGGGCATACGAGTACACCAGGACCGCTGCTGCGGTGGGCGCGGCCCGGTCAGCGCAGCACGGCGAGCGCCTTCTCGATCCCCGCGTCGTGCCCGCTCGACAGCCCGGTGGCGGTCAGCGGCGCGTCGTCGGGCGCGACGCCGATCCCGTTGACGGACTCGTGGTGCGCGCCGAGCTCGTCGCCGTCATCGCGAGGGCGCACGAAGCCGGGATCGAGGCGCCCCCCGAAGCAGGCGGATTCCGGGTGCGGGCTCAGTGTCCGGTCAGAGCTTGCGCCCCACCGCCGCGTACGTGATCTTCTGCCGGTTGGCCGGCACCGGGCCGTCCGGCCGCCACTCGGCGAGCAGCACCAGCCCCGGGTCGACCAGCTCGACGCCCTCCAGCAGCCCCATCACCTCGTCCGCCGTCCGCACCCGGCACGGCATCGACGAGGCCTGGTACGCCGCCTGCACCGCGCCGCCCACCTCGGGCGCGTAGTCCGGCGTGCCATGGCTGATCGCGAGGAAGGACCCGTCCGGCACGGCCTTCAGAAGACCGCTGATCAGCTCGCCGGGGCGATCGTGGTCGGGCATGAAGTGCAGGATGCCGATGAGCAGCACCCCGACCGGCTGGCTGAAGTCGATGACGGTGCGCAGCGTCTGGTCGGCGAGCAGCGCGTCGGGGTCGCGCGCGTCGGCGTGGATGAAGACGGTCCGGCCGTGATCCTGGTCGGCCATCAGCACGCGGGCATGCGCCAGCACGATGGGGTCGTTGTCGATATAGGCGACACGGGCGTCGGGCGCTATGGCCTGCGCGACCTCGTGCGTGTTCTCCTGCGTGGGCAGGCCGGTGCCGATGTCGATGAACTGGCGGATGCCGGCGTTGGTCAGGAAGCGCACCGCACGACGAAGGTACTCGCGCTGCTCCCGGCACGTGTCCCGCATGCCGGGATTCCCCTTGAGGATGCGCGCCGCGGCCTCCCGGTCCGCCGGAAAGTTGTCCTTGCCACCGAGAAAGTAGTCGTAGACCCGCGCGATGTGCGCGACCGACGTGTCGATCACGGTGGCCGGCGCCGGCGTGCCTGTCGGACGCAGGACCTTTTCGGACATTGATACCTCCACACTCGGCGGCCAGCCCCCGTACGCGGCGGCTCAGTGGGGAATCAGGATACTGGGCCGAAGACCACTCCCGTCAGCGTCTGGTTCACATGACCGAACCAACTCTCCCCATAAGTGTGGAACCCCGCCGCCGGAATCCCGGCGAGCGCTGACGGGAACTTGTCCGACAGATCCTTCGCGTCCATCTCCAGGCGGCGCAGGCAGCAGTTGAACAGCACCGCGCCCGCGACGTCGCCGCCGAGCGTCGTGCGTGCGGCGTGCAGTGCCGCGGAGGTTTCGGCGAGGAGGTCGGTGGAGCGCATGATCTCCACGCGCATGCCGGGGTGGATCTGGCAGTAGAAGCGGAGGCCGCCGTCGGGGAGGACCTGTTGTGGGCTGCGGATCCAGGGTTGTCCGTCGATCATGAGGCCGACCGGGTGTTCCATCCAGTTCTCGGCGCTGAGGGTGGTGGGGTCGGCGCCTATCGCCTCGGCGTAGGCCGTGACGGCCGGGCGGTTGTCGAATTCGTAGACGGTGCGGTTCTCGACGTCGGCTTCGGTGACTTCGAGGGTGCGGCCGGTGGGGGTGAAGGAGCAGCTCTTCACGACCTGGAACGGGACCGCGCTCTCGCACAGCATCAGCGCCACGCCGTGGTGCGAGTACTGGGCTCCGACGCTGACCCACGTGGTGCGGAAGGTGAAGTCGTCGCCCGCCGAGCCGCCGACGAAGCCGAGCAGGGGTGCGGTGTTCCCGAGCATGTCGTTGACCTGCTCCTCGGAGCCGTGCATGCCGTCGACGAGGATGAGGCCGAGGTGGCGGTCCGGGTCCAGGGTGCGGAGTTGGGCGCCGAGGCGGTGTTCGAGGTCGCGGACGGCGGCGGCCGTGCCCTCGCTCGGGTCGGGGTCGAGGTGGCCGAGGGCGGCGGTGGCGGTGCGGAGGAGGCCGTGGGGGAGCGCCACCGCCGAGACGCCGCCGGTGCCGTTGGACTGGTCGGTGAATTCCCCGGCGGTGGAGCAGCCGATCACGGCGGCGGTGGGGAAGTGGCCGGAGATGGCGGGGGCGAGGTGCGCGGGGTCGTACGCGCTGGAGGCGAAGAACAGGACGGCCGCCGCCGGGCGTCCTGCCAGGCCCTGGTCGAGGGCGGCCAGCAGGGTGGCGACGGCTTGGGCGGCCGGGCCCGACGCGTGGACGCGGACCACCTCTGTGGTGGTGGTGGGGCCGGTGCTCATCGCTCTCCTCCGGGGGTGCTCCGGCTGACGCCGAAGATGCGGGAGACCCGGCGGCGCAGGGCGCGGGAACGGCCGATGATGCTGCCGCTGCCCGCGGACGCGGCCGGGGTGTCCTGGCCTTCGGCGTCAGCGGGTTCGGGCTCTGACGCGTCCTCGATGGAGAACGATTGAAGAGAGTAGCCGAGGACGAGCAGGGTGCTGAGCACGTTGGAGATCGCCACCGGGTCCGCGTACTGGTCCGGGCGGGGGTTGCGCAGGTCGGTGCCGGTGCGGAGGGCGACGCGGGTGCAGATCGTGGTCAGGGCGCGCTCGTTGTCGGGGAAGTAGCGGGAGCGGAGCAGGGAGACGACGTCGCCGAGCGACTCGATGCGGACGACGGCGGACGAAGCGGCCGACCCGGTGCCGCCCGTGCCTGGGGTGCCTCCCGCGCCTGGGGTGCCGCCCGTGCCCGTGGCGGCGCCCGCGCCCTCGGAGCTCGTGTCCTCCGCCGGCGCGTCCAGAGCCCCGAGGCGGATGAACTCGCTGAGCCACATGTAGTACGCGACCCAGTCCGAGCTGAGCAGCGAACCCCAGTCGCTGGGGTGCATCTGCCGCACCGCGAACAGCAGCGACTTGCCCAGCTCGCGGTACCACTCGTCGGGGACGCCCTGGCGCTTGTAGTTGGCGCCGACCTCGCGCATCGTGCGTTCGATGAGCTCGTCGGAGTCCTGCGACAGGCCGGCCCACAGCACCGAGCGGGCCAGGCCGTCGCACAGGGGGCGCGCGCGTTCCGGGCCCATGCGGCCGGCCCAGCGGACCTCGTCGAGCACCTTGTGGAAGAAGCTGTCGACGAACACGCCCTCGTGGCGTTGCAGCAGCTGGCACGACAGCTGCACGTTGCGGATGCACTCTGCCGAGGGGCGGCCGACGCCCGCCGTGGTTGGTTGTGTCACGCGGCTTCCTTGAGGACGAGAATCCTGTGGGTTCCGCGCGGAATCGGCCGACCCGCCCGTCCCGCGCGTCGGCGGGCGTCCGGCCGGTGTGTCCAGACGCTCATCGAATGGGTGCAGGTTACTCCGCCGTGCGGCGCCAGTCGATGGCGCCGGGGCGTCGGAATCCGAACGTGAGCCGAACGTTAGCGAATGGTGCCGACTCCCGGGATCAGCGGCAGATCCAGGGCCGTGACCCAGCCCGGTGCGGCGGCGTTGACGGCCGGCACCGCGTTCAGCGCGCGCAGTCCGGTCGCCAGGCAGCCCGCGGTCGCGGCGTCGCGTCCGGAGCCGTCGGTGAAGCGGAACGCCGTCTCCTGCACGATCGACGGCGAGCCGTCGATCTCCACCCGATACACGTCGTCCGCGGTGCCGCGGGGCCAGTCCGGCGCCGCGTCGCGGCCGACGCGGTTCACGTGCTCCAGCTGGATCCGGGTTTCGCCCCGGTAGATCCCGTTGATGGTGAAGTGGATGGCGGCCACCCGGCCGGGTTCGATGACGCCCTTCGCGGTCTTCACCGGCCGGTCGGTGACCCACTTGTCCCAGGTGGTGGTGATCGCGTCGAGCTCGATGCCGACGGCGTGCGCCATCATCGGCACGGTCGCGCCCCACGACATGACCAGGATGTCCGGGATCTCCAGCAGCGCCTGGAACTCCGGCGGCCGGCCGATGCCCATCTCGTTCTCGTAGTCGCCCTCGTAGTCGCTGTAGTCGAGGATCTCCTGCGCGCGGACGGTGCGGACCTCGCCGCACAGTCCCATGAGCGTCATCGGGAACAGGTCGTTGGCGAAGCCCGGGTCGATGCCGGTGGTGAAGCACGACGCCCCGCCCTCGGCGCAGGCCTGGCTGATCGGCGTGATCCACGCCGGCGGGTTCTGCTTCATCGCGGGCCAGACCCACGGCGTCATCGCCGTCGAGCACACGTCGATCCCGGCTCGCAGGAACGCGCTCATCAGCCGGATGTTGTCCTCGGCGTGCGCAGCTGTCGGGCCGTAGTGGACCAGGGCGTCCGGCCGCAGGGCGATCAGGTCGGCGACGTCGGCCGTGGCGGTGATCCCGGCCGGCTCGCCGCCGCAGATCTCGCCGACGTCGCGGCCGGCCTTGGCCGGACTGCTGACGCCCACGCCGACCAGCTCGAAGCCGGGATGCGGGCGGAGCAGCTCGGCGAGGACCAGCTTGCCGACGAAACCGGTTCCCCACAGCACGATCCTCTTGGGCGCGTCCATGAGGGATGGCTACACCGACGGGCACGTGGTTGCAATGCCCGTCGGTGCGCCGGGGCCCCGTCGCCGGGCCGGGTCAGGACGCCGGCACCGTGTGTTCCGGTGCCAGGGAGTTGCCGGCGGGGATGTGCCCGCAGTCCGAGGGCGCGGTGCGGCCCGCGAACCGGTCGTTGAGCCAGAGCAGCGCCAGCGGTGCCCAGACGGCGGCGGTGCCGGTGTGGCTGAGCAGGTCGAACTGGTCGTACTTGATCGAGCCGTCGCCGGTGGCGCAGTACTGCCGGGCCAGGGCCCGCACGTCGCCGGCCACCATCACGCCGTCGCCGGTGCCGATGCCCGGAGGGTTGTTCAGGGTCCCCTCGAAGATCCCGCCGTCGCCCTGGGCGAGGTATCCGGGGATGGTCGGGGTGCCGAAGGAGCCGAGGTTGATCCTGTTGACCGCGTCGACGAAGGCCGGGACCGAGTCCGGGTCCGCGTACTGCGGCTTGGCCATCTTCTTCCACGTCAGGCCGGGGAACTGTCCCAGGGCGTTGACGATCGAGCCCTTCTGCAGCTGGTTGTAGACCTGGATGCCATAGCTGCTCAGGTACGGCGTGAGGTCGATGGCGAAGGAGCGGGAGACCCCGATCAGCGCCATCGGGATGACGCCGTTCCACAGCAGCGAGCCGTCGACGTACTTCAGGTTGTGCGCCGGGTCGACGAGCAGGCCGCCCTCGGCGAAGCCGACCAGGTTGCGGTTGACGTCCGGGGCGTAGGACGGCGCCAGCGCGGCGGCCCAGCCGGTGGCTATGGCACCGCCGGAGTAGCCCTCCAGCGCGAACTCGGTGTTCCCGTCCATACCGGTCGCGTCGCTGTGCGTGGCGGCGCGGATCGCGTCCAGCGTGTCGGTGGCGTACTCGGGCCCGGCCGCGAAGTCCGCGGTCTGCCCCTCGGTGTCCGGGATGACGACGTTGTAGCCCTGCAGCAGCAGGGGCGCCAGGAACAGCGTCTCGGCGTTCGCGATGACGCCGCCGAGGCTGACGTCGCCCGCGATGGCCCGCGACGGGCTGTCCTCGGGGTTCAGCGAGTCGTAGAAGGACTGGTAGGACACGGCCTTCGAGTGGTCGCCGCTGAGGCTGCGGATCACCGAGGTCACGTTGGCGCTCGGCCGCCCCTGCGCGTCGGTGGTGCGGTAGAGCAGCTGGATCGCGGTCACCGGCGTGGGGATGCCGACGACGTGGTACTGCAGGGTCCTGGTCTTCAGCACGGTGCCCGGTGCGTACGACGCCAGGGGAGCGGAGCCGCTGTAGCTGTAGAACGAGTCGGTGGCGGCGGCCGGCGGGGCGGCGGCGGTGGCGACTCCGGCGGCGGTGAGTGCTACTCCGGCGGTGGCGGCGGCGAGGCGCTGAGTGGGGGTTCTGCGCATGGCACTCCCTGATACGTGAAGTGGATCACAGTTCTGACTCCGGGTAAGTTACCAGCGGGTAACGGCGGTGTGAAGAGGCTGAGGCTTCCTCCGCCTGGACCCCGTTCCGGCGTGATGGAAATACTGGGACGACTACTGGGGGGAGTGACACAAATGAAGGTCGCCTTCATCGGCGACGTCCACGGCTGCGTCCTGCACGCGCTCGGCAGCATCCTGATGCTGCAGAGCCGGCGGGGTCTGCGCCTGGACGCCGTCGTCCAGGTCGGGGACTTGGGCGCCTATCCGAGCGCCGACCGCTTCGACGGGCCCAGCGCCCGCCACATCGCCGACAGCCCCGCGCAGGGGGACTTCTTCCGGCTCCTCGATCCGACACCGGAGCTCGCGGCGAGCGTACGCGGCGCGCTGGAGCACCTGCCGCCGATCGTGTTCCTGAGCGGGAACCACGAAGACCACGAGTGGCTCGCCGCGCTGCACGAGGCGGCGGGCTCCGACGTCGTGGCGGTGGACCCGCTCGGCGCGTTCCGGCACGTCGTCTGCGGGCACGTCACCGAGATCGCCGGACTGCGCACGGCGTTCCTCGGCATGATCGAGTGGCCCGGCACGATGGACTACGACGAGGCCGCCTACGCGCACCTGCTCGGCCTGGAGCCGGGCAGCGTCGACGTGCTCGTCACCCACGAAGGGCCGTACGGCATGTCCCACAACCGGCGCGGAGAGGTGCAGGGCTCGCCGAAGATGTCCCGGCTCATCGACCACCTCCGGCCGCCGCTGCACATCAGCGGCCACGTCCACCACGAGAACGGGCCCCGGCACTACGGACCGACCACCTCCTACGCGCTGGCCCAGCTCGTCGGCCCCAAGGCGACGCGCTACCAGCCCGAGGGGGTCAACCCCGACCAGCGGGTCTGCGACGGCAGCATCGGGCTGCTCGACACCGGGACCCACGCGTTCGAATATCTGCACGATGACTGGCTGGCCGAGGTCAGCGGCGACACCGTCGACCTCGACCGGATCCTGCGAGGACTCTGAACGGACCGGTCCCGCGGCGCTCCCACCCGAACGGCCGCCGCCAGCGTCAACCCCGTACGCCTGACCGGCGCAGTCCCGCCCGGCTCGCCGCGCCGCCCGACCGCGGCGCGTGCTTGTGTCGTCTGGTGAGGCCACTGGCGGCGGGAGCGGCTCCGCGACCCGGGGAGTACCGGCGTGTCCTCATACTCTTCGTCGCGGTGGGCGCGGCGCTGATCCTCATCACGCTCCTGGCACCCGGCGCCGCCGTGCGGGTCCGGTTCGCCGCGGCCGGATGGGCCGTGGCGGCCATGGCCTACGGCGTCCGGGCTTACGATCCGCCGCACCGGTCGGTCTGGGGGCTGCTGGCGGCGTCCGTCATCGCCTTCCAATGCTCCGACTTCGGGGACCTGCACCGCCAGATGCTCTCGCCGCGCTGGACCGACTGGCTCTCCCTCACCGGCTATCCGCTGGCCGCCCTCGCCCTTTCGGCGATGGTCCGCCTGCGCTCGGCCGGGCGGGACGTCGCGGGGTTCCTGGACGCGGCGGTCGGCACGCTGGCGCTGTTGGTGCCCACCTGGGTGTTCCTGGTCGAGCCCTTCATGCGGAACGCGGGGTGGTCGACCGCCCGGCTGGAGGCGATCCTGCCGCCGATCGGGGACGTGCTGCTGCTGGGGATCCTGCTGCGGCTGCTCGCCGCGTCGCCCCGGCGCGGCGTGTCGCTGTGGCTGCTGACGGCGGGCGTGGCCGTGGGCGCGGCCTGCGACGTGGGACAGGGCCTGCTGCAGCTGAGCGCCGCGCCGTGGTTCGGGACCCCGCTGGGGCGGCATGTGATCGAGCTGGGCTGGCTCACGTTCAACCTGCTCTGGGGGGCCGCGGCGCTGGCGCCGGACATGCGCTGGAACACCGAGCCGATCCCGGTGCGCAAGCCCCAGCCGGTGGTGATGCGGGCGCGGATCGCCCTGCTCACGCTGGCGGCGCTCGCCGAGCCGATGGTCGCCGTCGTGCTGCTGGCCCAGGACGAGTACTCGCTGGGGGTGTTCGGCCCGCTGATCGAGGCCGCGATCATCATCCTGATCATGGTCCGGGTCTCGCTGGTCCTGCTGGACTACCGCACGGCGCTGCGGCGGGAGCAGATCCTGGTCTCGGCGACCGGTCCGCTGGTGGCGGCGGCCGGGGTGGAGGAGATCGCGGCCGTGCTCACGTCCACCGCCACCCGGCTGGCCGGGTCGGGGACCCCGCACCGGGTGGCGGTCGTGGTCGAGGACCAGGGCCGGTTCCACGTCGCGGGCGCCGGGGTGGCCGTCGGGGCCGCAGAACCCGAGGGGCCCGAGGCGCCCGACAGGTTCGGCGCGTCCGGCGCTTCTGGCATTTCCGACGCGGTCGGCGCGGTCGGCGCTCCCGCGACCCCCAGGGCGCGAGAGGACCCGGAAGCACCCGACTGGACCACCTGGCGCCACACCCTGTCCGCCCTGGGCCGCACCATCTGCGCCGCGCGCCTGTCCTCCGGCCTCGTGCGCACCGCCGATCTGCCGCCCGCGCTCGCCGAGGCGCTCGGCGGCTTCGACCACGCGCTCGTCCTCCCGCTGGGCACTGAGGCGTGGCGTGACGACGTGTGGGCAGCCGGCGTCCTGGCTGCCGCGGCCCCGGAGCGCGCCCTGCTCGCCATGGCCGCGCCGCTGGAGATCCTCACCGGACAGGGCGCGCTGAGCCTGCAGCGCTTGGCGCTCGGCATGGAGATCGCCCGCCGCGACGGCGAACGCTACTTCCAGGCCCTGGTCCAGAACGACTCCGACGCCATCCTCATCGTCGACACCGACGCCCGCGTCCGCTACGCCAGCCCTTCGGCCGAGGCGATGTTCGGGCCCTCGGGGCTGCTCGGCCGGCCGGCTTCGGACCTGCTCGGCCCGGTCAACGCCGGGCAGCTCGCCGCGCGGCTGGCCGAGCCCGCGCGGCGGCCGCCGCAGCGCCGGGACTGGATCCTGGACCGCCCGGACCACGGCGACGCCCCGCGCGAGATCGAGGCCACCGTCAGCGACCTGCGGGACGAGCCGACCGTCAACGGGCTGGTGCTCTCGCTGCGCGATGTCACCACCGCGCGCGAGATGGAACGGGCCCTGCAACGGCAGGCCTATCGCGACGCCCTGACCGGCCTGCCCAATCGCGCCGCGTTCCTGCTCGGCCTGGACGACGCGCTGGAGCGGGCCGGGCCCGGATCCCGCGTCGGCCTGGTGCTGGTGGACGTCGACCAGTTCCGGGAGATCAACGACTTCCACGGCCGCGCGGTCGGCGACGACGTGCTGCGCGCCACCGCCGACCTGCTGCGCCGCGGCCTGGCCCCCGGCGACCTGCTGGCCCGGGTCGGCGTCGACGAGTTCGCGGTGCTGCGGGTGCGGCCGGACTCCGAGGCGTCCGGGTTCCCGCTCGGCGTCCCGGGCGAGACCGAGTCGTTCGCGGTCGGGCCGGTGACCGTCACCACCAGCGGCGCGTTCGTCGAGGCCGGACCCGGCGCGACCGGCGCCCGGCTGATGGCGGACGCCGAGATCGCGCAGCACGCCGCGCTGGAGGCCCGGCGGCCGCGCAGTTGGCGGCACTACGACCCGGCGATGCGCGCCGACCTGGCCCGCGTGGCCGAGCGGCGCGCCGGACTGGACAAGGCGCTGGCCGAGGGGGCGTTCGTCCTGCTGTACCAGCCGATCGTGCGGCTGGCGGACCGCGCACTGGTCGCCTTCGAGTCCCTGATCCGCTGGCCCCGCCCCGACGGCTCGGTGGTGATGCCGGACGACTTCATCGGCCTGGCCGAGGCCACCGGCCAGATCGTGCCGCTGGGCAGCTGGATCCTGCGGACCGCGACCGCCTGCGCCGCGGACTGGAACCGTGAGTGCGAGGCGGCGGGCCGGCCGCCGGTGCGGGTCACGGTCAACGTCTCAGCCCACGAGCTCCGCACCCCGTCCTTCCCGGGCACCGTCGCCGCCGCCCTGGAGGCCTCCGGTCTGGCGCCGGACCTGCTGATCCTCGAAGCCACCGAGAGCTCCCTGATCATCCACGCCGACAGGGCCCAGGCCAACCTCCGCGCGGTCCGCGACCAGGGCGTCCGCCTGGCCCTGGACGACTTCGGCACCGGCTACAGCTCCCTGCGCTACCTCCGCGACCTCCCGGTCACCAGCCTGAAGATCGACAAGGGCTTCACCGCCGAGGTCGGCGTCGACGAGCGGCAGACGGCCCTGATGGCCGGCATCGTCGACATCGGCCGCGCCCTGGGCCTGGGCATCGTCGCCGAGGGGATCGAGAACGAGACCCAGTGCCGGCGGGTGCGGGCGATGGGCGTGACGCTCGGACAGGGGTGGCTGTTCGGGCGGCCGATGACCGCGGAGCAGGCCGCGGAGCGGGTGCGGGAGGGGACCGGCGCGGTGGGGACGGAGACGGAGACGGAGACGGCCGAGCCGGGCTGAGCTCAGGAGCCTCCGGCCTTCTTCCGCTCCGCTTCCTGCTTCGCCACCAGCTGGTTCACCTCGTCGCCGGTCAGCACGACGGCGTCGATGCTGATGTCGTCGGCGTGGTCGTAGTACGACGACGTCCCATTGGCGTTCGCGATGTCCTGGTTCTGGGCGGAGGCCTCGTCGTAGATCGGGCCGCCCTGGGGGTTGTCGCAGGTCAGGGTGCCGGTGACGCTCGCGCCGCTGATCTGCAGCCGCTGCGGGCCGCTGGTGCAGCCGCCGGGGACCTCGTGGCCGTCGATGTCCAGGTGGCCGACCGTCAGCACGGCGGTGACCTGGGTCAGGGCTTTGACCGGGGCGTCGAAGTCGTAGATCTTGCCCACCACGTCCTCCTTGACGTGGCAGCCGCTGTGGTCGCAGTTCACACCGCTGCTGTCCTGCGGGGTGAAGTCGAGGGTGCCGTAGCGGGCGGTGGTGAGCTTCTTGGTCTCGGTTTCGAGGGTGTCGTACATCTTCCCGGCGGTGCTGTCCGTGACGGGGACGAGGTCCATGGACTTCGAGTCCAGCAGCGGGGACCCGGCCTCGGCCGCGCGCGACAGCTGCTTGTTGAAGTCGGGGATCGTGTACGCGTTCGGGGGCTCCCAGCGCAGGACGCGGTAGGGGGCGTCCTTGGTGACGTAGAGGTACCCGGCGGTCGTGTCCGCCTTCAGTGCCGCGACACCGTTCACGTCCACGGTCTCCCGGTCCGACGCCGGGAGGCGGGGCTGCTGCTTCATGGCGTCGGTGAACTTCTTGGCGAGCTCCGCGGGCGTCGGATAGAAAGCCAGCTCGGTTTCGAGGTGGTGGCTGTTGTCCGCCATGTCGTAGGTGTACCGAGCGAGGCTGGTGTCGGTGTTGTCGAAGCGCTGATACGCCTTGCCTCCGACGCTGATCATGGTCGTGACGTCGGTCTGGCCGGTACCGCTGCTGCCCTTGAGCGTGCTGGTGCCGAACTTCTCGCCGTCGGCGGTGACGGTGACGTCGTTGTCGTACTCCTGCACGTTGTAGTCGCCGCGGTATTCGAGACCGGGGGCGGACGCCAGGGCGACGAGGGCCTGGTCGAACGGCGCGTGCAGGCCGCTGGGCCGGCTGCTGCCGCTCGTCGCGACGACGACGGTGGTGGCGGTGCCGACGGCGACCACGGAGATGGTCGCCACCAGGCCTTTGCCCTTGAGGGCTTTGGCGCCGAAGCGGGCGAGCCTGCCGGCACGATGAGCGGCGCGGGCGGCGGCCGCCACCTGGTGCGTGGTCTGCATTGCCTGGGCGCCGCCAGTCCCGGCCCCGGCACCTGTCCCGGCCCCGGCACCTGCCCCGGCCCCGGCACCTGCCCCGGCCCCGGCCCCGGCACCGGCGGCGGCGGTCCCGGCGGCGCCGCCAGTCGCCCCGAGACCCGCCGCGCCGCCACCGACCACACCGGCCGTCCCTGTTGTCCCCGCCGCCAAAGCCAACAGCGGCAACGCCGCGATCATCCCCGCGGCCACGTATCCCAGATCCCTGACCCCGCGCTCCAGCCACTCCGGCCCGTACCCGGCGACCGCCGCCGCCTCCACGTCCGCCAGGAAGGACCGCACGTCCCCGTACCGCGCCTCCGGATCCTTCGCCAGCCCCCGCTCCAGCAGCGCCCGCACCGGCTCCGGGACCGGCCCCATCGGCACCGGCGCCGACTCGTGCAGGGCCCGCAGTTCGGCCATCGTGTCCGCCTGGAACGGCCGGCTCCCGGTCAGGCACTCGTAGAACGTCACCGCCGCCGCGTACATGTCCGACGCCGGCGCCGCGGGCTGGCCGCGCCACTGCTCCGGCGGCATGTACCCCGGCGTCCCCTCGGCGGGCGCGCCCTCACCGGCCGGGGCGGCGATCCCGAAGTCTGTCAGCTTGCTGGTGCCCGACGCGTCGACCAGCACGTTGTCCGGCTTGTAGTCCCGGTGCACCACCCCTCGCGCGTGCGCCGCCGCCAGCCCCAGCAGCGAACCGCGCAGCAGCGCCAGCGCCGACTCCGGCGTGCCGTGGCCGGACCGCAGCAGCGCCCGCAGCGTCGGCCCCTCGACCGCCTCCATCACCAGCGCCGCGCTCCCGCCGTCCGGCGACAGCAGCAAGCCGTGCACCCGGACCACGTTCGAGTCCTGCACGGCGGCCATCAGCTCGGCCTCGCGCCAGAACCGCTGGGTGAACTCCGGATCGCCGACCAGCCGATCGGCCAGGTACTTGATCGCGACGAGCTCGCCGTCGGCGTCCCGGCGCGCCAGCACCACCCGTCCGGTCGCGCCCCGTCCCAACTCCCTGATCTCGCTGTACCCGGGAATCGACTGTTCCGGCATCAGGCCCCCATGAATCCTTCGTGGCTTTACACGCCTTCTGACGGACGGGGAAGGACTCTACCTTCTAAGAACGCTGCTGTACATGATCGATCGCGGGCCGGATCACGCCGGATCGAGCAGCGCGCCGACCAGTTCCACGAGCTCGCCCCGCAGCTCCGGCAACGTCGCGGCCTCCCCGGCCTCGATCCGGGCCGTCACCAGCGCGCTCACCGCACCGATCACCGCGCGCCCGATGAAGTGCGGGCTCAGGCCGCCGCGCCAGCGCTGCCCGACGGTGACGGCGTCCGCGATGGTCACCGCGAACCGCTCCTGCACCGCCGCGCGCCGCGCCACGCCGGCCCGTCCGGCGCCGTAGACTTCGACGAGCAGGGCGCGCGCCAGCTCCGGGGCCGCCGACAGGCCGGCCAGGTAGCTCTCGAAGACGCGGTCCATCCGGACCAGGACCGGGTCGGAGGCCGGGCCGAGCGCCGCCTGCATCCGGGCGATCAGCAGGTCCGCCGCCTCGTCGAAGGCGGCGAGGAAACAGTCCTCCTTGTTGGCGAAGTGCTCGTAGAAGGTCTGCCGGGAGATGTGAGCCCGCTTCAGGACGTCGCCGACGGACGTCGCGGCGTATCCGCGTTCGGCGACGACCTCGACCACGGCCAGCAGCAGACGGGTGCGCTGTGCGGCGCCTACTTCGTCCCGGGAGAGGCGGTGATGTCCGCGCGGGAGCGTGAGGTACTTGTCTTGCGCCACGAAACGAAATGTACATCGCGCCATCACACGGATGTGCGGATCGGCCGACGGCGGCTTGCCGTCGGCCGATCCGCGTTGTACGGCTACTTCACGGCGTCACTCAGGGAGTGCCGCTTGGACGGGTTGTAGACCAGCGGCTGGGCCCGGCCTGCCGGCGGAACCACGGCCGCCGCCGCGGTCCCGGCGGCCGGCGCCGGCTCGGGCTGCACCCCTGGGCACGTCCCGTTGTCCGGCCGCCCGGTCTCGAAGTACGCGACCATGTGCTCCCCGCACTCCTCCACGTGTCCCACCGAGGCGTGGATGAAGTCCGGCACGGTCAGCACGGTCCCGCCGATCACCCCCTGCATCTGCCACACCCACGGGTACGGCGTCGCGGTCTCGTACACGTGCCCCGACATCTGCAGCGACCCGGCGCTCCAGCGCAGGGTGAACGCCTGCGGCGGCAGCGTCCAGCCGGCGCAGCTCGGGCGCACGCCGGTGTAGTCGCCCGTCACCGGGTTCGTCGCCAGGTTGCGCCGGTACTCGTTCCACAGCGCGTCGAAGCTCTGGTCACTGGTGTCCTCGTTGCACAGGAACGCCATGTTCGCGGTCTCGTTGAACTGCTGCGGCATGCCGGCCGGCGGCGGGGGCGGCGGTGTCCGACCGCCGCCGACGATCTCCTTGACCGCTTCCGGGGCCGGCCCGCCGTTCACCGCGGTGGTCATGGCCTGGAGGACCGGTGCCGCCTGGTCCCAGGAGACGTTCGGCGCGGCGGCCAGGAAGCCGATGAACGACCCGTCGAGCACCGGGTCGACATCGGTGAACCGCCACGGGTCGGCGTCGGCCTGCCTGCGCATAGCCAGCACCTTCGCCTCGACCTTCGCCGGGGTGTCACCGAGTCCATAGGTGCTGTCGTGCGCGGCCAGCCAGATCGCGAACTGGTGGAAGTCGGCCTCGACGGCCCGCGCCGACCCGGCGAACCGGTACGAGAGCTGATACGCCATCGGCGAGACGACGCTGTCCAGCCACATCCGGTCGATCGTCGACGGGAACATGCTGCGGTAGACCGCACCGAGCTGCGTGCCCCAGGACGCGCCGAAGTAGGAGGCCCGCCGCTCGTGCAGCGAGGCCCGCAGGGTGTCCAGGTCGCGCGCCACGTTCGCCGTCGTCAACTGCCGCAGGAACGCCGGGTTCGACTGCGAGCACGCGGTGGCGTCCGCCACCTGCTGGTCGTACATCTGCTTCAGCTCGTCCCGGGTCAGCTGACCCGGTGCCGGCGGCTGCCCGCCCTGGTCGGCGCCGCGCGGGCAGTCCCAGGACGTGCTGTAGCCGATGCCGCGCGGGTCGACCCCGATCAGGTCGTAGTCCCGGTTCAGCTGTGCGTCGGCGGAGTTCTCCATCATCAACTGGGCCGGCATCAGGTATCCGCTGCCGCCGGGCCCGCCGGGGTTCGTGAACATGATCCCGCGCCGATGCGCGGTGTCCTGTGCCTTGACCCGGGTGAGCGCGATGGTGATGTGCTCCCCGCCGGGGTTCCGGTAGTCGAGCGGGACGCTGACCGTCCCGCATTCCGTGCGGGCCCAGATCGCGCGGAACGCCGCGTAGTCCGAGGGCCGCAAGCGCAGGGCGGCCAGGACGTCGTCGGAGTACTGAGGACAGGGCTGCCAGACGACGGTCGAGACCACCGAAGCGGTGTCCGGCGCCCCCTGCACGGCCTCGGCTGTCCCCGCGACGCCGACGCCGGCGGCGCCGAACCCCACTCCGCACGCCAGCGCGGCGGTGCGTTTGCCGAATCTCATCGTTCCCCTCCTAGAGGTCGGGATCGGGTGGTTCCCGCATCAAGGTCTAGGCGGGCGGCGGCAACACCGGCCGCACAGAGGCTGTTGCCCGGCTGTTGACTCCGACCCCTGATACTTGGCCCATGGCGATCCGGCTGCGACCGCGCACCATCCGCATGCGGCTGACGCTGCTCTACACGGCGCTGTTCCTGCTCTCCGGGCTCCTGCTGCTGTCCCTGGTGCTGTTCCTGTTGTTCCGTCAGCCGATCCTGGTCACGTTCGAGCCGGACGCGCCCCCGGTGAAGCTGCTCCCGGGCCTGGACCCCTCGCGGTTCGTCGAACCTCCGCCGTCCATCCCGAGGGCCGTGGAGGTCTCCCCGACCTGGGACACCGTCCGGTCGGCGGTGGCCCAGTCGGCCGTGGTGCTGGCGCTGATGGGGGCGGCGTCGGCGGTCCTGGGCTGGATCGTGGCCGGGCGGGTGCTCAGCCCCCTGCGGACGATGACCGCGCGGACCCGCCGGATCTCCGAGCACAATCTGCACGAGCGCCTGGCGCTGTCCGGGCCGCGCGATGAGCTGACTGAGTTGTCCGACACCGTGGACGGCCTGCTGGCCCGGCTGGAGTCGGCCTTCGAGGCGCAGCGCCGCTTCATCGCCAACGCCTCGCACGAGCTGCGCACCCCGCTGGCGATGATGCGCACCTCGGTGGACGTGGCCGTCGGCAAGCCCGGCCGGCCCGGCGAGGTGGACGTGCTCGCGGGCAAGCTGCACGAGGGACTGGACGCCGCCGACCGGCTGCTGGAGGGCCTGCTCCTGCTGGCCCGGGCCCAGAACGACGGCCGCGCGGAGGCCGACTGGGTGCCGGTGGCGTTCCTGGCCGCCTCGGCGCTCCGCGCGCGCTCGGCGGCGGTGGCCGAGAAGCGGCTGACCGTCGAGCACACCCTCGGCGCCGGGGCCGATCCGCTGATGGTGTGGGGCAACCCGACACTGCTGGCCAGCCTGACCGAGAACCTGGTGGACAACGCGATCCGGCACAACGAGCCTGACGGGTTCCTGCGGATCACGGTGCAGCCGCGCGGTCCGTACGTCCCGGCACGGCTCGTCGTGGAGAACGGCGGGCCGGTCCTGGGCCGGGACCGCGTCGCCCTGCTGGGCCAGCCCTTCCAGCGGCTCGGCGCCGACCGCACCTCGCGCGACGGCGCCGGCCTCGGCCTGTCGATCGTCGCGGCCATCGCCGCCGCACACCGCGGCAGGCTGCTGTTGTACGCCCGGCCGGAGGGCGGGCTGCGAGCGGAGGTGGAGCTGTGAGAGTCCTGGTGGTCGAGGACGTCCGCCGTCTGGCCGACGACATCGCCGAGGGCCTGCGCGACCAGGGCATGGCCGTGGACGTCGCCTACGACGGCCTCACCGCCTCGGAGAAGGTGGCGGCGACCGCGTACGACGTCGTGGTGCTGGACCGCGACCTGCCCGGGCTGTCCGGCGACCTGCTGTGCCGCCAGATCGGGGAGTCGCCGGACCCCGCGATGGTCATCATGCTCACCGCCGCCGGCTCCCCGGGCGAGCGCGTCGCGGGCCTGCGCCTCGGGGCCGACGACTACCTCGCCAAGCCCTTCCACTTCCCCGAGCTCGTGCTGCGCGTCAGGGCCCTGGCCCGCCGCCGCCCCTCGGCCAAGCCCAGGATCCTGCGGTACGGCGACATCGAGCTCGATCCCGCGTTGCGCACCGCCGCCCGGGCCGGCATCCCGCTGCGGCTGTCCCCGAAGGAGTTCGAACTCCTCGGCGCCCTGCTGGAAGCGGCTCCGGCCCCGCTCAGCGCGGAGCACCTGCTGGAGAAGGTCTGGGACGAGAACGCCGATCCCTTCACCCGGACCGTCTCGGTCACCGTCGGGCGCCTGCGCCGCAAGCTGGGCCCGCCCGAGGTGATCGAGACGGTGGCCGGGGCCGGATACCGGATCGGGTCTCAGACCACGGCGATGTCGTAGCCGTCGTTGTTCGCCCCGTTCGGGCCGAGCGTCACCGTCCCGGCCGCGAACGCCTTGCCGAACACCTCGAACGTCCGCGTGGTCCCGTTCTCGTCGTCGGTCAGCGTGGTCCCGGTGTCGCTCCAGGACGCGTCCATCCACGGCCGCTTCCCGGTCCGCGTGTCGACCGCCAGGTACACCGTCGCCGCCCGGCTGACGGTGAACGAGACCAGCGGATCGGTGGTGACCGTCTTGGAGTTGTTCGCCACGCGGACCCAGTCCGCCCCGATCAGCGCGGTGGGCAGCGTGGCGACGGTGTAGGTGCGGTCGCCGTAGATCGGCACGCCGACCTGCAGGTTGGTCTGGAGCGACCAGTTCGCGGCGTTGGCCGGGTCGTGCACCGTCAGGCCGGACAGCGCCAGCCGCGTGACGCCGGGGACCGGCGGCAGCGGAGCCTGCACCCACCGCAGGATGTTCTGGTACGCCGCCTCGATCCCGGCGCCGGCCGTGATCGACGCCGGGACGCCGGACGCGCCGGTGATGGTGGTGTTGTTCGCGACCGTGACCCCGCCGCCGGTGGTGTAGCCGGAGGGGTTCTGGAAGAAGTTGTCCTCCACATCCGTCGGGTCGTACGTGGTGGTCGCCCCGGGCGCGTAGTCGTTGTGCCGGGAGGCCCAGGCCTGCGCGCTGGGGTTGTTGTAGACGGCGTTGCCGGTGATGGTCTCGAACGTGCAGCCGTTGTCGGTGTAGATGACGTGGCCGCTGCCCGTCTGGTCGTGGATCAGGTTCCCCGTGACGTGCTCCCCGGTGGCCAGCGAGGTGCCGGTGATGCCCTGCGTGTAGATCGCGCCGCCGTCGTTCAGCAGGCTCATGTGGTCGAAGATCAGGTTGTTCGAGATGGCGTTGTCGTGGGAGAAGTTCGCCTGCGGCGCCTCCTTCTCCTTGTCCGGCCAACCGCCCCAGCCCTGCGAGATCGCCGTGTACGGCGTGTGGTCGACCTGGTTGTGGCTCACGGTGTCGTTCGCGGTGTAGCCGGAGTCGATGCCGATACCGCCGCGGAACTCGACCGGGACGTCGAACACGTGGTTGTCCGTGACCGCGTTGCCGGAGGTCTGCGAAGCCCCGGTGGCCGTCGGCAGGTCGACGTTGCCGATCTGGATCCCGTTCCCGGAGACGTCGGTGACCACGTCGCCCTTCACCACGTCGTTCTGCGAGCCGTCCCCGAGGGCCAGGCCCGCGGCGCCCAAGTGGACGAAGGAGTCACCGGTGAACTGGATCTTCTGGTCGTAGGTGAGCGAGACGTTGCCGGGGATCTGGGTCCACGCCGCGTACGGGCAGGTCCCGAGCGTGTAGGCCGGCGGCGGGACATGACAGAGCCCTTGCGAGGCCGCGCCGTTCGCACCCGTCACCTGGTAGTTGGCCTGGATCTCGGAGAAGCCGTCGCTGGTGCCCTGCGTGTGGAACTGCGGGCCGAGCCAGGTCGCGTAGGAGAACTGGATGCCGTTGAAGACCACGTTGTGCAGCGGCGCCGAGGCGGTGCCGCCGCCGGTGACCAGCTTCTCCAGCACCGGCACCTCGACGTCGGCGGTCGCCAGGTTCTCCCCGGGGCGCGGGACGTAGTACAGCTTGCTGTCACCCTGGTCCAGGAACCACTGACCCGGCGTGCTCGCGCCGAGGAACTGGAAGGCGTTCTCCACGCTGGTCGGCTGCTCGGTGATGGAGCTGCGGCCGACCAGGTTGTAGGCGCGGCCGTCCGGGAACGAACCGGCGCGCGCCGTGGAGTTGGTCCAGCACGGCTGCGCCATCGTCACCGCGTCGCCGCTGAACGACGCCACCGGGCAGCGCGGCTCGGTCCAGGCGCCGAGCCCGCCGCGGTAGACGAACTCCAGCTGCGGTTCGGCGCCGCTCGGGTTGCGCCACGCGGCCATCGTGGTGCCGCCGCCGCTGTAACCGGAGCTGTTCTGGCCGGTGAGCGCGTTCGGCAGGGCGCCGTTGGCGCGGGCCGCGCGCACCCCGTTGACGTAGAGCTGCCGGGTCTGCAACCCGGACGGGGCCTGCGCGACCCAGATCGGGCTGCCCGAACTCATCCGCTGCCAGCCGGTGACCTGCGTGGAGCCGGCCAGGACCGGGTGCGCCCCGGCGTCGGCGGTCCACACCACGTAGTGGCCGTTGGTTCCGGAGTCGGCGGCGGTCAGGGCCAGCGGGGCGCCCATGCGGTAGAAACCGTCCTCCAGCACCACGGTGACGTCCGCGGCCATGTTCTGGTTCAGCATCCTGACCAGGGACTGGGCCCTGCCGACGGTCCGCACCGGGGCCGCCTGCGTCCCCGGGTTGCCGTCGTCGCCGCCGGGGGACACGTAGACGTTCCCCGCGACGGCGGCCGGGGCGCCGCTGGCTTGGCCCGCGGCCAGGATCCCGGCGGCCGCGAGCAGGGAGGCGCACGCGGCGCCGACGGTCAGGCCTCTGATGCGCTTGCTCCGCTTCATGGGGCGGAGTGAAGCAAACATCGGAGCACACGGCAACCGTCGCGGGCGTTTTTTCCGAAACACGCGCGAGGGTTGCGATCATTCATCCGATGTCTTAGAAAGCAGGGGAGGGCGTTAACAAACTTAACTCATATGAGGGGTCCGCGATGGGGAGACGCTCGCGAGGAATCAGACTGTGGGCGGCGGTCGCCGTCGCGGCGTCCGCTGACCTGGACGCGGTCACGGTGAGCTGAGGGCGGGCCGCAACAACACCGCGCCGACGGTGGTGCGGTCGGCGAGCTCGGTATGGGCCTTGGCGGCGCTCTCCAAGGCCCATACCGCGTGGATCCTCGGCGTCAGCCGGCCCGCCGCGAGTTCCCGCAGGGCGCGTTCGGCATCGGCCCGCTGAGCGGCGGCGGGCTTGTGGAAGGCGATGCCGGCGGCCCCGACGATCGTGAGGCCACGGCGGCTGATCACGGCGGTGTCCAGCGTGGTCCACTCGCCGGAGGCGAAACCGTAGGTCCCGAACCGGCCCGCGCCGTCCCGCAGCACCGTCAGCGCTCCCGCGCCGACCTCGCCGCCGACGGCGTCCAGTGCCACGTCCGCGCCTCCGGTCGCCTCCCGGACCTCCGCAGGCCGATCAGGCTTCGAATATTTGAAAGCCCGTTCCCTCGTTCCCGCGCGTTCCCCGATCCCGCGCCTGGCGCGTCCCACATCCGGACCTCTCCCGGTGCGAGGCCGTGGGCGGCGGCCGAGACTGGGAGCGTCCGGGGCCCGGCGGGCCCGCACGGTTGAGCGAAAGGGCGCGAGATGGCCGGCAAGTTCGAGGTGTACAAGGACAAGGCGGGCAAGTTCCGGTTCCGGCTCAAGGCAGGCAACGGGCAGATCATCGCCACCGGCGAGGCCTACGAGTCCAAGACGGCGCTGATGAACGGCATCGAGTCGATCCGCAGCAACGCCGCGATGGCGGAGCTGGTCGACATGTCGGACGCGCCGGCGCCCGCCGCCATGCAGCGGTAGGGGCCGGCGCGGCGTCGGGCGGCTACAGCTCGACGTTGTCCGCCAGGGTCCGGAGCTGGTGCCGCGACAGGGCGAGGTTCGCCCGGGTGCGGTCCAGCGCCAGATAGAGGAACAGGCCGCTGCCCGAACGTGAGGTCAGCGGCCTGATCAGGTGGTACTGGCGGCCCAGGGATATCAGGATGTCCTCGATCGTGTCGTTCATCTTCAGCATGTCCATGGTGCGCATCTTGGCGCGCACCACCTCGGTGTTCCCGGCGGCGGCCACCGTCAGGTCGAGCTCCTTGGAGGCCGAGACCTCCCCGAGGGTCATGCCGCTGCTGTAGTCGACCAGGGCGGCGCCGATCGCGCCCTCCATGGTCATGGCCTCCTTCAGCACGGCGTCTACGCTCATCGACATGGTCTGCTCCTTCGCTGCTCGGCCTCGGCCTGAAGTGGTGCGGGGACGTCGCGTCGCCGACCGCCCCGCGGATCCGGTGGTGGCGACACGCGCGGCGGCCGGCCCGCGGGAGGCCGGGGCGCCTGGTTCCGGTTCCTGTCGGCCGGGTTTCTTCCGTTCTGGCACTCTTCACCGCCTTCGTTGACGGACACCTTGTCGGTGCTTCCGCCCCGGGCGGGGGGCACTGGCCGCCATGTCCTCAGGAAGTCCCATCGATGCCCGGTGCGACCTGGCGTAAGGGGTGGCGAAGCCTGGCGCTGCGGGGATTCCGGGTCTCGGTCACCGGATTGTGGGATAGGGATTGGTACCTCCCCACTCCGTCCTGCCGAGGAGGCCAGTGCGTAATCCCCATTCCCACGCCCAGCAGTTCCCGGCGGGCCGGGCCGCCAGGGCGGTGACGACCGCCGCGCTCGGCTCGGCGGCGGTCACCGCCACGTTGTGGAGTGCGGGGGCGGATGCCGCCGCCCTGCTGTTCGCCGAGGCCGGGCTGTGCGCGGCCGCGGCGGCCTGCCGTGTCTGGGGGCGGCCGGCCGGCCGGGCGCCGGAGGCCGGCGGGACATCCGCCCCCGCGAGAACTGTGAGACCCGCGACGAACGGCGACGCCAGGCGGGGGTCGCCCTCCCTGAAGTCGAGCTCTGATACGGACCCCGGCTCGGTTCCCGGTTCCGGCGCCGACCCCGGTTCCGGCCTGTCCCAGAGCCCTGCGTCCGCCCCGGACCCCGAGCGCGATGCGGCCGCCGCCTACGTCGGCATCGCGCGCCGCATCCAGGCCACCGTGAACCAGGAACTGGCCGACCTGCGGCGGATGCAGGACCGGCACGGCGACACGCCGGAGGTGTTCGGCGACCTGCTGCGCCTGGACCACGGCGTCTCGCTGATCGGCCGGCTCGCCGACAGCCTGGCCGTGCTCGGCGGCGCCGGACCCGGGCGGCGGCGGACCCGGCCGGTGGACCTGCTGGACGTGGTGCGCGGGGCGCTGTCGCGGATCGTCGAGTACCCGCGGGTGGACGTCGAGGTGTCCGCCGACACCGCGGTCGCGGCCGCCGCCGTCGAGCCGGTGGTGCACGCGCTGGCCGAACTGCTGGACAACGCCACGCGCTACTCGCCGCCGGACACCCGGGTGCGGGTCGGCGCCGAGCGCGGACCGGGGGAGGAACTGGTGATCGTCGTCGAGGACGCCGGGGTCGGCCTGAACGCGGCGGGATACCGGCACGCGTGCCGCGTCCTGGCCGGAGCACCCGGCGCGGGGGAGGACCCGATCGGGCCGGGCGGCCCGACCCGGCTCGGCCTGACGGTGGTCGGCCGCCTGGCCCGCAGCACCGGGTTCGAAGCGGCCCTGGACCGCGGCCGCGCCGGCGGCACCCGCGCGACCCTGCGGCTGCCGGCCGCTCTGGTCACCGTGCCGGTCCATGCCGAGCCGCCGCCGGAACCCGCGCCCCGTCCCGTGCCGCGCCAGGCCGCGACGTGGGACCCCGGCGCGGTCGGCCCCGGGGGCCTGCCGCAGCGCCGGCGGCACACCACCGCCCCACCGAACGCGGGGCCGGTCGTCTCCGGCCCCGACACCACCTCCCCCGAGACCACCGTGCCGGGCCCCGGCGCGGGGCAGTGGCTGGGCGCCTTCATGGGCGGAAAGGACGGCGGCCGATCGTGAGCGCGGACCGGCAGAACATGGACTGGATGCTCAAGAATCTGATGAACGAGGTGCCGGGCACCCGGCACATCGTGGTGCTGAGCGCCGACGGCTTCCGCCTCGCGCAGTACGCCACCGACGACGACACCGCCGACCGGCTCGCCGCCGCGTGCTCGGCCCTGCAGAGCCTGTCGTCGGCGGTCGCGGCGGAGTTCGCGCACAGCGGTGCCATGCGCATGGTCGTCATCGAGTACGCCGGCGGGTTCTTCTATCTCATGGCGGCCGGGCCCGGCGCGTTCTTGGCCACCCTCGCCGACGCCGAGGTCGACCCCGGGCTGATGGGGGAACGGATGCGGGACCTGGTCGGACGGCTCGGCGAGCACCTGGCCGCCTCGGCACGGACCGGCACGCCGCCGTCCCGGTGACCGCCGTGGACCCCCGGCGCCGTCCGGGCGCGGCCCACCGGGCCGCCGCCGACTCCGAGCCGCTGGCCCGGACCTACGTCATCACCCAGGGGCGCAGCGGCGCCGGCCCGCGGCGCCGCTTCGACCTGGTGACCCTGATCCTCGCCGCGGCGGGGGCAGCAGACCGCGCCGTACCCGGCCTGATGCCCGAGCACCGGGCGATCCTGGCGCTGTGCCGCCGCCCGCTGTCGGTCGCCGAGATCGCCGCCCACCTGCGGCTGCCGTTCAGCGCCGCGGTGGTGCTGGTCGGCGACCTGGTGGACGCGGGCCTGGCCGCCGAACGCCGCCCGGCCCGCGCCGCCGCGGTGGACCCGGCTCTGCTCCGGGAGGTGATCAATGGCCTCCAACGGCTCTGAACCGCCGCCGGCGCTGGCCACCACCACCGCGTCGGCCCTGAAGGTCGCGGTGGTCGGCCCGGTCGGCGTCGGCAAGACCACCCTGGTCACCTCGGTCAGCGAGATCAAACCCCTGACCACCGAGGAGTACATGTCCTCCGACGCCGACCGCGCACAGGCCCGCGGCGTCGACAAGCACTCCACCACGGTCGCCATGGACTTCGGCCGCATCAGCCTCAGCGACCGCCTGGTGCTGTACCTGTTCGGCACCCCCGGCCAGGAGCGCTTCTGGTTCCTGTGGGACGGCCTGGTCACCGGCGCGCTCGGCGCCGTGGTCCTGGTCGACGTCCGCCGCCTGGCCGAGAGCTTCGACGTCCTGGAGCGCCTGGAGAAGCGCGGCGTGGCCTTCATGGTCGCCGTGAACCGCTTCCCCGACGCCCCGGTGCATCCGCTGCCGGAGCTGCGCGCCGCGCTGGACCTGCCGGGGGCCGTGCCGATCGTGTACTGCGACGCGCGGGACCGCGACTCGTGCCGCGAGGTGCTGCTGACGTTGGCGCGGTACCTGTTGGTCTTGGCGGAGCCGGAGCCGGAGCCAGAGCCGGAGCCCGAACCGGAACCTGAAAGGGAGGCAGAGCCCGAGGCGGCCGTGTGATACTCGCGGCTGTGACGACGTATTACTGGGACGCGACCACGTTGGCCTCGCCCGAGCTGGTCGTGGCGCAGACGATCCTGACAGGGGCCCGCGACGGTGACGTCGTAGCGGCGTTCCACCTGCTGCTGCGCAGCGGCGAGCGCGTGCCGGTCGCCATGGCCGTGGCCTGGTTCCAGTACGCCGAGGCCCAGGCCAGATGGGGCGTCGACAACCCGTACGAGGCGGCCGCGGCCGAGGTCCTGGAACGTGCGCGCTGGCTGTTGCGGTTTCCGCCGATGCCGGCCGCGGACAGCGGTGCGGTCCGGGACGAGGCCGACCATGCCAGCGCGCTGCTGGCCATGACGAACCTCGCCGAGGCGCAGGACGCGGACCTCATCGCGGACGTGATCGAGCGGTCGTCCGAACCCGAGGTGCTGGCGAACGCGGCATGGGCGGCCGGCGGGCCGCTGGAGCAGGCCGATGCGCCGGAACCGAGGCTGGTCGAGGCGATCGGCCGGCGGGCGGGGGACCGGACCCTCGATCCCCGCATTCGCGCGGAACTCCTCGGCGCGCTCCGCTTCGCGGACTGCGAACGCGGTGCCGAGATCGCTATGCGGCTGGCCGAGGAGTCCGACGTCGAGATGCAGGTCGCCGCCGCGCAGGTGCTTGCGGCGGCACACCTGGCGACGCACCGGCCCGTCGTCGAGCGCCTGCGCGCTTCGTGGCCTGCCGGGACGATCGGCGTCGGGAACGTCGACCTGCTACTGGAGGACCAGGAGGACCAGGAGGACCTGGAGAACGACCTGCCGCGAACGTGATCGTCGCGGTGTTTTCCGTCGCGGGTTCGAACACGTGGCCCGCCGAGGCCGCCAGCGTCGACGCCATGGACGCGTCCCCGCCGCCGCCACCGCTACCGCTACCGCTACCGCTACCGCTACCGCCGGAGTCTTCCTGCCGGGCTTGCTCTTCCCAGAACCCCCCTACGGGGAGGCTCCCTTCCGGGCCAGCACTGTCAGCGCGGCCGGTTTAGCCCCGGCTCAGCCTTCCTCCTCCCGCAGACGCGCCATGACCAGCGGGATCAGCGGCGATCGGCTGAACGCCCACGCCACCCGCGACAGCCACAGGACCTCGGAGTCCAGGTCGGTCAGCACACGCGCGGAGTCGCCGGTCGGGACCTCGGCGACGTCCGTGAAACGGCGCCCGCGGCGCATGTTCTCCAGCGCGGTCGCGATCGTCGCGGCCTCCAGCAGCGCGTCGGACGGTTCCGGGGCGCGGGGATCAGCCGTCTGGACGATCTCCGCGACCCAGGCGGACACCGCGGGGTGATGATAAGGACGCAGTACCAGGCGCCCGTCATGGATCTCGATGACCCGGCGGTACAGTGCGAACTCCAGGCGCAGCCTTCCGGCCAGGCGCGGGCGCGCCGCTTGGGGGAACGCTATATAAGGCATCGCCTTCCGCAGCGCCGACCACAGGGGGCCGAGCAGCCAGTAGCAGCGGCACAGCCGGAACCAGCGGGCGGTCGCCGAGAGCGTCGCATCCGAGCGGCCCAGCACGGCGCCGGTCGCGACCAGCGCCGCGCACAGGGCGCCCAGGCTGTTCGAGACGACGTCCTCGCTGCCGTCCTGGCGGCCGGTGCGCAGCATGCCGGCGATGTCGTCGTACGACCACAGCGTCCACAGCATCCCGGCGCAGATCGCGGTCAGGATCAGGCGCACCCCCCAGCGCAGGGCGCGGGTCGCGGCCAGGTCGGCCTGGGGGAGCAGGGCGAGGAAGAGCTCGGCCAGGGCCCACAGCGCGTAGCCGGCGAACAGCGCCACCCGCAGCGCCAGCAGCCAGCGGCCGGACGCGGCGGTGGCCAGTTCGCCGTCGGCGCTCAGGCGGGGCCGGGCCCCGAGCAGCAGCGCCAGCATCGCGAGCTGGACCAGTACGGCCACCGCCAGGTGCCCCCACGGCCGGCGGCGCAGGCGGCGGCGCGGGTTCAGGGCGCAGGCCAGGAGCATCAGGAAGCTGATCGCGGCGGTGCGGACGGCGTCGCCGGCGGCGATCACGGCGAGGCCGGGCGCACCGGCGCGGGTCAGGGCGTGGACGGTACCCGGGGCGAGCAGCGCCAGCGAGCAGCCCTCGCACAGCGCGAACGTCAGGCCGGCCCGGCGGATCGGGCGGCGGGCGCCGCGCCGCTCCACCGCGGACATGCCCGCGGCCAACAGCACCAGGACCGTCGCGCCCAGGTAGGCGGCGAGGTCGGACATCGGGGCCGGTCAGGCCTCGCGCAGACCGAACATCGTCGCGACCCGTGGGCGGGGCGCCCGGGCGCGGGCGCAGGACGAGCGGTCCTGGGCCACGCGGTGATGGATGAGGGAAGCGATGAGCTCCGCCTCGCGCTCCTGCGGCTCGCTGTAGACGGTGCGGCCCAGAACGCTCTTGATCAGCGCCGGCGACAGGTGCGGCAGCAGCACGGACGGGCCGATCGCGGACGCCGCCCCGCCGTCGTGCCCGCGGAGCAGGTGCGCGGCCTCGTGCAGCAGGATGTGCCGCCGGTGCATCGCGGTGGTGTCGCTGGAGTAGATGATGACGTCGGCGCGCAGGGTGGTGACCAGCAGGCCGCAGGGCCGGTCCGGGCGGAAGGGCAGCGGGATCAGCTCGATCGGCCGCCCGCGCTGTTCGGCGAGCGAGGCGATGAAGCTCTCGGCGTCGAACGGATCGGGCAGCTCCAGCCGATCCACGACCGCACGACATCGGCGCCACAGTTCGATCCGGCCGTTGCCCATCCCCACAGGCCACCTCTTCCGCGCCGGCTCCGCGGCCGGACGATTCCGCGTCAGTCTTCCTCGATGCCGCCCCTGCCGTGCGTGCGCGTCTTCCCCTCGTGCCGCACCAGGACGTCGATCATGTCGTTGAGTGTGTCGATACCCTCCGGAGACAGCGTGAGCGCCCGCAACGCGACACTGCGCACCCCGGCGTCCCGCAGCACGCCGAGCAGCTCCAGCTCCCGCGTTATGGCAGCTCCCTGATCATCGTCGAAAAAGTAGGCTACCGGCACTTGGAAGAACTGCGCCAGCGCCTCGAGGTGCCGTTTCGTGGGGTTGTCCCTGCGCCCGGTCCGCAACTGCCAGACATACGTGGCAGAGAACGTCTCCCCGGTCGCCTCCCGGCAGGCCTTGGCGACCTCCTCGTTCGTGAACGTCTCCCGGTCGGGCCGCCGCACGACCTGGAACAGCGTTTCGATCTTCCCCGCGAGCGTCGTCGGCCCGGCGGGCGCGTCGCCCTCTGCCACCTGAACGAACCCCCTCGATCGATACAAACCCCGCTTGCCCCGGTACCGCGTACATGCTAGTCGATGGGACATCAGCGGTTGTGAACAATCTGCCGGGTCTTGTCAGCCAGGATGAATTGGCTTACGTTCCCAACGGGTCAGAACACTGGCTCTTCCAAGATCCCTCCCACCCTTCGGAGGAAGTCCATGCCCACTGCCACCATGAATGTCCGCGACGCGCTCAAGATGGACGTCGTCAGCGGCGGCGCCAAGATGAACGTGCGCGACGCGTTGAGCATGAACGTGCGCGAGCTCAACCTGAACGTCCGCGACTCCTCGCTCAAGGCCGAGGTCGTCAGCAGCGGCGCGAAGATGAACGTGCGCGAGTCGCTGCGGATGAACGTCCGCGAGTCGGCCAAGGCCGAGGTCGTCAGCAGCGGCGCGAAGATGAACGTGCGCGAGTCGGCCAAGGCCGAGGTCGTCAGCAGCGGCGCGAAGATGAACGTCCGCGAGTCGGCCAAGGCCGAGGTCGTCAGCAGCGGCTTCGCCGAGGTCGTCAGCAGCGGCTTCGCGAAGGTCGTCAGCAGCGGCTTCGCCGAGGACCTGTCCGTCCTGGACGAGGTCGTCAGCTTCGAGGACGACACCGAGGCCGGCGAGCACCTGGCCTGCCTGGCCCGCCCGTGGGTCACCGCCACGACGCGTTTCCTGTGCGACCGGTAGGCACGACCGGCCGATGACCGACGCCGCCGCGGGCCGCCGTCAGTGGTCCGACGACACCTGGGTGTACCTCGACGATCCGCGGATGCCCGCGGTGGCGCACGGCTGGAAGCTGCACATCTCGGCCCGGCCCGCGGCGCTGGAGGATCTCCTCGCCCGGGTCGGGCCGGTGCTGGAACGGCACGTCTGCCACGCGAAGCACGCGCTGGACGCGGACGTCCTCAGAGACCTGAACTCCGGCCGCCGCACACCGGCCTCGGTCGGCAAGGCCGTCACCGTCTACCCGGCGCCCGGCATGGTCGTCGCCGTCGCCGCCGACCTGGTCGACGCGTTGCGCGGAACCGAGGGCCCGCCCGTCCTCAGCGACCTCCGGGTCGCCGAGGACGCCCCGGTCTACTACCGCTACGGCCCGTTCGAGGCCACGTATCGGACCGGTGCCGGCGGGCGCATGGAATCCGTCATGACGGGTCCTGACGGACAGCTCTTCGACGGCCTGGCCACGGGGCGCTATCGCTGCCCGCCGTGGGCGCGGGACCCGTTCCGCCCGGAGCCGGAGCCCGGCCGGACGACCGCCGAGCCGGCGCGCGCCGCCGCGGCCGAGGCGGTGCTGGGCGGACGTTACCGGGTCACTTCCGGCATAGCCCGCGCGGCGCACGGCAACGTCTACCGTGCCGTCGACCGCGACACCGGTCTGGAGGTCGTGCTCAAGCAGGCCCGTCCCTATGTCGGCGAGGACGAGTCCGGCCGCGACGCGCGCGATCGGCTGCGGCACGAGGGCACGGTCCTGCTGGCGCTGGACGGCGTCGCCGGGGTTCCGGCGTTCGTCGACTACTTCCGGCACGGCGCCGACGAGTTCCTGGTGACGACCGACTGCGGCGGCCCGAACCTGCGGCGGGAGGTGATGCGCAACGGCCCCTTCCGTGTGGGCGCGGCCGGCCGCGACCCGCTCGACCTGGCCGACCGCCTGCAAGCGATCCTCGACCGCGTGCACGAACGCGGCGTGGTGGTGCGCGATGTGAAGCCGGACAACATCGTGCTCGACGCCTCCGGCGACTGCCATCTCGTCGACTTCGGCGTCAGCGCGGTGGACGGCCGCGGCCCGGCCGGCGCGACGCCCGGCTACACCGCCCCGGGCGTCCCCGACGCCGGCGCCGATCCGGAACGCGACCGCTACGCCCTCGGCGTCACCCTGGGGTTCGCCGCCACCGGTCTGGACCCGGTCCTCATCGACGACTCCACGGCGGTGAACCGCGACCGCACCCTGGCCGGGCTGGAGGCCGCCCGGGTCGATCCGGCGGTGCTCGGCCGTATCCGGACCCTGATGAAGGTCTCCGATGCCGTCCGCCGGCCGCCGGTGGTCGACGACGAGCTGCTGGACGCGATCATCGCGCACACGGTGGCGTTCTGCGTGGCGGCGGCGCGGGAGACCGTGTGCGACCCCTCGGCGCCGATCGACCTCTACGCCGGCAGCGCCGGCCTGGGCTTGGAACTGCTCCATCACCGGGAGCAGCCCGGTGTCGCCCAGGCCGTCGACATGCTGGCGAACTGGACCGTGCGGCAGTCGCGGGAGCTGTCGGCCGGTCTGTACTCCGGCCGGACCGGTGTGGCGCTGTTCCTGCAGCGCGCCGGCGTCTCCTATCGCGACGAAGACCCTTGGCCGGCTGATCGGCCCGAGGGCGGGCCCCCCGAGGCCGACCTCATCGAGGGGGCGGCCGGTGTCGGCCTGGGCCATCTGCTGCTCGCGGACGGCGCGGCCTCCGGATCCATCTCCGCTGACGGGCCCGATTCCCGTGTCGCCGAGCACCATCTGGCGGTCGCGGCCGAGTGCCACCGCCTGGTGACCACCGGCGCCGCCACCTTGACGCCCGTCGACGCCGCCCAGTCGGGCACCGCCGCCTTGGCCGAGGGGATCGCGCACGGCGACGCCGGCGTCACCTCCTTCCTGATCGAGTACGCGCACCTCACCGGCGAGCCCGGCGCCCTCGCGTCCGCCCGCCTGTCGGCGGAGCGTCTCGCGGTCCTGACATCCGACCTGCTCCTGCGGGCCCTGCGCCCCGAGGCGAGCCGCCGCTACGGATCATGGTGTCGTGGCCTGGCCGGCATCGGCACGGTGCTGCTGCACGCCGGCGAGCGGCTGGCCGAGCCCCTCTACGTCGAGCTCGCGCAGCAGTGCGCTGATGTCTGTGTCCGCATCGCGCCGTGCATGCCCCAGGTGATCCAGTGCTGCGGCCTGGCCGGCGTCGGGGACTTCCTGGTCTCCGTCGCCGCGGCCACCGGCGACCGGAGGCGCTGGGACCAGGCCTTCGAAGTGGCCCGGCTGATCCTGGCGCGCAGCGGCGGCCCGTGGTCGAGCCCCGATTTCCCTGACGTCGAACTGACCGGGTCCAGTGCGGGATGGGCCGGAGGTTCGACGGGGGTGCTCGGCTTCCTGCGCCGCCTGCGCGATCGCGGCGGCCCGCGGCCGGTTTCGGCGACCTGACAACTAATGTGAATAAGAGTCTTCACTTCATTCACTTCAGTTTACAGGCGCGGCCGTGACCAGTAATGTCGAGGGCTGATGTAGTGCGAACACACGTGTCAGGGAAAGCGGATCGAGATCCATGACTGAACGCGCGACCCTGCGCCAGCGCAGGATCGGAGCGGCGTTGCGCGCACACCGCGTCGCCGCCGGGCTCACCTTGGAACGGGTGGCCCGCAAGCTCACTCCCGCGGACGCGATGTCCGCGGCCAAGATCTCCCGGATCGAGAACGGACAGTACGCGGTCAATCCGCATGACGTCCGGGCCCTGTGCCGGGTGTACGACCTGGAGCCCACGGTCACCGACGAACTGGTCGAACAAGCCTCCCAGGCGCTGCGGCGCGGCTGGTGGCAGGAAGGAGAGGCCGGGTCGCTGCCGGCGCCGCTGCGACGGTATCTGGAATACGAGGACACCTGCGTCGAGATCGACGTGTTCGCCCCGGTGTTCGTCCCGGACATCCTGCAGACCGCCGCCTACACCAGGATGCTGATAGCCGGCCTGTGGCCGGACAAGCAGCCGGGCGAGCGGGCCGCGCTCGCCTCGGTGCTCACCCGGCGGCAGTCGCGGTTCGCGGTCGACGAGGGCCCGAAGGTGCAGGTCGTGCTGGACGCGCACGCCGTGCTCCGGTCCTGGGGCGACCGGTCGGTCGCGGTGCGGCAGGCCGCGTACCTGCTGGAGGCCTCCCGACATCCCCGGACCGACGTCCGGGTCATCCCGGACGGGAGGGTCTACCCGGGCGCGCACACCGGGTTCACGTTGATGACGCTGGGCGCCGGGGCCAGGAAGTCCGAGCACGTCGGCTTCGTCGGCGGCGTCGTCGGCTGGTGCCTGGTCGACGGCGTCGACGAGATCGACCGCTACGCGCAGACCTTCGAGCAGCAGCGGGCCGCGGCGCTCGGCCCGGACGAGACCCGGCGGTGGCTGCGGCTGGCCGTCAAGAGCATGGGCGGCGTCGGATGACCCCCACGTTTCCGAAGCCCTCCGAGCTCGCGACCGCCTCGCGCCACCTCGTCGACGTCCCGTTCGAGGGCGACGGCGCGGCCACCGGTGCCCTGAACTGGGGTCAGCAGCACATCCTCGGAGCGATCCGGAACCTCGGATCGCCGATGAACATGTGCGCTGTACGCGAACTGACCCCTCCTGCCTCCGTTCAGGACTTCGCCGACGAGCTGCGCTTCTATCTGGAACGTTTCCAGGCCATGCGGACCCTGCTGCGCTTCAGCCCCGATGCCCCACCGGTGCAGGAAGTGCTGGCCGCCGGCCTCGCCCCGCTGGAGGTCGTCGACCTGCCGGCGGACGCCGACGCCGCGCGGGCCGCCGCCGAGCTCGTCGCCGAGCACGAACAGCGCCCGTTCGACGACGAGAACGAACTCCCGATCCGGATGGTCCTGGTCCGCCGCGACGGGGTCCTGACCCATCTGGTGACGGTGCTCAACCACTTCGCCACCGACGGCGCGGGCGCCTTCGTCATGTACGAGGACTACCTGCGGCGCGATCCGGTGACCGGAGCGGTTCCGGAGCCCGTGCGGACGCATCCGCTGGACCTGACCGCCCAGCAGGCCTCCCCAGCCGGGCGGCGGCAGAGCGACGCGTCCCTGCGGTACTGGGAGAAGGCTCTGACCTCGCTGCCGCCGACCGGGCAGCCGGCGCCGGTCGAACGGGAAGGCGCGCGGTACCGGCGGGTGGCGCTGCGCTCGGTCCCGATGATGCTCGGCGCGACGAGGATCGCCCACCGGCTGGAGTGCGACGTCAGCGCGGTGCTGCTGGCGCTGTTCTCGACCGCGCTGGCCCGGGTCACCGGGACGCGGCCGGCCGCGGCGCAGATGCTGGTGAGCAACCGCTTCCGGCCGGGCATGGCCGACGTCGTCGGCAACGTCAGCCAGACCGGGCTGTTCGTGGTCGACGTCGCCGGCGCGACCGTCGACGAGGTGGTCGACCGGGCGCAGCGGGCGGTGACCCGGACCTACAAGCACGCGTACTTCGATCTGGCGCAGTGGCGCGAGCTGCTCGCCGACGTCGAGCGCAAGCGTGGCGAGCCGCTGGCACTGTGCTACTACAACGACCGGCCGTCGCAGCGCAGCGGCACCGCTCCGGGGCGGGAGCCGAGCGCGGAGGCGGTCAGGGCCGCCGCGGCCGTCCCGACTCCGGCGACCTGGACCGAGCTGCCGTTCTTCAACGAGCGGCTGATGGTGACCATCGACAACGTCGACGAAGCCGGCGATGCGATACCGCTGTTGGTCTACGCCGACACCTGGCACGTGCCTCCGGAGGACATGGAGGCGTTGGCCCGCCTGATGGAGTCGCTCGCGGTGGCGGCGGCTTGCGACCCCGGAACACCGACCGGGATCGTCTGAAACGCGCCCGCGGCCGGGGACTGCGCTCAGTCCCCGGCCGCGGGCGTTCGTCTTCTTCCGAAAGTCCTGCGGGTTCGCTTCCCCCAGCAGCACCGCCTCCTACACCGTCGCCTCCCGCACCGCCTCCAGCCCGGCGGCGGCGAGCAGCGTCCGCTGCAGGCTGTCCATGATCGCGGCCAGCTTCGTCTGGTCCACGTCCGGCCGGTTGCAGCGCACGATGCAGTCGATCGTGTCGATGGCGCGGACGATGAGGTAGAACCCCGGCCCGAAGTTCCGCGCCGGCGGGGCGAACTCCAGATGCGACGGCCGCTGCTCGACGGCCGGCGCGAATCCCGGCGGGGCCAGGATGGCGTTGAGGTTGAAGCCCTGGTCCACCGGCGGGTCGGCCTGCTCGAAGAACTCTTCGCGCACCCGGTTCACCACATCCGGGTCGCAGACGCTGTTCTTCATGCCGGTCAGCGCCTTGCCGTTGACCTTGGCGGCCAGCTCGGCGAAGGTCTCGGTGCCGTCGAAGTCCAGCAGGAACGGCGCCCACTGGACCAGCGAGGTGACGGTGCCGGCGGTGGCCGAGTCGAAGCGGTTGGCCGAGATCGCCATCATCAGCACCGCCGTGCGCCCCATCACCTCGCGGACCGCGTGGTAATAGGCCGCCGTCACCACTGTCTGCAGGCTCACGCCCAGCTTTGCCGCACCGGCGTGCGCCACCTGCAGCGGAATGCCGGTGGTCAGCGTGGCGCCCAGCATCTCGCCGTTCGGCGTGTCGTCCGTGCGCCGCGGAGCGGCGTCCAGGGTGCGGCGCCAGTGGCGCTCGGCGGCGCGCAGCCGGTGGGCGCCTGCGCCCTGCTGGTCCAGAGCCATCGCGATGGGCTGCCCGGACGGCGGCGGCAGCTCGTCGCCGGCCAGCAGCGCGTGGAAGTCGTCCTGCATGACCAGGGAGGCGGCGCCGTCGGCGGCCATGTGGTGGACGACGTACAGGACCTGCTTCGGGACGCCGTCCTCGGTGATGATCCAGGCCCGCCACGGGATCCCGTGGTGGATGTCGAGCTCTTCCTGGTACTTGGTGGCCAGCAGCTCCGGCAGCTCGGCGATGTCGGCCACGCCGCGCTCGACGCGTTCGAGCACCTCCTTGGCGTCGTGCGCGCCGATGAACTGCAGCGGGGCGCCGGAGTCGTCGATCGCGTAGTTGGTCCGCAGCGACTCGTGGCGCATGGCCAGGTCGCCGAGGGCGCGCCAGACGTCCTCCACCTCGCACGCGGTGCGGATGTCCCAGACCAGCGGCTGGAGGTTCGCCTCCCACCGCCGGTCCGGGGGCATGCGCTCCACGTCGCGGTACACCGACAGCTGGCCGATCGTCATGGGGTACGTCGTCGTATCCACCGGACTCCTTAATCGATGGTGCTTTCTCGTGATGCGGGGACGCCGGTGGGGTAGCCGGGGTCGAACGCGGCGGCCAGGAGGATCTCCTCCATGGTCCGCAGCAGGCGGACCTGTTCGCCGGGGGTGAGGGCCTGGGTGTCCGAGCGGAGGGTGAGGTTGACGGTGTCGGGGCTGCCGTTGACGTCCAGGTAGGCCGCGACGTCCGGGCCCTCGGACCGGATGCCCCAGGTCAGGCTGGACAGGGCGACGGCGTCCCACATCTCCGGCGCGGTCGGTGCCTGCTCGGTGGCGGCGGTCGGCTGTGCCAGGGTCTTGCGGCGGTCGTTGAAGTAGACCTGCAGGTCCAGCGTCTCCCCGCGGTCCTTCTCCACCTTCTGGCGCATCTCGGCCAGGCGGCGCGGGTCGTAGTAGGCGTTCTTGCCGGTGGCGATCTGCCCCTGCCAGGTGCGTTGCACGGCCTCGTCGAAGGTGCAGCCGCCGACGTCGATCACGCACAGCCCGGGCTGGGCGATCACCGAGACCGAGCGGCCGAAGTCCGGACGGAAGCGGTTGCTGACCACCATGCGCATCACGCTCGGGTTCACGCCGCTGATCCGGGCCAGCGCCACCGCGTAGGCGGCCTGCAGGATCGGGCCGCTGTGCAGGCCGGTGCGGGCGCTGATCGCGCTGACCGCCAGGTGCGCGGCGCGCGAGTCGTAGGTGCAGTCCCACCACCGCGGCTCCTGGGGCTCGTGCGGCCCGTTCAGCCGGCGGGCCGGGATCTCCCGCAGCCAGTGCTCCCAGTAGCGCAGCGACGCCTGCTGGGCCCGGGCCGCCGCCGGGGTGCGCTGTTTGCGGGCCAGCTCCATGGGCTGGATGCCGCGGCGCGGCCCGAGCACCTCGCCGGTCTCCCGGTCCAGGTTCTCCAGGTCCCCGACCAGTGCGTCGAAGCCGTAGGCGTCGATCACCATGTGCGGGTACATGGCCACGAAGTGGTCCGGGACGCCGTCGCTGCGGATCACCGCCATCCGCACCGGCCAGTCCTCGCCGATGTCGAAGGGCTCGAACTCGTAGCGGGCCCGGATCGCCTCGGCCTGTTCGGCGGCGTCCTCGCCCTCCTCGAGGTCGTAGACCTCCAGGCCGATCTCGCCGGACGCGGACAGCACCTGCATCGGCTGCCCGTCGGCGTCGGTGCGGATCCGGGTGCGCAGCGACTCGTGCCGGCTGACGAGGAAGGCCAGCAGCCGCTGGAGGTGCTCCAGCGTCGTGCCCTCCTCCAGCCGCATGGCGCCGCCGATCATGAACGGGCTGCTGAAGCCCTGCATGGCGCGCCAGATGGTCCACTGGCCCCAGGTGAGCTCCTCGGTCCCGGAGCCCTCGCCGGAGAAGGGCACCATGATCGTGTGCTGCTGCATCGCCGGTCACCGTCCGTGAGTCAGGGGGATGCCTGTGGTCCCCGCGGCTTTATCGGGGTTCTGCCATAACCTGGGCGCTCGGGGTGTGAGGCGCCGCCACCTGGGCGGCGAACCAGTCGATGGTGGCCGCCAGCCCCTTGTCCAGGTCCACCACCGGCGCCCAGCCCAGCACCTCGGCGGCCCGCCCGATGTCCGGGCGCCGCAGGTCCGGGTCGTCGCCGGGGCGCGGCACGAACCGCGTGGGCGCCGTCGAGCGGCACAGGTCGCGCACCCGCTCGGCGAGCTCCAGGATGGTCATCTCGGCCGGGTTGCCGATGTTGATCGGGCCCGGATGCCCGGAGCGGGCCGCGGCCAGGATGCCGGCCACCGTGTCGTCGACGTAGCACAGCGACCTGGTCTGGCTGCCGTCGCCGGCGACCGTGATCGGCCGCCCCGCCAGCGCCTGCGTGATGAACGTGGGCACGGCGCGGCCGTCCAGCGGCCGCATCCGCGGGCCGTAGGTGTTGAACAGCCGCACGATCACGGTGTCGAAACCCAGGTGCTCGCGATGGGTCGCGGTCAGCGCCTCGGCGAACCGCTTGGCCTCGTCGTACTGGCTGCGCGGCCCGATCGGGTTGACGTTGCCCCAGTAGGACTCCACCTGCGGGTGCACCTTCGGGTCGCCGTACACCTCGGAGGTCGAGGTGAGCAGGAACCGCGCGTCCTTGCGCCCCGCCAGCTCCAACGCGTGCAGGGTGCCGTGCGCGCCGGCCTTCAGGGTGGCCAGCGGGTGCCGCGCGTAGTCGTGCGGCGAGGCCGGGGAGGCCAGGTGGAACACCGCGTCCACCGGCCCCTCGACGTCGAAGGGCTCGTTGACGTCGGCGACCACCAGCTCGAAACCGGGGTCGCCGGCCAGGTGCGCGACGTTCTCCGGCGAGCCGGTGAGGAAGTTGTCGACGCACACCACCGCCGCGCCGCCGTCCCGCAGGCGGTCGCACAGGTGCGAGCCCACGAATCCGGCGCCGCCGGTGACCACGGCGCGGCGGAGGGGGGAGACGGTGCCGCTCATGATTCCCGCAGTGAACGGCCGGTCTTGGTCAGGAACACGTCGTCCAGCGTCGGCCGGTGCACCTCGATGGTCGACGTCGCGATCCCGGCCTCCTCCAGCGTCCGCATGACCAGCGGCACCGCGGTCTCGCCGGCCTCGACCGCCAGCCGCACCCGGCCGCCGTCGCGGGTCTCGACCGCGCCGGTCAGGAAGGCCCGGCCGGTGAGGATCTCGCAGGCCTTCTCCGCGAACTCCTCGCCGACGCCGACCGTCACGACGTCGCCGGAGATCTCCCGCTTGAGCGCCTCCGGGGTGCCCTCGGCCACGATCGTGCCGCCGTCGATGATGGCGATGCGGTCGCAGAGCGCGTCGGCCTCTTCCAGGTAGTGCGTGGTGAGGAAGACCGTCATTCCCTCGGTGCGCAGCCGCCGCACCTCGTCCCACATGTGCGCGCGGCTCTGCGGGTCCAGGCCCGACGTCGGCTCGTCGAGGAACACCACCTTGGGGTCGTGGATGATGCCCAGGGCGATGTCCACGCGCCGCCGCTGCCCGCCGGAGTAGGTCTTGCAGGGCCGGTCGGCGTACTCGGTGAGCTGGAACGCCTCCAGCGCCACCGTGGTCCGCCGCTGCGCGTCGGCCTTGCTGATGCCGTGCATCCGGGCCTGCAGGATCAGCTCCTCGCGCGCCGTGGCGTCGTCGTAGGTGCTGCCGCCCTGCGCGATGTAGCCGATCGCCTCGCGCACCCTGGCCTGCTCGGTGCGCAGGTCGGCGCCGGCGATGGTGGCGTTCCCGGCGTCCGGCGGGATCAGCGTCGACAGCATCCGCAGGGTGCTGGTCTTGCCGGCGCCGTTCGGGCCGAGGAATCCGAAGATCTCGCCCTCGGCGACGTCCAGGTCGACCCCGCGCACGGCCTCGACCGTGGTGGTCTTGCGCTTCGAGCGGGTCTCGTAGCTCTTCTTCAGACCGGTGGTCTGGATGATGCCCATCGTCTCTTCCCCCTTTCTTAGCGGACCGAGCGTGCGAACTTGCGGCCGGACCACGCGATGGTGACGAGCGCCAGGCCGGCCAGCATCACCGCGGCCTTCCACACCGAAGAGTCGTCCGGGTGGCCGGTGAACAGCGACCGCATGCCGGTGACGGCCCAGTTGAAGGGGTTGCCGTTGGCGGCGTCGCGCAGCCACAGCGGCGCCAGCGCGATCGGCAGCAGCGTCCCGGACAGCAGCATCAGCGGCTGCGCGATGTTGTTGATCAGCTGGCCCATCACCGCCGGGTTCTTGATCTTCAGCGCCACGCCGTAGGAGAACGAGGAGCTGGTCAGCGAGATCAGGGCCAGGATGCCGTAGCCGATCAGCAGGTTCGGGATGGCCACCGTCAGCCCGAAGATCAGCGACAGCACCACGATGATGACCGCCTGGATCACCAGCACCACCACGTCCCGCAGCGAGCGCCCGAGCAGCAGCGCCACCCGGCTCACCGGGGTCACCCGGGCCCGCTCGACGATCCCGGCGGCCAGGTCCCGCAGCAGGTCGAAGCCCACGTACAGGCCGCCGGCCAGGGCCAGCGCGACCAGCATGCCGGGCACGTAGATCCGGTAGGCGTCGGCCTGCGAGTGCGCGCCCATCGGCGCCAGCGCCGGCTTCAGCAGCGGCGCGAACAGCAGCAGGTACACCACCGGCTGGGAGACGCCGAGCACGACCCACAGCGGCGAACGCCACATCAGCAGGATGTTGCGTTGGAAGATCAGCCAGATGTCACGCAGGACTTTCAAGGGGTTCCCTCACTCTCTCGGCGAGCCGGGTCAGATGGGCGGCCGCCGCGCCGGCGATGCCGGCCGCGGCGAACGAGGCGCGCACCCGCGCCGCGGCCGCGCGGTGGGAAGGGTCGTCGAGCACGGCCAGCAGCGCGGCGCGCAGGGCGTCCGGCCGCACCCGGGCGAAGCTCACCCGGCGGCCCGCGCCCGCGGCCTCGACCTGCGCGGCGTTGATCGGCTGGTCGCCCTTGATCGGGGCGACCACCAGCGGCACGCCGTGCGCCAGCGCCTCGCAGACGGTGTTCAGCCCGCCGTGCGAGACCACGGCGTCCAGGTGCGGCATCAGGTCCAGCACCGGCACGCGGGTGCGCACCAGGACGTGCTCGGGCGGATCCGGGACGGAGTCCGGGTCCGTGGTCAGGATCGCCTGGACCTTCTCGCCCAGCGGCCGCAGCGCCTCGACGGCGCGCTCGTAGAAACCGTGGGAGGCCTCCGCCGAGAGCGTGCCCATCGAGACCAGCACGTGCCGCCGGCCGGGGTCCAGCCAGTCCGTCGGGAAGTCGTGCGCCGGCGGCCGCGGCACCAGCGCCGGGCCGACCAGCACCGCGTTCTCCGGCCAGGCCAGCGGCCCGGTCAGCGCCTCGCCGGTGAACGCCAGCAGCAGGTGCGGCGAGAACCGCAGATCGTGCGGCGGTTCGCCGGGCAGGCCGGCGCTCGTCCACATCGCCGCCAGGTGGCCCTGGAGCCAGGCCTCCACCTTCGGCAGCGCGCGGTACGGACGGGTCAGCTCCATGGTGGTCACAGCCATCGACGCCCACGGCAGCCCGTGCCGGTGGGCCACGAGCGCGCCGGCGACAGCGTGCTGGTCCACCGCGAGCACGTCCGGCTGGAACGCCCGCACCGCCTTGTCTACGCCCTTCAGCGAGACCCGGCAGTGCGGGACGATGTACTCCTCCCACCGGGTCTTGGCCGCCGCCATCCCGCGGTCGGCCTGGCGCCGGTGCGGGCGCAGCGGGATCTGCTGGATCACCGCCTCCGGTCCGACCAGCGGCCGCAGGTACGACTCCGAGCCGGCCCAGGCGACGTCGTGGCCCTGCGCGCTCAGCGTCCGGGCCACCGCCGCCATCGGGTTCACGTGCCCGGTCAGCGGCAGGCTGACGAACAGGAAGCGGCTCATGCCCCGCCGGTCCGCTCCCGGCCCGCGCCGTCCCGGCGCGCGGTGACGAACCCGGCGACGTCGCCGACGGTCAGGGCGATGATCTCGTCCACGCCCAGCCCGGCCACGTGCGCGGCCAGGTCCACCCGGTCGCCGTAGCGCTCCTGCAGGGCCCGGCTCAGCGCGGTCAGCTCCACGCTCTCCAGTTCCAGGTCGCCGTCCAGAGTGGTGGCCGCGGTGATGCCCACGCTCCACGCGTCATCCTGGTCCAGCACCGTCTGCAGGATCTCGACCACCTCGGCCAGCGTCTGCGGGCTGGTGGCGGCCGGCTTCACCGCGCGCACCGCGCCGTAGGTCATGACGCCGGTGTCGAAGCCCTTCTTCATCAGCGGCCCGGCGTAGAAGAACCCGAGCACGTCCGCGCCGCGTTCGCGCGCCAGCTCGACCATCGTCGCCCGGCCCTGCTCCGGCTTCTTGACCAGCGCGAACTCCGGGTCCCAGGAATTGGCCACCGCGCGGCTCCAGTCCACCGAGGCCACCTCGGCGAACCCGGCAGCCAGGGCCATCCGCTCGTGCTCCTCCAGCGAGCAGAAACTCGGCATCACCTGGTGCTTCAGGATCTGGTCGACCAGGTTCCGCTCCTCGTCGTCCAGGGCGCCGTCGCGCACCGACCAGGTGGCGATCGCCAGCCGGCCGCCGGGCCGCAGCAGGCGGTGGACCTCGGCGAAGAACGCCTCCCGGTCCTCGATGTGCATCAGGCTCTCCACGGCCCAGACCACGTCGAAGGACTCGTCCGGGAAGCCGGTGCTCAGGGCGTCCAGCTGGTGGAACTCGGCCAGGTCGGCCAGGCCCGCCGCGCGCGCCTTCTCGGTGGCGCGCGCCGCCTGCTGGGCGCTCAGCGTCACGCCGACGACCGAGCAGCCCAGGGTCCCGGCCAGGTACAGCGCCGGGCCGCCGATGCCGCAGCCGACGTCCAGCACGTGCGCGCCCTCCGGCAGGCCGGCGTAGGCGACGAGCTCGCGCACCAGGCGGTCGGTGGCCTCGTGGCGGTCCGCGCCGTCGGCGCCGGGGCGTTCGCCCTCGTCCCAGAAACCGTGGTGGACGTGTTCGCCCCACAGTTCCTCGTACAGGTCGAGCGTCGTGTCGTAGTAGCGCTCGACCGCCGTGTTCATGTCAGCTTTCACCAATGCTCCAAGCTCCAATGAATGCAGGCGAATATGAGGGCTGAACGATCGGCAAAGACGCTAGCCCGGCGGCTCGACGACGGTCAATCCTGAAATTTTGCACGTCACAAGAGGTTGATTTCATGGCTCTGACCTGGTTCTTTCACTGGATCTTGGCGCGCTGCTTGACGATCGGCCAGCGGAGAGCCAAAGCTTGCGGAGCGCCCTTCGAAGGGGCTCGCAAAGCAGCGTTCGGAATATCCCTTAAGGGTCGCCTTTTCGGGCCCCCTGAGTATTCCCCTTTCTCTTTGTTCCTTTCTTTTCCCCTGTTCTCTTCCGGTGCGGAGGTGATCGGCGATGGCGGCGGGGATCCAGATCCCGACCGACCCCGGCTGGGTCGACGAGGTGCTCCTGGCCGGCCCGGACGACCAGGTCTGCCTGGTGCTTGGCGCGCCGGTGGACCGGGCGGCGCTGCGGACCCTGGTCGCGCAGCGGCAGGCGGTGCTGGCCGGCGCGGGGCTGCGGGCCGGCGGCTCGGTCGCGCTGTGCCTGCCGCCCTCGCTGGCGTTCATCGCGAACCTGCTGGCGGCCTGGCGGATCGGCGCCCGGGCGGCGCTGCTGGACCACCGGCTCACCGCGTTCGAGGTGGACCAGGCGCTGGAGCGGCTGGCCCCGGAGCTCGTGGTGTCGGTGGCGCAGGCCGGCGGCGGCGCGCTGCGGGCCTTCCAGGAGGTGCGCGAGAAGGTCGTGGCGCACCCCGGCGGCCGGCCGTCCGACACCCCGCACGCGCTGGTCCAGCTCAGCTCCGGCTCGACCGGCCCGTCCAAGGCCATCGGGCGCAGCGCCTCGGACCTGATCGCCGAGATCGACCGCTACCTGAAGATCGACGGCGTGCCGCGCGGCGGCGAGCGCATCGTCTCGATGGCCTCGATGGTGCACGTGCTCGGCCTGGTCGGCGGCCTGCTCTACGGCCTGCACGCCGGCGTGCAGCTGGTGCTGCCGGAGCGGATGACCGCCGAGGCCATCCTGGCCGCGGTCGCCGCCGGCCCCGAGCCCACCACGCTGCTCGGCGTGCCGTTCCACATCGAGCTGCTCGCCGCGGTCGCCGAACCGCCGCGGCTGCCCCAGCTGACCGGCATGACCACCGGCGGCGAGCTGGTCCGGGCGCAGGTGCACGACGCGTTCGTCGACCGCTACGGCATCCGCCTGGGGAACATGTACGGGATGACCGAGCTCGGGGTCATCGGCACCGACCTGTTCGGCGCCCACCGGCCGGCCGTCGCCCCGGCGCCCGGCGTCACGGTGCGCGAGCAGGACGGCGAGCTGCACATCGCGATGGAGCACTCGCCGTACGTCGGCCTGGTCGACCCGGCGCGCTGGTCCGACGGCTGGCTGCACACCAAGGACGCCGGGAGCGTCGATGCGGGCACCGGCCTGGTCCGGGTCCGAGGCCGCCGCGACTCGCAGGTCTCGGTCGGCGGCCTGAAGGTCGACCTGAGCGAGGTCGAGCACACCCTGGCCGGCCTGCCCGGCGTGGCCGGCGCGGTTGTCGTGTACGGCAAGGCGATCGAGGCCTACGTGGTCCTGGAGGAGTCCGCGGACCTGGACGCCGTCCAGGAGCGGCTGTTCGAGCGGGTGGCCGCGTACAAGCGGCCGCGCGCCTGGCACGTGGTGGACAAGCTGCCCCGCACCGCCACCGGAAAGCTCGTGCGGGACCAGGGCGTGCTCGCCGGTGTCCCCAGCAACGGAAGGAACTGAGGAGTCCCATGACGTCGCATGACGAGATCAAGGCGTTCGCGTTCGAGGCCCTGAAGGAGATGAACTACGACATCTCCGGCTTCGACGGCGACACCCTGCTGGGCCCGGCCGGCGTCGACCTGGAGTCGCTGGCCCTGGCCGAGCTGGGCGTCCGGCTGGAGGAGCGGTTCGGCATCCGCTTCAGCGACGACGAGCTCGACGAGATCGCCGCCCTGACCATCGACGAGTTCTGCGCCACCGTCGCAGCCCGGCTCGCCACCGCCACCACCTCGGGCTGACCCGTGGCAGACGTGTCCGAGCCCTACCGCGCGCAGGTCGTCGAGATGCTCGCGACCTACGGCGAGCGCCGCCCCGAGGAGGTCCCGGAGAGCGTGGACTCCCTGGAGCTGGCCTGGCTCATCCACCAGATCGAGGAGCGCTACGGCAAGCCGTTCGGCGTGGACGACGACGTCCTGGCCCGGATGACGACGGTGACCGGCGCCTGCGAGGTGCTGCGGGAGCTCGGGTACGGGGCGGCGGCGTGAACATCGGCGGCACCCGGGTGCGGCGCGGCCCCCGCGAGGTGGTCGTCGGCGCGATGGCGGTGTTCAGCGCGTTCGGCGCGGGCGTCGAGCCCCTGCTGACCGCGGTGGCCGCGGGCACGCCCGGGTTCGCGCCGGTCGAGCGGTTCGACGTCGGGACGCGGCGGGCCAAGGTGGCCGCCGCCGCGCTCGGCTCGCCGGATCTCGAGCGGGAGCTGATACGCGTCATCGACGAGGTCTGCGACTTCGAGCGCGGCGGCACCCGGCTGTTCCTCGCGATCCACGGCGACCCCGCCCTCGCCCGGCAGCCCGCGTCGGGGGGCACCGAAGCCTTCGCCGCGCGGATCGCCGCGCGGTGCGGCCTGGCCGGGGCCCGCGCCTACACCTCGGCGTGCGTCGCGGCGAGCACCGCCGTCGCCGACGCCGCCGCGCTCATCGCGCACGGTCGCGCCGAGCGGGTCGTCGTCGCGGCGGGCTACCTCGTCGAGCCGGATCAGTACGCTCTGTTCGACGCCGGCCGCGCGCTGGCCGTCGACGGCCGGGTCCGCCCCTTCAGCACCGGACGCGGCGGCCTCCTGCTCGGCGACGCGGTCGGGGCCGTCGTCCTCGAAGCGGCGGGCGCGCCCCGCGCCGCCGAGCCGCTCGCCCGGCTGGCCGGCTGGGGCCGCGGCGGCGACGCGTACCACGTCTGCAAACCCCGCCCGGACGGCCTCGGCCTGGCCCGCGCCATCACCGACGCCCTGCACCGCGGCGGCCTCCAGCCCTCTGACATCGGCTACGTCAACGCCCACGGCTCCGGCACCAAGCAGAGCGACGCGGCCGAGACCGCCGCCCTGTACGCCGCGCTCGGCACCGTCGCCGGCGAGATCCCGGTGAGTTCCACCAAGTCGATCCACGGCCAGGCCCTGGAAGCCGGCGCCCTGCTGGAGCTCATCGTCACCATCGCCGCCCTGCGCGCCGGCCGCCTCCCGGTCAACGCCGGGTTCCTCGGCGCCGACGACGACTGCCGCCTGGACCTCGTCCTGGAACCGGCCGCCGTCCCCGTCACGCACGCCCTGACCCTGAACGTCGCCTTCGGCGGCGCGAACACCGCACTCCTGGTAGGTGCGCCATGAGCAAGAACACGAAGTCGTCCCGCGAGACGCCGGACCCGAACGTCGTCTGCGCCCCGTCGGAGGTCCCGAACCGCCGCCCCGCCTGGGGGCCGGCCCGCCACGCCTCGCCCGGCGCGAACGTCGCCTCCGGGGACACCGAGACCGCCCTGCTGGCGGGTGCGCCGTGAGCACGATGGACCACGCCGCCGTGGTCTCGACGGTCGCGGCCCCGCAGCCGCCGGCCGTGATAGCCGTCGCCCCGGTGACCGACACGGTCGCCGTCATCCCGGTCGCCCCGGCGACCGAAGCGGGCCTGGCCGTCGTCGCCGAGGCCCGGTGGCCGGAATCAGAACGCGATCAGACTCCGCCCGCGCTGCCCGGCTTCATCGTGTCCTCCTTCAGCCCGATCGCCGCCGAGACCGCCGCCCGCTGTCTGAGCCGCCGTCCCACCGGCTCAGGCGACGGTTCCGCCACCGCGGTGATCATCGCCAGCGCGCGCGGCGACCTGGAGAGCGCGGCCCACGTCGCGGAAGCCGTCGACTCCTCCGGCACCCTCGGCCCGCTGCTGTTCTTCCAGAGCGTCCCGAACGCCGTCGCCGGCCACATCGCCGCCCGCTGGAACCTCACCGGCCCGGTGGTCTGCGTGGCCGACCGCGCCTCAGCCCTCGAAGCCGCGGCCCTGCTCATCGAGGACGGCGACGCGGACGAAGCCCTCGTCCTGCACATCGACGGGGCCGCCCACGCCGTCCTGCTCCGTGCGGAATCTCCAGGAGACCAGCAGCCATGACCCGTACAGGGACGTCCAACACAGAGGTCGTCGTCACCGGCATGGGCATGGTGACGCCGGTCGGCACCAGCGCCGTCGAGGTGCACGCCGCCATGTGCGAGGGCCGCTCCGGCCTGCGCCGCCCGCCCGAGGGCCACCCGGCCGGGGACTCGCTCGAGGTCGGCGGCTTCGGCCCGCCGATCGACCCCGCGAGCCTGCTGCCGGCCACCGAGGCGCGGGTCGTCGACCGCTACATCGTGCTGGCCCTGCAGGCCGCCGCCGACGCCTTCGCCGACGCCGGCCTCGACATCGAGCGGGACGTCGACCCCTACCGCGTCGCCGTCATCCTGTCCGGCACCGGCGGCCTGGCCACACTGGAGGCGCAGGTCGTGCTGCGCACCGCGAAGGGCCGCCTGGGCGTCAGCCCCTACCTGCTGCCCGGCATGCTGCCGAACATGGGCGCGGCCCGCGTCGCCATCAAGTACGGCATCCGCGGCTACGTCTCCTCCAGCGGCACCGCCTGCGCGGCCGGCGGCCAGGCCATCGGCGAGGCGCTGCGGCTGCTGCGCGGCGGCGAGGCCGACGTCGTGGTCGCCGGTTGCAGCGAGGCGCCGCTGTTCCCGACCCTGGCCGACACCTTCGGCAACGCCCGGGCCCTGGCCCGCGGCTGGGCCGACGACCCGGCCGGCGCCTCGCGGCCGTTCGACCGCCGCCGCAACGGCCTGGTCCTCGGTGAGGGCGCCGGCGTGTTCGTCCTGGAACGCAAGGACTTCGCCGACGCCCGCGGCGCCGCGGCCCACGCCGACGTCCTGGGCTGGGGCGTCACCAACGACGCGCACCACCCGACCACCCCCCGCCCGGACGGCGAGGGCGCCCGCGAGTGCATGCGGCAGGCGCTGCGGGACGCCGGACTGGAGCCGGCCGACATCGGCTACCTGAACGCGCACGGCACCAGCACCAAGCTCGGCGACGCCGCCGAGGCGCTGGCCATCAGGACCCTGTTCGGCGCGGACGGCCCGCCGGTCAGCTCCACCAAGGCGGTGACCGGCCACATGCTCGGCGCCTCCGGCGTGGTGGAGTCCGCGGTCGCGATCCAGGCCCTGCACACCGGGCGGCTGCCGCCCACGCACAACCTCGACGACCCCGACCCCGACTGCGAGCTCGACCACATCCGCAAGGACCCCCGCGCGGCCCGCGTCGAGCACGTCATGTCCAACTCCTTCGGGTTCGGCGGCCACAACGTCAGCGTCGTCTATGGCCGGCCCAGTACCCGCCGGACCCACACGGCATAGCGGAAGGCGAGAAGGAATGGACATCCTCGGCATCGACCATGTCGAGTTCTACGTGGGGGACGCGCGCCAGTCCGCGTTCTTCCTCTGTACCGCGTTCGGGTTCCACGTGGTCGGCCACGGAGGCCCGGAGACCGGCCTGGACGCCCAGCGCACCCTGCTGCTGCGCCACGGGGACAGCCACGTCCTGCTGACCTCCGCGCTCAACGGCGGGCACCCGGCCGACGGCTACGTCTCCCGCCACGGGGACGGCGTCGCGGTGATCGCCTTCGCGGTCCAGGACGCGGTCGCCTGCTACGAGCAGGCCGTCGCCGCCGGCGCCCGGTCGGTGGAGCCGCCCCGGGTCGCCAAGAGCACAGTCGCAGACAACGCCGGCGCGCGTCGCGCCGCTCTTGACAACCCTGGCGGCACCGTGACCACCGCGGTCGTCGAGGGCTTCGGCGACGTGGTGCACCGCTTCGTACAGCGCGAAGGCACCGCGTTCTGGCCCGGCGCGATCGAGCCGCAGGTGCCGGCCTCGGCCGAGGGGACCGGGCCGGACCTGGTCCGCGCCATCGACCACGCGGCGTTCTGCGTCCCGGCCGGGGAGCTGGAGGCGACCGTCGAGCACTACCAGCGGGTCTTCGGCTTCAAGCTGATCTTCGAGGAGTACGTCGAGGTCGGCACCCAGGGCATGTACTCGCAGGTGGTGCAGAGCCCGTCGGGGGCCGCGACGTTCACCATCATCCAGCCGGACATGAGCCGCGACCGCGGCCAGATCGACGACTTCCTGGCCTGGCACGGCGGCCCCGGCGTGCAGCACCTGGCGCTGAGCACCGACGACATCGTCTCCGCGGTCCGCACCTTCAGCGGCAACGGCGCCGGCTTCGCCGAGACCCCGGCCGCCTACTACGACGTGCTCGGCGAGCGCGTCGGCGCCACCGACCTGCCGGTCGACCGGCTGCGGCCGCTGGGCATCCTGGTCGACCGCGACCACTGGGGCCAGATGTACCAGATCTTCTCCAAGTCGATGCACATCCGGCGGACCTACTTCTGGGAACTCATCGAGCGCCACGGCGCCAAGACCTTCGGGACCAGCAACATCCCCGCGCTCTACGCGGCCAAGGAACGCGAGCTCGCCGACGTGCGCGAATCCGTCGACATGGGAGTGGCAGGACAGAGATGACAGCCGAGACAACCGACGCGCTGCGGGGGCGGTTCGCCCTCACCGACGACGAGGCGGCGCTGCTGCCCACCGACGCCGAGGTCCAGGCCTACGCCGAGCGCGGGTGGTACCTCACCGGCAAGCTGTTCTCCGACGAGGAGATCGACACCTTGACCGCCGCGGTCGACCGCTACTACGGCGGCGAGCGCAGCCGGCGGCTGCCGGTGCGGCCGCCGAAGCTGGCCGCCTGGAAGCCCGAGGACGGGCCGGTGCAGCGCCACAACGACTACGTGCACTACGAGAGCGACGCCATCGCCGAGATCCTGTGCAAGCCGCTGATCGGCGCGGTCGCCGCCCGGCTCGCGCGGGCCGAGGAGATCCGGGTCTTCCAGAGCACCCTGATCTACAAGCCGCCGGTGGCCGGCGAGCCGACCAACGTCGTGCCCTGGCACTTCGACCGGCACTACTGGGCCTCGTGCACCTCCGAGCGGATGCTCACCGCCTTCATCCCGTTCCACGACTGCGACGAGGAGATGGGCACGATCACCATGGTCGACGGCAGCCACCTCTGGGAGGAGGTCGGCCGCGAGGACTCGATGGTGAAGCACTTCGCCGAGCGGGACAAGGCCGACCTGGAGCGGGTGCTGGCCAAGAACGCGGCGCACAACGGCGCCGAGGTGCACAAGATCCCGATGATCATCCCCAAGGGGCACATGAGCTTCCACCACTGCCGCACCTACCACGGCAGCGGCCCGAACCTGAGCCCCCGGCCGCGCCAGGCGATCTCCTTCCACCTGCAGGACGGCGCCAACGAGTTCCAGCGCTTCGCGCTCAGCGACGGCAGCTTCGCCGCCTACAACCACGACGTGGTGGTGCGTCAGACCCCTGACGGCCGCCCCGACTACGCCGACCCCGACATCTGCCCCGTTCTCTGGAGGAACTGACATGGCCGCCACCCGTTACGACTGGGGACAGCGCCATCCCGGCATCGACCGGCTGGAGGAGCGGATCGGCGCGGCGCGCGCCGAGGTCGTCGGCCACCCGCTGTACGCGCGGCTGCGCGACCGGGAGGCGATCCGCACCTTCCAGGAGCACCACGTGTTCGCGGTCTGGGACTTCATGTCCCTGCTCAAGTCGCTGCAGCGCAGCCTGACCTGCGTCGAGCTGCCCTGGGTGCCGACCGGCCCTACCGGCAGCCGCCGCCTGATCAACGACATCGTCCTGGTCGAGGAGAGCGACGAGCTGCGCGGCGGCTTCATCAGCCACTTCGAGCTCTACATCGCCGGCATGGAGCAGGCCGGCGCCGACACCGCCGTGGTGGAGGAGTTCATCGCCCTGCTGCGGACCGGCATGAAGGTGGAGCACGCGATCGCCAAGGCCGGGGTGCCCGGGCCGTCGGCCGAGTTCGTCACCCTGACCTGGGACATCATCGCCGCCGCGCCGGTGCACTGCCAGGCCGCCGCGTTCGCCTTCGGCCGCGAGGACCTGATCCCGGACATGTTCCAGCAGGTCGTCACGGTCAACGAGGAGGTCGGCGGGCTCGACACCTTCGTCGACTACCTGGCCCGGCACATCGAGGTCGACGGCGAGGAGCACACGCCGATGGCCATGCAGATGCTGGCCGACCTGTGCGGCGACGACGACACCAAGTGGGAGGAGTGCGCCGCCACCGTCATCCGGGCGCTGGCCGCGCGCACCAAGCTGTGGGACGGCATCCTCGCGGCGATCGGCGAGCGCGCGGCGGCGCCGAGCGGGAGCGGCCGTGCCTGATTCCGCCGCTCTGTACCGCACGGTCCGGCTGATCCGGCGCTTCGAGGAGCGGGCCGTGGAGCTGGTCCGCGCCAAGCAGATCTTCGGCGGGATCCATCCCTACACCGGCCAGGAGGCGATCGCCGCCGGCACGTGCGCGGCGCTGCGTCGCGACGACGTCATCACCAGCACCCACCGCGGCCACGGGCACGTCCTGGCCAAGGGCGCGGACCCGGCGCGGATGATGGCCGAGCTGCTGGGCCGGGCCACCGGCCTGAACCGCGGCCGCGGCGGCTCGATGCACGCCGCGGACTTCTCCGCCGGCATCCTCGGCGCCAACGCCATCGTCGGCGCCGCGGCCCCGATCGCCACCGGGGCGGCGTGGGCGGCCCGGCGCGCCGGCTCCGACCGCGTCGCCCTGACCTACTTCGGGGACGGCGCGGTCAGCCAGGGCGTGGTGCTGGAGGCGTTCAACCTGGCCGCGCTCTGGACGGCCCCGGTGATCTTCGTCTGCGAGAACAACGGCTGGGCGACCACCACCCGCACCGAGGACTCGGTGGCCGGGACGATCACCGGCCGCGCCGAGGCGTTCGGCATCCCGGCCGCGCGCGTCGACGGCATGGACCCGGAGGCGGTGCTCGCCGCCGCCGCCGAGGCCGTCGCCCGGGCCCGCGGCGGCTTCGGCCCGACGCTGCTGGAGTGCGTCACCTACCGCTTCGACGCGCACCACACCTGGGAGCACACCGCGCGTCCCCGCTACCGCAGCCCCGAGGAGGTGGAGCAGGGCCGGTCCCGCGATCCGCTGGAGATCCAGGGCGCGCGGGTCCCGGTCGCGACCCGCGCCCGGATCGACACCGAGATCGAGGAGCTGGTCGAGGCCGCGGTGCGCTTCGCGCTCGACGCCCCGCTGCCCGACCCCGCCACGGCGCTCGACCACCTGTACGCCGACGGCACCCGCGTCCGAGCCGGAGTGGCCTGATGACCATCCTGTCCTATCTCAAGGCCCTGAACCGGGCGATCACCGACGAGATGGACCGCGACCCCACGGTCTGCGTGTTCGGCGAGGACGTCCACGCCGCGGTCACCAACGTGACCGCGGGCCTGGTCAAGCGCTTCGGCGCCGAGCGCGTCCTCGACATGCCGATCTCCGAGCAGGCGTTCACCGGCGTCGCCACCGGCGCGGCGCTGTCCGGGCAGCGCCCGCTGATCGAGTACCAGATCCCCGCGCTGCTGTTCCTGGCCTTCGAACAGATCGCCAACCAGGCGCACAAGTTCTCGCTGATGACCGGCGGCCAGACCCGGGTGCCGGTGACCTACCTGGTGCCCAGCTCCGGCTCCCGCGACGGCTGGGCCGGCCAGCACTCCGACCACCCCTACAGCCTGTTCGCGCACGTCGGCGTCAAGACCGCGGTCCCGGCCACTCCGGCCGACGCCTACGGCCTGCTGGTCACCGCCCTGCGCGACGACGACCCGGTGGTGGTCTTCGCCCCGGCCGGCGCCATGGGCCGCCGCGAGGACGTCGACCTGGCGGCGCTCGGCCCGGTGCCGCTCGGCGTCGGGCGGATCCACCGGCCGGGCACCGACGTCACCGTGGTGGCGGTGGGGCACCTCGTCCACGACGCCCTCGAAGTCGCCGAGGAACTGCGGGACACCGTCAGCGTCGAGGTCTTCGACCCCCGCACCCTGCACCCCTTCGACTGGCAGGGGCTGGCGGCCTCGCTGGAACGCACCGGCCGCCTGGTCGTCGTCGACGACAGCAACCGCTCCTGCGGCATCGGCGGCGAGATCCTCGCCACCGCCGCCGAAGAGATGCGCCTGGTCGCCCCGCCCAAGCGGGTCACCCGGCCCGACGGCGCGGTGCTGCCGTTCGCCGAGGAGCTCGACCGCGCCCTGCAGCCCAGCCGCGAGCAGCTGCGCACGGCGATCCAGACCGTGGCCAAGGCGGGAGGGTTCCGATGAGCGACTCGGCCCCGGCTCCCGGCACCGGCCCGGACCGCCCCGTCGCCCTCGTCACCGGCGCCGGCCACGGCATCGGCGCCGCGCTGGCGGCCAAGCTCGCCGCCCGCGGCCACCGCGTGGTCGCCGTCGACGTGGACGGCGAGGCGGCCGAGCGGACCGCCCGCGCCTGCGGCGGCCTCGCGCTGGAGGCCGACGTCGCGGACCTGAAGCAGAACCAGGCGATGGTCGAGCACGCCGTCGACCACTTCGGCCGCCTGGACACCGTGGTCCTCAACGCCGGCGTGGAGTCCGGCCAGCCGCCGGACCTGCCGCTGGACCCGGCCCGCTACCGGCGTGTGCTCGCCGTGAACGTCGACGGCGTCGTCTTCGGCGTCGACGCCGCCACCGCCGAGCTGGCCCGGCACGGCGGCCGGATCCTCGTCACCGCCTCGCTCGCCGGCCTCGCCCCCGAGCAGGCCAACCCGGTCTACGCCCTCACCAAGGGCGCCGTCCTCGCCTACGTCCGCGCCATCGCGCCCACGCTGGCCCGGCGCGGCGTCCGGATCAACGCCCTGTGCCCCGGCTTCACCGACACCGCCATCCTCGGCGTCACCAAGCTCCTGATCCGCAAGCAGCGCTTCCCGCTGCTGACCCCCGACACCGTCGCCGACGCCGCCCTGACCGTCCTCGCCGACGCCGGCGGCGGACAGGTCTGGACCGTCGTCGCCGGCCGCCCCCCGGCTCCGTTCGCCTTCCCGCCCCTGCCGGCCACGCTGCTGCCGGACGGGACCGAGGCACGGTTCCGGCCCTTCCTGAGCGCCCCGAAGGAGAGCACCCCATGACCGTCTCCGGCCTGCGGGCCGCGCTGGCCGCCGACCCCGCCCTCGGCGCGGGCAACGTCCTGCACAAGCTCATCGAGCACGGCGCGCCGCTCGGCGGCCCCGGCATGGCCTTCGACACCGAGGTCGACGGCCATCCCGCCTTCGCCGGCCTCACCCTCGGCGAGCTGCGCACCGCGGTGGCGGCGCGCGCCGCCTGGTTCGCCGCGCGCGGCGTCGGGCCGCGCGACCCGGTGGCCGTGTACGTCCGCACCGCCGCCGACTGCATGCTCCACTTCATGGCCCTGACCTGGCTCGGCGCCATTCCGGCGCTGATGAACCCGAACATCCCCGGCGACGTCGCCGCCGAGTACATCCGCCGTCTGCGGGCCGTCGGGCTGCTCACAGACGACGAGCACCGGCGGCGGCTCGCCGCGGCCGACCGCGGCCTGGAGCTGGGCTTCGGCCCGGACGCCGTGTACGACGCCGCGCGGACCGGGGCGGGCGACCCGGCGGACGCGCCGGCCCCGTACCGGCACCACGACGAGGACCCGATCGCCATCACCCACTCCTCGGGCACCACCCGCATGCCGGCCGCGGTGACGCAGACCCACGGCAACCTGTTCGTCGGCACCCGGGTCCTGCGCCTGAACAAGCCGCGCGCCCGCGGCACCGAGCGGATCCTCAACGCCCTGCCGGCCCCGCACGCCGCCGGGATCATGTCGCTCAACCACGCTCTGTGCAACGGCGCGGATCTGCTCTACCTGTCCCGCCCCGACGACGGCGAGGCGGTGGTGGCGGCCATCGAGAGCTGGCGGCCCAGCGGCGTGTTCGGGTTCGCCGTCACCTGGGCCGAGCTGGCCCGCATCGACCTGAGCAAGCGCGCCGTGGACTCGGTGTCGCTGTGGTTCAACACCGGCGACTGCGCCCACGAGCCGCACATCCGCCACCTGGTGGCCGCCGGCTCCCACGACCGGGCGACGGCTCAGGGCGCCCGCCGGATGCCCGGCTCGATGTTCGTCGACGGACTCGGCTCCAGCGAGATGGGCCACTCGGCGTTCCACATCACCCACGCCCCCGGCACCGAGCGCTACGGCCGCTGTGTCGGCCGCACCCACGACTTCGCCGAGATCAAACTCCTCGACCCGGCCACGGGCGACGAGGTGCCCGTCGGCGAGGTGGGACTGTGCGGGATGAAGTCCGCGACGCTGTCGCCGGGCTACTGGAACGACTCCGTGGCCACCCACCGCAACCGCATGAACGGGTACTACCTCACCGGCGACCTGCTCTACCGGGACGAGGAGGGCTACTACTACCACGTGGACCGCATGGTCGACGCGGTCCCGCTGGGCGACGGCAAGTGGCTCTACACGGCGATGTCCGAGGAGAAGATCCTCAAGGCCTGCCCCGACGTCCTGGACTGCACCGTCGTGGCCATGCCCGGCGACGGCGGCGTGGTCACCGACGTGCTGCTCACGCTGCACCCGTGGGCCGACACGGACGCCGACCGGACCGAGGCGGTGCGCGGCGTCCTCAGCGCGGCCGCGGCCGCGACGCTGCGCGACGTGCTGGTGATCGGACCGGAGCGGCTGATCCTCGGCCCGACCGGCAAGGTCCGCAAGTTCCTGATGCGGCAACGGCACGCCGCCGAGAACGGAGCCTCCCCCGAGGCCGTCTCCGGCGCGACCCGGGAAGGCAGGACCTCGTGACCGCCCTCACCGCCGTCGGCACCTACCTGCCCAAGGAACGCGTGCCGATCGAGGACCTGGCCGACCGGTTCGGCCTGACCGCCATGCAGACCAAGGTCTTCCGCCGCTACCACAAGCTCGGCTCGGTCAGCCGCGACTCCGCCGGCACCCTGCTGGACCTGCTCCGCGGCGCCCTCGACGACCTGGACTGCCTGGAGGGCAACGAGCACCGCGTGCGCTACGTGATCCACGCGCGCACCTTCCCGGTCGTCACCCCCTACCCGCTGAACCCGCTGCGCGAGCTGTGCCGGGAGCGCGGGCTGGAGCACGCCGAGACCTTCGCCGTCGGCCACCACGCCTGCGCCTCCGGCCTGCTCGCCATCGACGTCGCCGGCCGGCTGCTGGCCGCCGACGCCGAGCGCCACCCCGACGCCCTGGCCCTGATCATGACCGGCGAGAAGGCCTTCACCGGCGAGGCGCAGATGGTGCCCGAGACCTCGTTCTTCGGCGAGGGCGCGGCCGCCTGCCTGGTCAGCGCGTCCGGCGACCGGGACCGGCTGCTCTCCTACAGCGTCGACCTGCACGGCGAGTTCGACGGCGACTCGATGGAGCAGGCCATGGAGTTCCAGCGGGTCTACTCCGACGCCCTCGGCGAGGCGATCCTGGCCGCGGTCGCCGGAGCCGGGCTGACCATGGAGCGCGTCAGCCTGGTGCTCCCGCACAACGTCAACATCGTGGCCTGGCAGCGGGTCTGCAAGCGCATCGGCTTCCCGCTGGCCAAGGTGGTGCTGGACAACGTGACCCCGGACGGCCACGTGTTCTGCGCCGACGCCTTCCTCAACTACCGGACCGCCGGCGAGCGCGGCCTGCTGCGGCCGGGGGAGCGCTACGTGGTCGCCGCGGCCGGCGCCGGCCGCGGGGCGACGTTCTCGGCCATGGTCTTCGAACACTGACCCCTCAGAACCCTGGGAAAGGACCGTCATGACGGAGCAGAGTCTCGCCGTCGACCCGCAGTTCCGCGAACGCGTCGTGGACACCGTCTGCCTGCTGCTGCCCGACGTCCTCAAGCGCGACGTCGACGGCGCCGGCGAGGCCACCACCCTGATGGAGGACCTCGGGATGAGCTCCACCGGCGCCCTGGAGATCGTGCTGCTGCTCGAGGAGAACCTCGAGATCGAGATCAGCGTCGAGGACCTGGGCCGCGAGCACTTCGAGACGGTCGGCACCCTGGCCGACTACGTCGCCGGCAACGTGATCGACGAAGACTGAGGCTGAGGTAGCGACATCGTGCACACCACGGTTCCGCCGGACGTCCGGACCGCCCCGACCGGCCCAGCCGCCCCGAGCGACCCGGCCGACCCGACCGGCCTGACCGATCCGGCCGGCCCGGCCGCCGACCCCGTCGCCGGCTGGGGCATCCGGCGCGCCGTGCGCCTGGCCTTCCCCGGCCCGGCCAGCCTGGCCCTGGACGACGAGCACACCGCCCGGCTCGACACCTACCTGACCGACCTGCTCCAGCCCTACGGCCTGGCCCTCGGGCCCGGCTCGCTGGTCCCGCGCGGCCAGTCCTACGGCGAGATGGCCGAGGCCCTGATCGAGCTGGCGGTGCCCGCCGGCGAGGGCGTCGACCTGTTGATCATGGCGTACGCGATCCCGGACATCACCCCGGGCCGCGCCACCACCACCTACCTCAGCCACGTGTGCCCCGGCGGCCCGCTGGCGTTCGCGGTCAGCGACCAGGGCACCGCCGCCGGGTTCACCGGCCTGCGGCTGGTGCGCGAGTACGCGCGCACCGGCGGCTTCCGGCGCGCGCTGCTGATCGTGGTGGAGCAGGCCTGGCTCGCCTACGACCCCGGCGTGCCGGCCGCCGTCCCGGCCGGGCACACCGGCGTCGCGCTGCTGTTCGGGGACGGCGCGGCGCACGAGGCGGTCGCGCGCCCGGGCCCGGTCCGGGTCCGCGCCGGGTCCGCCGAGGCCTGGCCGGGCGCCGAACTCGACGACTTCGACGACGCCCAGGCCGTGATCCTCGGCTCGGTGCTGAAGAGCGACGCCGAGAGCCTTTCGGCGTGCACCGATGTCACGTTCGCCTCGCCCGGCCGTCCCACCACCGGGGTGTGGTGGGAGCTGGCCGGAGTGCTGGAACGGGATGCCGCCCGGCCCCCGGACCAGGGCCGCCGCATCGTCCTGGCCGACGCCGACCCGGACCTCGGCTTCCTGTGCACAGCGGCGATCGACCTGCACGGCGGCCGGACCCGGTCCGCGACGCGGCCCGGGATCGAACGGGAGACCGAGCCCCCTGAGATCCTGCTGTGCCTGGACGACTATCGGACCGCCGCTCAGGAGCGGGTCACCCCGGAAGTCTGGGACTTCATCGACGGCGGCGCCGAGACCGAGCGCACCGTGGCGGCCAACCGCCGTGCCTTCACCCGCGTCCAGCTGCGCCCCCGAGCCCTGGTCGACACCGAGGTCTGCGACACCCGCACCAGCCTTCTCGGAGTGTCGGTGGGCACGCCGCTGGCGATCGCCCCCACCGCCTACCACCGCCTGGTGCACCCCGAAGGCGAGGTCGCGACCGCCCGGGGCGCCGGCGCCGCCGACGCCCTCTACACCGTCAGCATCTTCGCCAGCCGCACCCTGGAGGACATCGCCGAGGCCGCCACCGGTCCGCTGTGGCTCCAGCTCTACTGGCTGCGGCAGCGCGACGCGCTCAGCGCCCTGATCGACCGGGCCGCCGCGGCCGGCTACCGCGCGCTCGTCCTCACCGTCGACCTCCAGCGCATGGGACGGCGCCGGCGCGACCTGCGCAACAGGTTCTCCGTCCGCCCGGACTGCGCGGCCGTCAACCTCGACGCCGCCCTGATGGCCTCGGCCCACACCCGCGGCCCGGCCGGCACCTCGGCCCTGGCCACCCACACGGCGGAGTCCATCGACCCCACCGCGACCTGGTCGGACCTGGCGTGGCTGCGCTCGCGCAGCCGGCTGCCGATCGTCCTGAAGGGGATCCTCACCGCCGAGGACGCCCGCCTCGCCGTCGAGAACGGCGCCGACGCCGTGATCGTCTCCAACCACGGCGGACGGCAGCTCGACGGCGCCGTGCCGAGCCTGGTGGCGCTGCCGGAGGTGGTGGCCGCGGCCGGCGACGCCTGCCCGGTGCTGTTCGACGGCGGGGTGCGCAGCGGCGGCGACGCCTTCGCGGCGCTGGCCCTGGGCGCCGGGGCGGTGTTCCTCGGCCGCCCGGTGCTGTGGGGGCTCGCGGTCGGCGGCGCGCGGGGCGTGGCCGGTGTGCTGGACTTGGCCACCGAGGAACTGGCGCACACGATGGCGCTGGCCGGACGGCCGGCCCTGGACGTCATCGACGGCAGTGCGCTGCGGTTCGACGAGCGGATGGAGCCCTGACGGTGGCGGAGACGGCGGCGACGGCGGCGGAGACAGTGGTGAAGACGGCTGTGAAGACGGCTGTGGAGACGGTGCCGGCAACGCGTTCCCTGCGGCGCGAAGACCTGCACGTGGCGGTCCACGACCCGGCGGCGGCCTCGATGAACTTCCTCAACGAGGTCGCGGCCCGCTTCCCGGACGCCGTCTCGCTGGCGGCGGGACGGCCCTACGACGGGTTCTACACCGCCCAGGACATCGACCGATTCCTGGCCGTGTACCGCGACCACCTGACCGGCCGCGGCCTGACCCCGGCCCAGGTCGACCGGACGCTGCTGCAGTACGGCCGCACCAACGGGGTCATCGGCGGCCTGATCGCCCGGATGCTGGCCGCCGACGAGGGCGTCGAGGTCCCGGCCGACGCCGTGATGGTCACCGCCGGCTGCCAGGAGGCCATGGTCATCGCCCTGCGCGGCCTGTGCGCCGGCCCGGACGACGTGGTCCTGGCCGTCGAACCCTGCTACGTCGGCTTCACCGGCGCGGCCCGGATCCTCGGCGTCGACGTCGTCTCGGTCCCCGAGGCAGCCGGCGGCCTGGACCCCGAGGCGGTGCTGCGGGTCGCCCACGAGGTGCGGGCCTCGGGCCGGCGCGCGCGGGCGCTGTACGTCGTCCCGAACTTCGCCAACCCCTCCGGCGTGTCCATGCCGGTCCCGGTCCGGCGGCGACTGCTCGACGCCGCCCGCGAGGCCGACCTGCTGATCCTGGAGGACGACCCCTACGGCCTGTTCGGGCTCGACGACGAGCCGAGGCCGGCTCTCAAAGCGCTGGACACCGACCACCGCGTGATCTACCTGGGCTCCTTCGCGAAGTCGGTGTTCCCCGGCGCGCGCGTGGGCTTCCTGGTCGCCGACCAGCCGGTGGTCGACGCCTCCGGCCGCCGCACGCTGCTGGCCGACGAGCTCTCCACCGTGAAGAGCATGCTGACGGTCAACACCTCGCCGATCGCCCAGGCGGTGGTCGGCGGCATGCTGATCGACTCCGGCTGCAGCCTGCGCGCCGCCAACCGCGGCAAGGCCGAGCACTACCGCGGGAACCTGCGGACCCTGCTGGCCGCACTGGCGCGGGAGTTCGGCGACGACCCGCGGATCACCTGGAACGCACCCGAAGGCGGGTTCTTCGCGGTGCTGAACGTGCCGTTCGAAGCCGACGAGGCGCTGCTGGAGGTGTCGGCGCGCGAGTACGGCGTGCTGTGGACGCCCATGCGGTACTTCTACGCGGCGGACGGGGGCGAGCGCGCGATCCGGCTGTCGTGCAGCGTGCTCGATCCGGACCAGGTCGAGGAGGGCGTGGCGCGGCTCGGGAAGTTCGTGCGGGACCGGGTGTCGTGAACGAGGTCACCGCATGGCTGGTCGACGACCGGGTCACGACGCGGGGGGTCGCGGACCTCTACGCGCTGCTGGACCACGACGAGCGGCGGCGTGCGGACTGCAAGGACACGGAGGACGGCCGGCGGCGGTTCGTCGTGGCGCACGGGGCGGTGCGGCGGATCGCGGGGGAGTACCTGGGCGCGCCGCCCGGTGAGCTGACATGGCGGATCGGGCGGCATGGGAAACCGGAGCTCGACGGCAGGTGGACCGGGGTCGAGGTGAATCTCTCGCACTCCGGGGGGCTCTGCTTGATCGCCTTGTCCGACAAGCGTGCCGTCGGGGTCGACGTGCAGCGCCACGTGCCCGGGCTGGCCGTGGTCGCCATGGCACGCAGGTACTTCGCTCCGCAGGAGGCTGAGAGCGTGGCCGAAGCCGACGACCCGGTGGAGACGTTCGCCCGGCTCTGGGCCCGGAAGGAAGCGGTCTCGAAGGCTGCCGGCGGGCGGCTGACCCAGATCCTGCCGCTGCCCACGACGGACCACGCGGTCGTCGAGACCCCCTCGTCGGCCTACCGGGTCCTCGACCTCGGGACCGGGATCCCCGCGGGCTTCCGGGCGGCCGTCGCCTGCGAGGGCCGGGCCCCGTTCAGCGTCGACCTGGTCCCGTGGCGGCCATGACCGACTTCGCCCTCGAAGCCGCCGACCCGTACTGCCTGGACCCCGGGGAGGCCGGGAAGCTGCTCGACGGCCACCCGTGGCGCCGGTTCGCCGTCCTCGGCGACAGCATCGCCGAGGGCGTCAGCGAACCGGTGCCCGGCTACAGCCCTCTCCCGTTCGCCGACCGTGTCGCCGCCGAACTCGCGGCCGTCCAGCCCGACCTCCAGTACCTCAACCTCGGCCGACGCGGCCTGCGCGCGCACGAAGTCCGCGCCGGCCAACTCGACGCCGCGCTGGCCTGGGCACCCGACCTCGCCCTCGTCGCCTGCGGCGCGAACGACGCCCTCCGGCCCGGCTACGAGACCCGCGCCGACGACGTGGACGCCGACAAGGCCGCCATCATCAGCGCCCTCCAAGGCCGAGGCGTCCTGGTGGTCACCGTCTCCATCTTCGTCCGCCCCGCCTACCCCAGCCTGCCGGCCTGGCTGCGCCCCAGCGGCACCGAACGGATGGCCGCCCTCGGCGCCCGCACCGCGGCGATCGCCGCGGACCTCGGCACCGTCCACGTCGACCTCGCCCGCCACCCCATCGCCTCCGCCATGGACTCCACCAGCACCGACGGCCTCCACGGCAACGCCCGCGCCCAAACCGTCGCCGCCACCGAGACGATCAGGGCTCTGGGAGCCCTGCTTTCTCCCCCGTCCACCACCCTCCACAGCCGGGAGCCCTGATGCCGCTCGATCCCCAGATCCAAGCCATGCGCGAACGCCGCGTCCGCGCCGGCGCCCCGCAGCTCTACACCCTCAGCCTCGCCGAGGCGCGCGCCGCCGACCTCGCCTCGATCCAGGCCGAGGCCGGCGAGCCCGAGCCCGTGCACGAGGTCACCGACCACCTGCTGCCCCTCACCGACCGCAAGATCCCGGTCCGGGTCTACCGGCCGCGCGCCGAGCAGCCGCTCCCGGCCCTGCTGTACTTCTTCGGCGGCGGCTGGACCCTGGGCAGCCTCGAGACCTGCGACGCCGTCTGCCGCAGCCTGGCCAACACCGCCGGGTGCCTGGTCATCTCCGTCGGCTACCGTCTCGCTCCCGAGCACCGCTTCCCGGCCGCCGTCGAGGACTGCCACGAGGCCGTCGCCTACGTCGCCGCCCACGCCGCCGAGTTCGGCGCCGACCCCTCCCGCCTGGCGGTCGGCGGCGACAGCGCGGGCGGCAACCTCGCCGCCGCCGTCGCCCTGCTGACCCGCACCGAGCCCGCGGTCCGGCTCGCCGGCCAGCTGCTGGTCTACCCCAACACCGACCAGCTCGCCGACGACGAGTCCCTGCGCGCCCACGACGACCCGTGGCTCTTCAACCACCGGTCCGTCGGCTGGTACCGCGGCCACTACCTCGCCGACGACGCCGACGCCGCCGACCCCCTCGCCTCCCCGCTGCGCGCCCCCGATCTCACCGGCCTGCCGCCGGCGCTCGTCATCACCGCCGAGTACGACCCGCTGCGCGATCAGGGGGAGGAGTACGCCGCCCGGCTCGCCGACGCCGGGGTCGACGTCGAAATCACCCGATACCCGGGAATGGTGCACGGGTTCTTCACCATGCTGGACTCCGTCGACGCGGCACGTACCGCCGTAATACAGAGTGCTGCCACACTGGAGCGCTGGTTCGCGACAGAATGAGGCCATGAAGTTCGAGCGCGTGGAACTCCGCCGGATCGACATGCCCCTGCGGACGCCGTTCCGCACCTCGCTGGGCCTGGAGCTCCGCCGCGACATCTTGCTGCTGCGGGCCGAGACCTCCGAGGGCCACGGCTGGGGCGAGTGCGTCGCGCTCCCCGAACCCGGCTACTGCGAGGAGTACCTCGACGGCTGCGCCGACGTCATCAAACGCTTCCTGCTCCCGCTGGTGGCCGCGGTCGACGACCTCACCCCGGCCAAGGCCGCCGCGGCGATGGCCGCCGTCCCCGGCAACCCGATGGCGAAGGCCACCGTCGAGATGGCGGTGACGGACGCCTGGCTGCGCGCCAACGGCACCTCCTACGCGGACCACCTGGGCGCGGTCCGCGACGCCGTCGACTGCGGCGTGTCCGTCGGCATCGCCGACTCGCTCGACGAGCTGGTCGACGAGGTCAGCGCCTACGTCGACGAGGGCTACCGCCGCATCAAGCTGAAGATCGAACCGGGCTGGGACCTCGCCCCGGTGCGCGCGATCCGCGAACGCTTCCCCACCGTCGCCCTCCAGGCCGACGCCAACGCCGCCTACACCCTCGCCGACGCCCGCCACCTGGCCGCCCTCGACGCCTTCGACCTCGTCATGCTCGAACAGCCGCTCAGCGCCGCCGACCTGCGCGACCACGCCACCCTGGCCCGCATGCTGCGCACCCCGATCTGCCTCGACGAGTCCATCACCTCGGCCCGCTCCGCCGTCGACGCCATCGCCCTCGGCGCCTGCGCCGTCGTCAACATCAAGGCCGGCCGCGTCGGCGGCTACCTCGAAGCCCGCCGCATCCACGACGTCTGCACCGCCCACAGCATCCCCGTCTGGTGCGGCGGCATGCTGGAGACCGGCCTCGGCCAGGCCGCGAACCTGGCCCTGGCCTCCCTGCCCGGCTTCACCCTGCCCGCCGACATCGCCCCCTCGGAACGCTACTTCACGACCGACGTCACCCAGCCGATCACCATGCACGACGGCCGCATCGCGGTCCCGGACGCCCCCGGCCTGGGCCTGGAGCCGATCCCGGACGTCCTGGAGGGCTACACCACGAACGTCGAGGTGCTGTCGAGATTCCCGACGTGACGCCCTCGCGGCCGAGATGCCGCGGGCCCAGGGGTCGGCCAGGTCCGTGCGGGACACCGCGGCATAGCCGGAGCGGGCGACGACGCCGAGAGGCTTCCCGGCGAACCGAGCCTGGGTGTGATCCAGGCCCGGTTCGCCGTCGTCGAATCGCTGGCGGAGTTCTTCGGCGTCGTCGCCGTCGCCCATGCGTTCCCCCTGGATCCGCCAGTCAGTCAGCCCTGAACTCGCTGTTCATCGCGTCAGCAGTGCGGCACGACGATCCAGTAGCCGGGGGACGTCTGTTGCAGGCTGCTGATGACGGTCGAGCTGTACTTTCCCATGTCCTGGTTCGAGCCGATGGCGTAACTGTCGCCTCCGTAGAAGAAGTAGGAGCGGCCCGCGAGGTTCTGGGACACGTTGTCGGTCGTGAAGCAGTTGGGCAGCGGAGCGCTCGGAGTGCCGGTGACTGTGGCCGACTGGGCGCCGACGGTGCCGGCGGAGTCGACGGCCGCGACGGTGTAGGAGTACGACGTTCCCGAGGTCAAGCCGGTGTCGGTGTAAGAGGCCGAGGTCACCGGTGCTCCGTTGACCTTGGTGCCGCCCCGGTAGACGTTGTACGACGCGGCGCCGCTCACGGCGTTCCAGCCCAGCGTCACCGAGCTGCTCGTGGTCCCCGTGACGCTGAGCCCGGTCGGCGCGGGGAGCTGGGAGGGCGTTCCACTCGTCGTGGCGGTGACCGCGCCGGACTGGCTGCCGACGTTCCCGGAGCCGTCGACCGCGGCGACCGTGTACGAGTACGAAGTCCCCGCCGCCAAGCCGGTATCCGTGAACGAGGTGGCCGTGACCGCGGCCGTGTTGACCTTGGTGCCGCCTCGGTAGACGTTGTACGACGCCGCACCGCTGACCGCGTTCCACGACAGGGACGCCGAGTTGTCGGTCGTACCGGTCACGGACAGCCCGGTCGGGGCGGGCAGGGGCGTCTGCGACTGGCTGTCCAGGCCGAAGAACTTCATCGAGTAGTAACTGGAGCAGATGTAGTCGAGGAAGTAGGCGCCGGTCGTTCCACAGTTGTCGATCGCCGATCCGGGATGCACCGCCAGGCCGTGGCCCATGTTCGGGATCGAGAACGTCTCGACCGCCGGCTTGCCCGTGGAGTCGTTGTAGATGCTCTCAGCGGTGCTGCCGGTGAGTGTGGTCGTACTCGACGGCGTCTGACTGATGCCCCACACGTTGGTCCACTGGTCGCGGGACTCGTCCATCGCGACGGGCTTGACGAGATAGTCCGCCGCGCCGTTCCACACCTGAACCCGTGGCCAGGGCCCGGTGTATCCGGGATTCGACGCCCGCACCAGGTCGCCCCACTGCTGCGGCGTCTTGGTGTTGCTGTTGTTCGACGTGCAGTTCGAGTCGGTGATCCCGGCGGTGGTGCACTGCGCCGGCGGCCCCGAGTCGATGGCCCCCGCCGCGAAGACGTCCGGATAGTCGGCGAGCAGATCAGCGGTCATGCCTCCGCCGGCCGACAGCCCGGTGATGAAGACACGTGCCGGATCGGCGTTGTAGTGCGCCTCGGCGTACTGCACCATCTGGTAGACGGACAGCGCCTGCCCGTTGCCCCGAGTGTCGTTGCTCGTGTCACCCCAGTCGAAGCACTTGGCGGTGAGTCCCGTCCCGGACGGCTGCTCGGCGTAGACGACGGCGAAACCGTAGAGGTCGGCGTACTTGGACCACCCGGAATCGGCGTAGTAGTCGTTCGCCGACTGCGTGCAGCCGTGCAGCGCGAGCACCACGGCCGGCTTCGCAGCGAGATTCGTCGGCAGGTAGCTGTACATGTTCAACCCGCCGGGATTGCTCCCGAAGTTCGACACCTGCGTCAGCGTCGGCGCCGCCACAGCAGGCTCGGCACTCACCGCGATCCCCACCGAAGCCAGCAGCAGGGTGCTTCCCGCCACCGCCGCGAGCCGTCTGCGCCATCCCCGCGCTCCCGTGAACCTTCTTGTTCGCACCACTGTGACCTCCCTGTATCAGGAATCTGCCGGTCCGTTGTGTCGCCGGTCACGTGTCGTGGTGACGGTATGAAGGAGTTAACGCAGCAGCAATGTGGTCGCCGCACGGCGTTGGCCTTGCGGAGGTGTCCGGAGGCCATACCGGCGCGGGTGAGGCCCGGGCGCGGCTGCCGACGTGCGCAAGTGGTTACCTCGCAGGACAGCCGGGCGCGCGTCAGGGACGCGCGCCCGCCGGATTGCCATCGGCGTCCAGGTACGTCCCGTACCCCCGCGTCACCAGCCCGTCCTCACCGAGGATCAGAACCTCGTTGACCAGCCGGCCGATCTGGTTCCGGTAGTTGATGACCAGCATGTCGACGCCGACGTAGTACCCGAGCACCTCGAACCGCAGGTCCGGAATCCGCCGCAGCCCCTCCGCCCAGTACGCGCGCAGCGCCTCCTTCCCGCGCACGACCCCGTCGCTGTCCGGCAGCAGCTGCACCGCCACCGGCGAGGCGAACTCGGCGTCGTCGGTGAAGTGCGCCAGCACGGCTTCGAGGTCGTGCGCGTTCCAGGCGGCGGCCCAGCGGTCGACGAACTCCGGTGCGTTGATCATCCCCATGGGCTGATGATCGCAGCGGAGTCTCGTCTATGCCCACTCCGCTGTCACGCCTGCTTGTCCCGGACCCGGCCCTTGCGCAGCAGAAGGTTGATCGCCAGCGCCGTCCACCCGGTCTGGTGCGCGGCCCCGAGGCCGACGCCCGTGTCGCCGTGGAAGTACTCGTGGAACGGGATGTGGTCGTGCCAGGCCGGGTCCTCCTGGAAGATCTTCACGTCGCCGAACACCGGGCGTCGTCCCGTTCTGTCGTTCAGGAAGATGCCGACCAGCCGCCCGGCCAGGTCGTCCGCGATCTCGCCGTACGTGGCCTGCCGCTCGGCGCCGCTCGGGTACGGAATCGTGATCGCGTCCCCGAAGAAGTCCTGATGGGTGTCCAGCGCGTCGATCAGCAGGTAGTTCACCGGGAACCACACCGGCCCGCGCCAGTTGGAGTTCCCGCCGAACATGGACATGTTCGACTCGCCCGGCTGATAGTCGACGCTGTAGTCGGTGCCGTTCACGTTCAGCCGGTACGGCTGCTCCTTGTGCACCCGCGACAGCGCCCGCAGGCCGTGCTCCGACAGGAACTCGCCCTCGTCCAGCATCCGCGCCAGGATCCGCGGACGCTGGTCGAACGTCACCATCGTCAGCAGCCGGTGCGACTGGTTCATGTCGACGCAGCCCATCAGCAGGTTGGCCTTGTCGCTCTGGTTCTCGAAGAACCACTGCACCCGCTTGGTCAGCTCCGGCACCGCCTGCATGGCGTCCGCCCGCACCGACGTGGTGGCGACCAGCGGCAGCAGGCCGACGACGGAGCGCACCTTCATCGGGATGTGGTTCCCGTGCCTGGTGCGCAGCACGTCGTAGAAGAACCCGTCCTCCTCGTTCCACAGCCCGATCGCGTTGGCCGCGGCCGCGATCAGGCCGAAGTGCTCGAAGAACTTCATGACCATCTCGCGGTACACCGCGTCGTGCTCGGCCAGCACCAGCGAGATGTCCATCAGGTTCAGCGCGTACATCGCCATCCACGCCGTGCCGTCGCTCTGCTCCAGCAGGTCGCCGACCGGCACGCCGGCGTCGCGGTCGAACGGCCCGATGTTGTCCAGGCCCAGGAAGCCGCCTTCGAAGACGTTGTTGCCGTCGTGGTCGACGCGGTTCACCCACCAGGTGAAGTTCATCAGCAGCTTGTGGAACACCCGCTTCAGGAACTCGTAGTCCCATCCGCCGTCCATGCGGAAGATCTGCAGCGCCGCCCACGCCTGCACCGGCGGGTTGTCGTCGCTGAACGCCCACTCGTAGGCCGGGATCTGCCCGCTGGGGTGCAGGTACCACTCCTGGAGCAGCAACAGCAGCTGCCGCTTGGCCAGCGCCGGGTCCACCGGGGCCAGCGCCACGCAGTGGAACGCCAGGTCCCAGGCCGCGAACCACGGGTACTCCCACGGGTCCGGCATCACGATCACGTCGCGCGCCGACAGCGTCCACCAGTGCGCGTTGCGCCCGTGCCGCCGGCCCTCGGGCGGCGGCGGCTGCGCCGGGTCGCCCTCCAGCCAGCGCGAGACGTTGTAGTGGTAGAACTGCTTCGACCACATCATCCCGGCCACGGCCTGGCGCAGGACGTTCGCCTCGTCGGGCGTGCACGCCGCCGGTGTCAGCTCCCGGAAGTACTCGTCCGCCTCGGCCTCGCGCTGCGCCATCGCCTCGTCGAACTCGCTGCCGAGGTGCATGGCGAACGCGGAGCCCACCGGCGTCTCGGCCGGGCCCTCGGTCCGCATCCGCAGCCGGATCTCGGCCGTCCCGCCGGCCGGCACCGTGAGCACGTAGTGCAGCGCGCCCTTGGTCCCGCGGTGCTCCGGGTTGACCGTGTCGGCGCCGTTCACGACGTGGTCGTTGATCCCGTCCTTGGGGTAGCGCGGGCCGTCGATGCCGAACAGCCGCCGCGTGTTCGTATCGTTGTCGCAGACCAGGGCTTCCGGCGCCCCGGCGCCGTCCAGCACGATGCGCCCGAGGGAGTGGTGCTCGCCGACCAGCCGCCCGGCCTCGCCGATCAGGGCCGGCTTCGGCTCCCGCCCGCCGGACAGGTCCCACGACCACCTGTTGCGGAACCACAGGTGCGGCAGCACATGCAGCGTCTCCTCGTCAGGCCCCTTGTTCTCCACGTGGATCCGGATGCACATGTCCCGCGGCCCGGCCTTGGCGTAGTCGGCCGTGATCCGCCAGTACCGGTCGTCGTCGAACACCCCGGTGTCGACGAGTTCGTACTCCGGTTCGTGGACGCCCCGCGCCTGGTTGGTGTGCACCAGGTCGTTGTACGGGAACTCGTCCTGCGGGTAGTGATAGCGCCACCGCATCCACGAGTGCGTCGGCGTGGAGTCCAGGTACCACCAGTACTCCTTCACGTCCTCGCCGTGGTTCCCCTCACCGCCGGTCAGCCCGAACGCACGTTCCTTCAGGATCGGGTCGCGGCCGTTCCAGAACGCCAGCGAGAAGCAGAACAACTGCTCGAGGTCGCAGATGCCCGCCATGCCGTCCTCGCTCCACCGGAACGCGCGGGAGCGGGCGTGGTCGTGCGGGACGTAGTCCCAGGCCGTTCCGCCGGGCGAGTAATCCTCGCGCACCGTCCCCCAAGCCCGTTCCGACAGGTACGGCCCCCATGCCTGCCATGGCTCGCCGCCCCCGTCGCCACACTGGTCCAGGCGCGCCTGCTCTGCTGTGCTCACCGTGTCCTCGCGTCTCTCAGGCCTCTCGGCGACCGCTTGCGTTTCGACCCTAAGCAGGGTCCACGAAATGCGCGCGACCAACTCGGCTGCGAGCATGGCGCTCGTGGCCATCCCCGACCCTTACATCTTCGGTACCCGGCTGTGCGGCGACCTGTCCGAGGGCGCCGCCCGCGAGTGGCTTGTCCCCGACGGCGTCGGGGGCTACGCGATGGGCACCGTCAGCGGCCTGCGGACCCGCAGGTATCACGCTCTGTTAGTGGCGGCCGCGAACGGCGGGAGCGCGCGCCGCGTCGGCCTGGCGGCCCTGGACCCGGTGCTGGTCGCCGAGTCCGGGGCCGACGTCCGCCTGGCGACCCACGAATGGGCTTCCGGGGCGGTCTCCCCGGCAGGAAACACCCTGCTGGAGAGCTTCCACCTGGAGCAGGGCCTGCCGCGCTGGCGCTGGCGGACCGGGGACGTGGTCCTGGAGGCCGAGCTCGCCGCGGTACCCGGCCGTCCGGCGTACGGCTACGTGTACCGCCTGGTCAGCGGCGGTCCAGTGACGCTGCGCGTGGAAGCCCTGGCCACATGGCGCGATCAGCACGGTGAGCGCTTCGCCGCCGGCGGTGATCCGGCCATACGGGCGACGGCCGACGGTGTGATCATCGACGAGGCCTACCGGGTCGCCGGCCCCGGATGGCACGCCGCCGGCCAGTGGTACCGCGACGTCCACCTCCGGGAGGAAGCCGCCCGCGGCCTCGGCGCCCGCGAGGACCTGTGGTGCGCGGGATCGTTCTCCGCCGATCTGGCCCGGCCCGGCCAGACCCTGGAGATCACGGCCTGGGCCGACGACCTCGAAGCCGTGCCGCCCCCGGCCGCGCGGATCGTCGCCGCCGCGCGCGAGCGGGCCCGCGCGATCGAGGCCAAGGGCGCCGACACCGTCGCCGCCCGGCTTCTGCTGGCCGCCGACGCCTTCGTGGTCGCCGGCGCCGCCGCCCCCGACGTGATCGCCGGCTATCCGTGGTTCGGCACCTGGTCGCGGGACACGATGCTCTCCTACGAAGGCCTGTTCCTCGCCGCCGACCGCGCCGCCGAAGGCCGCCGCCTGCTGAGCGCCTACGCCGCGACCCTGTCGGAGGGCATGCTCGCCAACACCGCCGACACCGGCTCGGTCGAGTACAACACCGCCGACGCCACCCTGTGGTTCGTCCACGCCGTCGGGCGCCACGTCGCCGCCGCCGGAGACGCCGACCTCGCCGCCGAGCTCGCGCCGGACCTCGACCGGATCCTGCGGGCCCATCTGGACGGCACCCGCTACGGCATCCGGGTGGACCCCGCGGACTCGCTGCTCGTCCAGGGTGCCGACCACTGCGCGCTGACCTGGATGGACGCCCGGATCGACGGGAACCCGGTGACCGGGCGCGGCGGCAAGGCGGTCGAGATCAACGCCCTGTGGATCAACGCCCTGGGCACCGTCGGCGACCTGTGGAAGGCGATCGGCAGAGACGCCACCGCGGTCCGGCAGCGTTACGAAGCCGCCGTCACCTCGTTCCGGCGCCGGTTCCCGAACCCGGACGGCGGCGGGCTCTACGACATCGTCGACGGCCCCACCGGCGACGACGGCGCGCTGCGCCCCAACCAACTGCTCGCCTACAGCCTCCCGTACGGCCCGCTGCGCGGGCAGCTGCCCGCCGCCGTGCTCGGCCGCAAGCTGCCGACACCGCTCGGGCTCCGCACGCTGTCGCCCGACGACCCGGCCTACCGACCGCACCACCGAGGCACCCCGCAGCAAAGGGACGCGGCCTACCACCAAGGGACCGTGTGGCCGTGGCTGCTCGGTCCCTACCGCGACGCGCTCGCCGCGGCGGGCGCCCCGAAAGAGACCGAACGCGCCGTGTTCGGCGCCCTGCCCGGCCACCTCGGCGAGGCCGGCCTCGGCTCGGTGTCCGAGACCTGCGAGGGGGCCGCGCCGCACGCCACCACCGGCTGCCCGTTCCAGGCCTGGTCGGTGGCCGAAGCGCTGCGCGGCTGGACCGAGATCGCCATGACGCACCAAGAACCACCACGCACAAGCACAGGGGAGCAAGGCTGATGTCCGGATCGGCGCGCGAGATGACCATGACCAGCAGGGACAACCGCGGGATGGCGATGGTCCGGGCGGCGCGTCCGGGTCCACCCCGCACCACCGGCCGCGGGATGCGGGTGCTGATGCTGTCCTGGGAGTACCCGCCGGTCGTGGTGGGCGGACTGGGCCGGCACGTGCACGCGCTGGCGCGGAACCTGGCCCGGGCCGGACACCAGGTCACCGTGGCCACCCGGCACGCCCCCGGCGCGCCGCTGGAGGAGGTCGTGGAGGGGGTGCGCGTGGTCCGGGCCCCTGAGGACCCGCCGGCCATCCCGTTCGACACCCCGCACCTGCTGGCCTGGACCATGGCCTTCAACCACACCCTGACCCGCGCCGCCCTGAGCGCCGCCGAAGGCGGCGAGTTCGACCTCGTGCACGCGCACGACTGGCTGGTCACCCACACCGCCGTCACCATGAAGGACCATCTGCGGGTGCCGCTGGTGGCCACCGTGCACGCCACCGAGGCCGGACGGCACCAGGGCTGGCTGCCCGGCGACCTGAACCGCGCCATCCACTCCGTCGAGTGCTGGCTCGGCTCCGAGGCCGAACGGGTGCTGGTCTGCTCCCGCTACATGGGCCGCGAGGTCGACGCGCTGCTCGGAGTGCCCGAGGCCAAGACCGCGATCATCCCCAACGGCGTCGACATGCCCCGCTGGCGCCCCGATCCGGCCGAGGTCGCCGCGTCCCGCTCCCGCTACGCCGACTCCGGGCCGCTGATCGGCTTCGCCGGCCGGCTGGTCTACGAGAAGGGCGTGCAGCACCTGCTGCACGCGGTGCCGGAGCTGCGGCGGCGGCACCCCGGGCTGCGCGTCGTGATCGCCGGCGACGGACCGCAGCGCGGCGAGCTGGAGGCCACCGCCGGCCAGCTCGGCCTGCACCGCGAGGTCAGCTTCACCGGCTTCGTCCCGGCCCCCGGGCTGTCCTCGACCATGGCCTCCACCGACGCGATGGTCGTGCCCAGCATCTACGAGCCCTTCGGCCTGGTGGCGCTGGAGGCCGCCGCGGCCGGGGCGCCGCTGGCGGTGTCCGAGACCGGCGGCCTGGCCGAGATCGTCGAGCCGGGCGTCACCGGCCTGAGGTTCCGGGCCCGGGACACCGAGGCGCTCGCCGAGTCCGTCAGCAGCCTGATCAGCGACCGGGCGTCGGCGCAGAGCATGGCGACCGCGGCGCACGCGATGGTGCGCGACCGGTACGGCTGGAGCAGCGTCGCCGACGCCACCGCCGGCGTGTACGCGGCGGTGACGGCCGAGGCCAGGCACCGCAAGGTGGCCGGCATGACGCGGCTGGCGCCGGAACGGGAACCGATCCTGATCCCCGAGGGGAACCTGTTGGAGTCGGCGGGGCTGCTGCCGTGAGCTGGAACGCGGGCCGGGACGTGGGCGTAACGGGCGGAACGAGTGGTCCGGGCGGAACTGGTGGTCCGGGCGGTCTGGGCGGTCCGGGCGGTCCGGGCGAGAGGGCCTTCATCGGCGCGCCCGTACGGCCCGCCGAGGACTACGCCGGGTCGGCGGGCGGGTCCGGGGAGATGCGCTACTGGCACGGGTACGGGGCGCACGTGGAGCCGGAGGGGGTCCGCTTCGGCGTGTGGGCGCCGCACGCCCGGCAAGTGAACGTCGAAGGCGACTTCAACGGCTGGGACCCGCACCGCGGGGTCGAGCTGACCCGGGACGAGAACGGGAACTGGTTCGGGTTCTCGCCCGACGCCCGTCCGGGTGATCGCTACAAGTACAAGATCCTCGGCAGCGACGGGGTCTGGCGGCTCAAGGCGGACCCGGTGGCGTTCGCCTGCGAGACTCCGCCGGCGACCGCGTCGGTGGTGTTCGAGTCCACACACACGTGGACCGACGGGGAGTGGATGGCGCGGCACCGGGACGGGCGGCGGGTGTCGCCGAACCGCCCGATGGCGGTGTACGAGGTGCACCTGCAGTCGTGGCGTCCGGGACTGTCCTATGACGACCTCGCCGAGCAGTTGGTCGCGCACGTGGCGGGGCTCGGGTTCACCCATGTCGAGTTCCTGCCGGTGATGGAGCACCCCTTCGGCGGCTCGTGGGGCTATCAGCCGACGGGGTTCTTCGCGCCGACCGCGCGGCTGGGCGACCCGGACGGCCTGCGGCGGCTGATCGACGCCTTCCACCGGGCGGGCATCGCGGTGATCCTGGACTGGGTGCCGGCGCACTTCCCCCGGGACGACTGGGCCCTGGCGCGTTACGACGGGGAGCCGCTGTATGAGCACCCTGATCCGCGCCGTGGCGAGCATCCCGACTGGGGCAGCCTCATCTTCGACTTCGGGCACCCGCACGTGCGCAACTTCCTGATCGGCAGCGCGCTGTACTGGATCGAGGAGTTCCACGCCGACGGGATCCGGGTCGACGCGGTGTCCTCGATGCTGTTCCTGGACTACTCGCGGCAGCCCGGCGCCTGGGAGCCGAACGTCTTCGGCGGCACGACGAACCTGGAGGCCGTCGACTTCGTCAAGATCCTGACGATGGAGCTGCACCGGTTGCACCCCTCGGTGGTGCTGGCGGCCGAGGAGTCGGCGGCCTGGCCCGGCGTCACGCGTCCGGTGCCGGACGACGGGCTGGGCTTCGACCTGAAGTGGAACCTGGGGTGGATGAACAACACCCTGCGCTGCCTGACCATCGAGCCGGTGTTCCGCCGGTACCACTTCGACGAGCTGCGCCGCCCTTCGTCGTACGCGTTCATGGAGCACGACCTGCTGCCGCTGTCACACGACGAGGTGGTGCACGGCAAGGGCTCGCTGGCCGGGAAGCTCCCCGGAACGCGGTGGCAGCAGTTGGCGGGTCTGCGCGGATTGCTCGCGTACCAGTGGGCGTTCCCCGGCAAGAAGCTTCTGTTCATGGGCGGGGAGTTCGGCCAGCGGGGGGAGTGGAGCGAACAGTGGGGCCTGGACTGGGACGGCGCCAAGGAAGGCGACGGGGTGGCGCGCCTGATGGTCGACATGAACCGGCGTTACCAGGAACTGGCGCCCTTGTGGTCGCGCGAGGACGACCCCGCCGGGACGCACTGGGGAGGGGCTCATGCCGATGCGAACATGATCTCGTTCGTCCGCTACGGCCGCGACGGGGACGCGGTGGTCTGCGTCGCGAACTTCTCGGGGAACGAGATCCGGGACTGGCGGGTCGGGCTGCCGTGGGCCGGGACGTGGCGGGAGGTGCTGAACACCGACGCTCCGGAGTACGACGGCGCCGGGAGCGGGAACCTGGGTGCCGTCACGGCCGATGCCGGGCACGGATGGGACTGGCTCCCGGATTCGGGGTGCGTGACCGTGGGGCCCTATGCCGTGGTGTGGCTGGCCGGGAGGCACGGGGAGTGAGAGCGGTGCGGTCGGCGTAGGCTGATTCCGGCGATCCGCCCTACTCGAACCCGTCCTCCACCTGGGGGACACCGTCGTGGGCGTGGTCGCCGGGCGGCGGCGGGTGGAGCAACCTGTCCGACATCAAGTTCCGCAACACCGCCGCGTTCGGCGAGGTGGCGCTGGTCGCGGCGTCCGGCGGCAACGTCGGCATCATCGACAAGGCCGCCTCCGGCACGCAGGGCACAGGCAGCCTGCTGTGGTCGGCCGTGCCGGGCGGCAACCCGCACGCCATCGAGCGCATCCCCACCATCGGCGCCATCGTCACCACCTCCTCCGGCGGCTGTCTGCACGTTCCGAAAGCTGGATACGGCCCCGGCACTGCTCAGGCCTCTGCGGGCAGGCCCGGCGAAAAGTCCGGTGCGTCGACGACCTGCCAGCCCCTAGCGTGTGGCGGATGGACCTTTCGCACCTCGGCACGCCGATCAGGCCGATGACCCGCGTCCACGGCGGGTTCGCCAACCGGATGTACCGGCTCGACACCGACCAGGGGTCGTTCGCGGTGAAGGAGATGAACCTCGTCGACCGCCGCTGGCCCTATCGTGTCGAGGACGTGTTCAGGTTCGAGCGGGCGGCCTTCGCCGCCGGCATCCCGATGCCGGAGCCGATCTCGGCCGCCCGCGACACGCTGGTTCACCGATGGGTCGAGGGAGAGAAGGTGCCCGAAGCACCGGTGCCGGAGGCGTACGCGTTCGAGATCGGTGAGATCCTCGCGCGCCTCCACGCGCTCGACGTCGCGTGGCCCCCTGCGCCGGCCGAGGACCCGACGCCACGGGATTGGCCGGAGCTCGCCGCGCGAGCGGTGGCGACCGGACAGCCCTGGGCCGACGACCTCACCTCTCAGGTCGACACGTTCCTCGCGATCGCGCACTTCGTCGACACCTGCGAACGGCCGGGCCCCGTCGTACTGACCCACAAGGACATCCAGCCGTGGAACCTGCTCACTCGAGAGGGTCGGCCGGTGATCCTCGACTGGGAGCTCTCGGGCCTGCTCGACCTGTCCGGTGAGCTCGGCTCGACCGCTCTGAGCCTCGCGAAGGGACCTGGCTTCGACGGCGTCAAGCCCACCATCTTCCGCTCAGTCCTCGACGGCTATGTCGCAGGGGGCGGAGCGCTGCCGCCCCCGGGTCCCAGTTGGTTCGTGTTCATGATCGGCGGCTGGCTGGGGCACACGAGGTGGAACATCCTCCGGTGTCTGGCGGGTGTCGAGGCGAGCACCGGCCCTGACCTCGCGCTGTCGCACGAGTCCGTACGCAACGGCGTGCGCGGCCTTCCCGACCTGTTCGGCAGGCTTCCGGAGCTCGAGGCGCTGCTGGCGTGACAGCGGCCGACGAGCTGCACGCGAACGGGAATCTGGTACTCAAGACAGCACAGGTCCCACGCTTTGGCAGGGCAATACGGCACACTGAGGGAAACCCCTGAAACGGACCGCCCGGCCGTGGGTAGGTAGACCTCCCGGGTGGATCCGTGGAAACACGGAGATTCGGGGCCCCGCGCTGCGTAGAGTATTTCCATGCAGTCCGCTGCCCGCCCCGAATCACCGCGGACGGCGGACGCCACCGTCTACAGCCGCGATGCTGAGCTGGCCGCCGTGCGCGGCCTTTTCGCCGATCCCGACGCCGGCGCGCGGGCGCTGGTGCTGGTCGGGGAGGCGGGCATCGGCAAGACCACACTGTGGTCGGCCGGGGTCGAGGCGGCGAGAGGTGCGGGCTGGACCGTGCTGACGGCGCGCGGCGCCCCCGAGGAGAGCGGGCTGTCCTTCGCCGGGCTCATGGACCTGATGGAATCGCTGCCCGACAGCACTCTGGCGGCGCTGCCGCAGATCCAGCGGGCAGCGGTCGAGGCCGCGCTCCTGCGGGCCGCGCCCACCACCGCCATCGGCCCGCTGGAGGTCGGCGCCGGGACGCTCGCCCTGCTGCGCGGGCTGTGCCGGGAGCGGCCGGTGCTGGTGGCGGTGGACGACCTGCAGTGGCTGGACGAGCCCACCACCGACGCGCTGTGGTTCGCCGTGCGCCGCCTGGGCTCCGCCGCGCTGCGCATCCTCACCGCCTACCGCACCGCCGGTGTCGCAGACGACGAGTCGTACGTCCGTAAGTACATCGCCGCCGACGACATCCCGCTCGAAGCCGTCGAACGCCTCACCGTCGGGCCGCTCGGCTCCGAACCCATCAGGCAGCTGATCAGCGACCGCTTCTCGACGGTGCTGCCCACCGGAGCCGCCGACCGCATCGCCGAGCAGACCGGCGGGAATCCCTTCTGGGCGCTGGAGGTCGGGGCTGCGCTGGCCGCCGAACCCGGTCCCTGGCGGGCCCGCGCCGTCGCCGCCTCCGAGCTGCCGATCCCCGCCTCCCTGTCGGCTCTGGTGCGACGCCGCCTGGGCAATCTGGAGCGCGAAGTCCACGAAGTGCTGCTCACCGTGGCGATGCTCGACCAGCCGACGATCGCCCTGACCCGTCGCGTGCTGGCCCCGGCGGTGGCCGACCCGGACGCGGCGATCGACCGGGCGGTCGCGGCCGGCGTCGTCGCCGCGCTGTCCGGCCGGCTGCGCGTCGCCCATCCGCTGCTGAGCGCGGCGGTCGTGGACGCCACGCCGCCGCTCGCCCGCGGGGCTCTGCACCGGCGGCTCGCGGCCGTCGTCGAAGACCCCGAGCTGCGGGCCCGGCACGTCCTGCGGGCCTGGCAGGGCGAACCGGACGCCGAGATCGCCGCCTACCTGGAAGCGGGCTCCACCTCCGCGGCGGCCCGCGGAGCCGTCCGGTCGGCGGCCGAACTGGCCGAGCGCGCCGCCGACTGCACGCCCGCCGGCGACCGGGACGATCGCTGCCGCCGCCTGCGCGTGGCCGGCGAACTGCACCTGCGCGCGGGCGACTACCAGCAGGCGCGCACCTGCGCCGAGAAGGTGTGGCGCACCGGAGTCGAGGACCGTCGGCGGGCCCTGCCGGTCCTGGTCGAGGCCACGTGGTGGGCCGACGGCCGCCACAAGGCCGAGGGCTTCGTCGCGCCCCTGGTCGCCAACACCGAACTGGACACCCACACGCGCGCCGTCGTGCTGGCCCTGGCCGCCGACGTCGGCGACGGTCTCGGCACCCCGCGCGCCGAACTCGCCCGCCGCTCCCTGGAACTGTTCGACCAGGTCGGGGACGAAGCCGACGGCGCCGCTCTGGCCACCGCCCTGCTCTACTCGGCGCTCGCCGACCTGGAAGCCGGACGGGGCATCGCCTTCGACCGCATGAACCGCATCGGCGAGCTCCAACGCGAGCTGCCCTACGTCGTCTCCAGCAACCGGGCCGACAACGTCATCGCGTCCTGGTACAAGGACGTCGACGACCTGGACCGCTCCCGGGTGGCCCTGCACACCGCCATCGCCGCCAACCAGGACCTCGGCGACGAACCCATGCTCGCCTCCCTCTACGGCCATCTGGCCCTGACCGAGATCTGGGCCGGCCGCCCCTCCGCCGCCCGCGACGCCCTCGACCGCGGCGCCCCGCTCATCTCCAGCGACGCCGGAAAACCCGTCGGCATGGGCGCCGCCGAGGCCACCCTCACCCTCTTCTCCGACAGCATCGGCACCACCCGCCCGCAGATCGAGAGACTGCCCGGCGGCGGCATCATGACCGCCAGCCTCACCGGCCTGGCCGCCCTCCTCGACAACGACGACGAGGCCGCCGCCGAGATCCTCGGCTCCGCCCTCGCCAAGGCCCGCCAAGCCGGCGTCCACGAACCCGGCCGCCGCGGCCGCTTCGAGGGCAACCTGGCCCAGGCCCTGGTCAACCTCGGCCGCCTGGACGAGGCCCGCGAGCTGGCCGCCGAGCTGACGCGGCTCGGCACCGCCGGCAACCGTCCCACACTGCTCGGGATCGGCCGGCGCATCGAGGGCCTGTCCCTCGGCGCCGAGGGCGACCTCGACGCGGCCGCCCGGGCGCTGGAGGAGGCGGTCGCCTCTCATCGGGCGTCGCAGTTCCCTGTGGAGCTCGGCCGCAGCCTGCTGGCCCTGGGCCAGATCCAGCGCCGCCGCAAGGACGGGCCGCGCGCGGGGGAGGCACTGCGCGCGGCGCTGGACTGCTTCGAGGCGGCCGGCGCGGTGCCGTTCGCGGACCTGGCACGCGGCGAGCTGGGGAAGGGCCGCCGCGGCGCCGGGGGCGAGGCCCTGACGCCGACGGAGCAACAGGTGGCGGATCTGGTGGCGGCGGGGCACACCAACCGCGAGGTGGCGGCGCGGTTGTTCATCAGCATTCGCACGGTGGAGACCCACTTGGCGTCGGTGTATCGCAAGCTGGGGGTGCGGTCGCGCAGCGAGCTGGCGGCGCGGCACCGGTAGGTTCCCACCCCCGGCGTAGCCGTAGCCCTGCCCGCCGTATAGGTGTCGAGTAACGCGTACATCGACTTTCGGTCGGGGCGCAATGACACATCGGTCAAGAGGAGATGCTCAACGAAAACCTGTAGCCAGCTTCTTGCTGCCATGCGGTATCCGCATTAAACTTCTTCAGGATCTGTTGCGCCAAAACGGTGTACCCTTCCGGAACTTCTTCATGGCGAGATAGCGCCTTTTGGCTTTGCAAGGCGACGTCCACCTTCTGCGCAAGCTCGGGCGCGCCTGCCACCTCCGCCTCCGGGAAACAGGATCGAAGCGCTTTGAGCAGTACGGCGGCAGACGAGCGGATAACCGGGTCATATTCGTGATTGATGCAGTCCAGCCAGACCCGAGTGGGGAAGGATGGCATTCTCCCCTTAGGGCTCCACCACTGTCGATTCTGTGAAAGCAGCACACGGGCGGAGGCCTTCAGCACATTATTCTTGGCTCCCCGTGGAAGCTGCCTTTGCCAGTTCGTATCCATATCGCCTGGGAAACTATAGGTAAGCTCTCGGCTCCGGTCGGTGAGCTCGTCCGCGTGTATCAGCAGGAGGGCTGAGGCTTCTTCTACCGCGCTGGGATCAAGATATTCTCGGTCGAAGGCGTCGCTATCCAGATCCTCACGCATTATCTGGCCCAAGACCCATGTTGCCGCCTCGGAGTCCACCTCGCCCCTCTTCCAAGCAGCCTCAAGGACTCTCAGCGCCACCTGCTTTTGACCCAGCATCACCATGGCCGACAAAGCTCCAGAGATTCGGTCGGCGGGCCTCTTCGGCATGTAGTCAAAAGCTTTCAACACGGCTTCGAGCTGCATCCTACGGCGCTCTCGCGCATTGTGCGTGCGCGTCAGCAGAGCTCCGAACATGGTCACCGCCGTCGCGAGCCCACCGCCGATGAACGTCAAGAATATCTTGAGTTCGTCAGGCGTCGGCGCGCCGCCGGTAAACGAGAACATGTGGCCGCGGACGGCAATGGCGAGGGCCATCCACAGAAGCGGGATCACGACGACCACGAAGAGCGCAAGATACGGCCAGTTGTGGCGCATGTTTCGCCGAAGACGGCTGGGTCGTAGAGAGTCGACAATTTTGGCCGCGAACGCCTTCATCTGCATCGCCAACCTCGCCAGTCCGGTCAGTATTCGCCGACGTGAACTTCCGCTTGTGCGTGCTCGTATCGATCGCTGAGCTCGTATCGATCGCTGAACGTCTCATCTCGAGCCGACCGGAGTCCGTCGCGGTTTCTTCGGGCCAGGGAGCCGCGCTTCTCCTTGTCGGACTCCTCCGGGCTGATGAAACCGACGAAGTCTTTGTTGTTGCAGAGCCGGACTATTTCCAGCGTTCCGTCGTATACCTCCTTCTCCATCGGCTCCACGTTGTCGAGGCCTATGTCCGTGGCCTCGCGTAAATCGATGGGGAAGAAGTGGTGAGTGTATTTGAACACTAGGGTGTTGGCTATGTGTTCGGCTTCTTCGGGTGGCACTCCTCGTGCTTCCAGTAGCTTCCTGCCGTAATGCTCACCGATTCTCAGGCTTCGGCCCCATCCCCCGAAGTCGAGTGCAGTGACCTGCGAGAGCATGGGGGAGACCGCGTTCTCGGCAAAGGAGCATGCCTTCTGCAGGAGATCGATGGCGAGAAGTCGTCGATTCGTCTCGTGGAGTAGGGCATTGAAGACGGTCTGGATCGTCATCGCGCCGAAGGTTCGCACGTAGTCGACGCTTTGATAGCAATCCAACGCGGACACGGAAACGGTTGGATTTCGCGGGTCCGGTATCTGGGTGTCCAGCGGCCCCAATTGCCCGAACGGCGATAGGTAGACGGTATTGGCAGCCAGTGCCAACAGCGTGCTGGCGCTTTTTGCCCTGTCGGGGACGTAAAGATCTATCTTTCCGGCGTATGCGGAGAGGTACAGGGCGGTCGTGTAAGCGCTGTCCAAGCTGCCGCCGGGAGAGTCGAGGACGACGTTTATAGTCAGGTAAGGATCCCGCTCGGCGGGGTAGCCGAACGCCGCGTAAAGGCTGTTCTTAACGTAATCCTCTGTGCTGTGCTCACCCCCCGAGTCGAATCTGCCGCTTATGAGCAGCCACGGTTCGTCGCTCTTGCGGGTGAACTGGGCGCCGGCTTTGATGACCGATGTACGCTCATCGGACGTCATTTTCCTGGGGTTGTACTTTGAGGTGTCCAGCGCAGATGTCCCGTCACCCTCGACATGTTGAGAGTTGACGCCGTTATCGTAGGTCATCTCTGTCCCCGATCGTCGAGAATGCTCACTTTCAGCTTCTCACGCGAGGTGTTCTGGTGCATCTGGGCGAGCGGCGCAATAATGCACCCGCCTCGGTGCGCTGCTCGGTCCGCGGTCACGCCCTGCGTTGCACATCAATATTCGTAGTTTGTGTCCTACAACCGGGTTGGGCTCGATGACTCAGCGGTCAGTGAGCCATTCCCGGTAACTGCGTCTCACGTTGTGTGACGGGCGGGTAGTGGTCGGCCGTGTTCGAGGGGAGCAGGACGATTGCGGCCTTGGCGATCGCGCCGATCCGCCATGGGCACACACTGACCCGTCGCAGGGCTTCGAAGGTGGTTTTGAGCAGCGAGTTCGCGCGCTCGGCGATGGCGTGGACGCCGCGGACGAGCAGGTTGTACTGCCGCTGGTCCTCCTTGAGCTCGATGCCTTTGAGCTTCTTGATCGGCATCCGCAGGGCGGGTCCGGCCAGGCCCTGGTAGCCCAGGTCGGTCAGCGTCGGCATCTGCTCGGCGGCGGCCTGCTCCAGCGCCGGCATCAGACCGGCCGCGGCCTTGGCGCAGGTGGTGTCGTGTTCCCGGCCGGGCTGGACGGCGGAGATCCATAGCGGCCAGCCGTCGGTGTCGGAGAGCACCTGCAGGTTGCCGCCGTGGTGCTTGTGCTTGCCGGACCACCACAGGTCCGCGCCGTTCGGGCCGGGGGCGGCGCACCGGTCGATGCGGATCACGGTGCCATCCAGGTTCAGGTGGGTGTGGCCTGCAGCTTTGGCTGCGGCGATGGCCTCGGGCAAGCCCGGGGCGGCCGCGGCAAGGGCGTCGATGCCCTCGTGCAGCGCCCGGTAGGCCGTGGACTTCCCGATCCCGTTGTCGCAGGCCAGCTGCGCGATCCGGGTGCCGTCCAGATACCAGCGCAGGACCAGCACCGCCTGCCGGTAACAGCCAAGAGCCCGCCGTCCCCGGCGGGTGCCCAGCTCAGCCCGCCGCAGCCACAGCAGTCGGGCCAGGAAGAACACCGTCTCCTCCCGGACGTCGAGCACGGCGGCGTATGTCACCATAGAGTCCACGTAAAGCCCCGCGGTATGAAGTTGATCCTTAGACAAGACCTACTTCTACCAGGGGCTTCACGCCGTTTCATCGCACGAAGGTGGTCCGGTCGTGGACCGGGTCGTCGCCGTGGGGTTTCCAGCCGGGATCGCTGCGTGCGCAGTCGAAAGAGCCCATGGAGACGCTGAAGGCGATACCTCCGTAGAGGATCAGCGTCTGCGCCAGAGCCATCGCGGCCGAGGCCACGAGCGGAGGACGGTTCACACAGTCTTCACCGGCCCTGTCGGACGAGTCGTATATCTTCCATCGCCATGACACGTGATGCGTCGGTCGGCACGACCGATACCGAGAGCTGGCGGCAGGTGCTCGCCGACGGCTTTGGCGCCTTCCTGGGACGTCCGCTGGACAAGGACGATCCGGACGCGGTGTACGGCGCCTACTTCTGGGCGGGTAACTTCCTCAAGGAGACCGGTTTCGCCACCGATGCCGCGTGGGTCGACCCCGAGGCGCTCGCTGGGCGCCTCATGGTCGAGGACGCGAACGTCGTCATGTACGACGAGGGTGAGGCTCCGCTGCGTTTCGACGCCAGCGGGTCGGTCTTCGTGTTCGACGGCGCGGCGGTTCTGCCGGCCGAGTTCGCCGCCGGGTTGAGCGCGGCAGCTTTCTCCTCCAGTGAGCCGGGGGAGGGGCTGGTTCTCGGCCGGGAGTTGGGCGCGCTGCTGGCGCGGCACCCGGTGGACCTGACCGACGAGGCCTTGGCGGGTTCCTGGTACGTGCTCTACCCGCGCATAGCCTCCGACGGCTCGCTGCTGGACGCGATGCGCGCGGCCACTGGCGCCGGGGACGGGCCGGGCACGCTCATCCCGTTCGACGGCGAGCCCGACGAGGAGTGGGAGGAGGACCTCTCCCGCGTCGCGCATCCGGGGCTGCGCGCGCACCTGGGCTTCGGCTGTCAGGAGGCCGGCGAAGCATCCCTGTACTACGTCGGCGCCGACACCCTCACCTTCTGGGGCCTGGAGAAGGAAGGCTGCTCGGTGATCGCCGCCTGGGATGAGGCCCAGAACCAGGTGGAGGTGGCCGTGTTCCGGCTGGCGGGTGCGCTCGCCGGTTAACCCGCGAGCATGATCCCGACGAACAAGGCCCCCAAGGCCGTCAGACCGGTCAGCGCCCCGAACACCGCCATCGCCCGCTTGCTCGTCGCCTGGGCATGCAGGTAGGCGGTCACTCCGGACGCGGCGACGATCACCATCTTCACGATGAGCGTCGTCTGGTAAGCCCCGTGCTCCTTGTCGTGTTCGGCCGTGATGTTCCAGACCCCGGTCAGGAGCAGCACCGCGAAGGCCGGCCAGGCGATCCGGTTGAAGGCGTTGGCGGCGGCCTTGGGCACCTCCGACCCGGCCGCGCGCAGCGCCGGCACCAGCGCGGCCAGGGTCACCTGCCCGCCGACCCAGATGGTGGCGGCGAGCACGTGCAGGAAGAGGCGGATCGTGTCCGCGTCGACGGGGAGCATGGAGCCATTGTGCCTGGTCGAGACGGGCCCGCGGGCAGGCCCCCCGGGGTGTGGTCCCGCAGATGAGGGGCCTATCATCCCCCCTTCGGGTGGGCGGCGAAGAACTGCCAGAACACGTCGGTCGCGTCCAGTGCCGTCGACGGCGCGTCCGTCCCGAGCAATGCCTCCAGCCCCGGCCGCCGCGGACTGCCCGGCCACTGGTGTCCCGCGCCCGCGATCGTGATCAGCTGCACGGCGCGGCCGTCCGCGCAGGCCGCGGCGGAGGTGGTGACCGGACCGGAGACGGCGACCGTCGGCGGGGCGCACGCGTCGGTCGTGCGCCAGTCCGCGATCACGGTCGGGACCGGCGGCCCGTCGATGTGCGCGGTGCCGTCCCCTTCGCCGCCGTTATAGCGGATCCGCGTGTCGGCGCTGCCGTGGATGTGCAGTACGCTCAGCGGCTTCGGGGCCGGGCACGGGCCCAGCTGGGTGGCCGAGTCGGGGCCGATCGCCGCGAACAGGTCGGAGTCGCACGCCAGCCGGTAGGCCATGATCCCGCCGTTGGAGATCCCGGTGGCGTAGACGCGGCCCGGATCGATCGGGACCTCGGCCTCGACCGCCCGCACCGCCGCCGTGATGAAGGCGACGTCGTCCGTGCCCTGCCGTCCCGGATCGCCGCAGCAACCGCCGCCGGTGTTCCAGGCGTGGTTCTGCCCGTCCGGATACAGCACCGCGAAGTGGTTCCGATCCGCCTCGGCGTCCCAGCCGTAGTACTGCTCGGCCTGGGAGCCGGTGCCGAAGCCGCCGTGGAGCATCACGACGAGTGGGGCGGGGTTCGGCAGGTCGCGCGGTCGGTAGAGGTGGAAAGTCCGGGTGCGGCCACCGACCAGGATCGACTGGTCCGAGGACGCGTCCGATTTCGCCCGGCAGCCGGCGACCGTGAACAGGATCACGAAGGCGAGCACGGCGGCGATGCTTTTGCGCACGTCGATCCTCTCAGCCCTGGGGAGACGCGGAGTCGCCCGCGACGGCCGAGCGCACCGAGCTGGCGGCCCCGCCGACGCTGGAGAGGATGCCGTTGAGGGTGTCGAGGTCCTGCTGGCTGATCGAGCCGGTCGCGCCGGTCGAGCGGGCCGAGCCGGTCGAGCCGGTCGAGCCGGTCGAGCCGGTCGCGCCGGTCGCGCCGGCGGACGTCGGCACCGACGACACCACCGGGCCCGTCGACCCGGCCGCCGGAGGAGGCAGCGCGGGTCCGCGATCGGCCATCCGCTGCCGACACCCGCTCGCCCCAGCTGCCACCACAGCGACGGTGCACAGGACAGCAGCACCGCGCACGGCGCCCTTCACCGGGATCACGCCCCCGCCCCGAACCCGTGCGCCGTGCACCAGGACAACCCGGTGCCGAGCAGCTCCTGCCTCGTCTTCAGCACCGTCCCCTGCTCCTGCCGGAGCGTCGCACGCTCACTCAGCCACGTCGCCAGCTGCGTGCGCCCGGCAGCCTTCGCCCGCGCCGCCTGCGCGTTCAGCCACGCGGACGAACCCGGCGTCGTGGCATCCCCGTCGACGGTCGCCAGCAGGTCGGCGACGACGGGCTGCAGATCCTTGATGAGCTGGCAGTCGTGTGCGGCCGCGGTGCGCAGGTCTCCGGTGCCGGAGGCGTCGGCGGCGCCGGCGGCACCGGTCTGGCCGGCGAACAACATGAACGTCAGCGACAGCGTGGCAGCGGTCGCGGTCAGGCGTGACACGGTGGTCCCCCTTCGCAGTGGTCGAATCGCGACCGACGCTAAGCGGAGACTTTGGGAAAACCTTGTGACGGCCGCACCGGTCCTGCCGGACCCACCGCGCCTGCCGGACCCACCGGCGTTGCTGGACCCACCGGCCCGGCCGGCAGCCGAACCGTGAAGCGAGCCCCGCGTCCCGTCGGCGTCGCGCCGGCCTCCACGCTGCCGCCGTGCAGCGCGACGACCTGCGCCACTATGGTGAGCCCCAGCCCGAAGCCACGGCTCGACCCGGCCTTGCTGAACCGCTCGAACACCCGCGTCCGCAGCTCCGGGGGGATGCCCGGCCCTTCGTCCTCCACCGTCAAAGCGAAGGCGTCGCCTCGCTGCCACACCCCCAGCGTCACCGTCCCGCCGCCGTGCACCGCCGCGTTGTCCAGCAGGTTGTCCACGACCATCCGCAGGCCGTCGCCCCAACCGACCATCACGGCCGCCCCCACGACCCCCTCCACCCGCATCTCATACCGCACCTCCGCATGGCGCCCCCGCGCAGCGTGCAGCGCGGCTTCCGCGATTTCGGCGAGGTCCACCGCCGTGAACGATTCGGCGCGCGTCAGCTCCACGCGCGACAGGGCTCGCAGCACGTCGAGCAGGCCCAGCACCCGACCGTGCGCCTCCCGCAGATCGGCGAGCGCCGCTGCGCGATCCTCCTCCCCGGCTCCCGGGTGCTCCAGCACGTCCAGCGCCACCTGCACGGCCGTCAACGGTGTCCGCAGCTCATGCGCCGCCGTCGCCGCGAACGACCGCGCGGCCTGCCACGCCTCGACCGTCTGCCGCTCCTGGTCGTCGCGCCGGGCCAACGCCTCGTCCAGGACGGCGGCGACCTCGTCGACTTCCTCGACCCGTGTCCGCAAGGCGATGCGCGCGCCGGTTCCCGCGCTGACCAGTCCGGCTCGGTTGCGAAGGATGGTCAGCGGCCTGATGGTGCGCCGCCCGAGCAGGGCGCCGACCCCGAACGTGACCGGCGAGACGATGAGCGCCATCAGCCACACGCGCCCCCGCAGCTTCCGGACCTTCGCCGTGAGCACCGTCTCCGGCTCGACGACCCAGACCCGGGTTCCGGCCGCCGCGTCGGACGCCGAGTATCCACGCCACGTCCGCACGCCGTCCCGGACCGAGAACGCGCCGTCGGCGAGGGGCAGCCGGGCGGCCGGGGGAGTGTCGCCGACGGCGACGTCCGAGCCGCGCGCCGCGATGACGACCGAGTCGTCGGGAGCCTGCAACGCCTGCCGCACCCGGGAACCCGGGTCCGTGCTCTGCGCGGCCAGCGACCCGGCCTGCGGCACGAGCAACTCGGCGCGCGCGTGCAGGTGGGCGTCGCGTTCGGCACGCAGGTCGGCGGTCTCCCACGGGACCAGTGCGGCGCCCGCAGCGAGAACCAGCACGGGCAGCGTCGCCGCGGACATCCAGGCGAAGCGGGTCGACAGCTTCATGGTCAGCCCTCCGCCGAGCCGTCGCCGAGGTTCTCGCCCACATCGCCTCGGAGCGCGAACCCGACGCCCCGCACGGTCTGCAGGACCCGTGGCCGCCCGTCTCCTTCCAGCTTCCGTCGCAAGTAGCTGACCACGGTGTCCACCGCGTCGGAGCGCACCTGGAAGTCGTACCCCCACACCCGGTCCAGCAGCTGGTCCCGCGTCAGCACGGCACCGGCATTGCGCACCAGGACCTCCAGGACGTCGAACTCGCGCCGCGTCAGTTCCAGCGCCTGTCCGCCGGCCGTGACCGTGCGGGCCTCCGTGTCCATCACGATCCCGCAGGCCGCGGCCACCCCATGCGGAACCGGCCGCCCCCGCCGCAGCAACGCCCGCAGGCGCAGTTCGAGCTCCGCGGTCGAGAACGGTTTCACCACATAGTCGTCAGCGCCCGCAGCCAGGCCGGCGATCCGATCGGCGACATCGTCGAGGGCGGACAGGATCAGCACCGGGACATCGTCACCGCGCCGGCGCAGCCGCTGCACGACCTCGACTCCCGACATCCCGGGCATCGACACGTCCAGCACCACCGCGTCCACCCCGCCCTGGGCCAGCAGTGTCAGCGCGGCCTCGCCCTCGGCGGCCGTCTCCACCGCGAACCCCGACAGTCCGAGCGCCCGCCGCAGCCCGCGACGCACGGCCGGATCATCGTCCACCACCAGAAGACGCCAGGTCATGGCGGGAGCTTAGCCACCCGGCCCCGAGCCGCGGGAGCCGCGTACAACCGTCCCCGCCGGATCGGCACCGGACTGTTCCGCCGCATCCTCGAAGGCACCGAGCGCTTCTACTTCGTCGAGCTGCGGCATGGCGCTCCGCCACGGGATGAAACCGGCGCCGTTCGGTGCTTACTGTGGTGTGGTGCGCATGAGACCTACCCTGACCTGGGAGCCGACCGGTGAGCACTTCCCCCGGACGACCAGCTTGGAGCCCATGGTCGACCTGGTGGCGGACGGCGGCGTCGTGGTGCTCAGCGGGGCCGGCATCTCGACCGAGTCGGGGATCCCCGACTACCGCGGCGCGTCCGGGGCCCTCCGCAAGCACACGCCGATGACCTACGACGACTTCGCCGGAAGCGCCGAGGCGCGTCAGCGCTACTGGGCCCGCAGCCACCTCGGCTGGCGCACGATGTCCGACGCCCACCCCAACGACGGCCACCGCGCCGTGGCCGCGCTGCGCGCCTCCGGCCACGTGGCCGGTGTGATCACCCAGAACGTCGACGGGCTGCACCAGCGCGCGGGCACCGCCCCGGAGGTCGTCGATCTGCACGGCAGCCTGGACCGCGTCATCTGCCTGACCTGCGGCGACCTCAGCGCCCGCACCGAGTTGGAGCGGCGCCTGACCGAGGCCAACCCGTCCTTCACCGCTGTCGCGGACCGGGTCAACCCCGACGGCGACGTGGACCTGGCCGACAGCGCGGTCCGCGCCTTCCAGCCGGTCGCCTGCACCGCCTGCGGCACCGGTGTCCTGAAGCCGGACGTGGTGTTCTTCGGCGAGAACGTGCCCAAACCCCGCGTCGAGCGCTGCCGCGCCCTCGTCGACGAGGCCAGGGCCCTGCTGGTCCTGGGCTCGTCCCTGACCGTCATGTCCGGACTGCGGTTCGTCCGCCGGGCCGCGGAGGCCGGCAAACCGGTCGTGATCGTCAACCAGGGGCCGACCCGCGGGGACCGGTATGCCGCGGCGCGGATCGAGGCGCCGCTCGGGGTCGCGCTGGGTGAGCTGGTGGCACGTGTGGGTGAGGGCTGAGCCGACGGCTTCGGCACCGGTCCGCCTATCCTGTCCCCATGATCCGAACCGCGGTCCCGACCGACGTCCCGATGATCCGCACGCTGATCGCCGAACTCGCCGACTACGAGCGCGAGCCGGAGGCGGCCAAGGCCACCGAGCAGCAGCTGCAGGACGCGTTGTTCGGCGAGCGGCCCGCGGTGTACGCGCTGATGGCCGAGGACGACGTCACCGGTGAGGTCGTCGGGTTCGCGGTGTACTTCCTGAACTTCTCCACGTGGAACGGGGTCCACGGGATCTACCTCGAGGACCTGTTCGTCCGTCCCACCGCGCGCGGCGGCGGCCACGGCTCCGCGCTGCTGCGCGAGCTCGCCCGCATCGCCCACGAGCGGGGCTACGCGCGCGTGGAGTGGAGCGTCCTGGACTGGAACGAGCCGTCGATCGGCTTCTACAAGTCGATCGGCGCGATCTCGCAGGACGAGTGGACGACCATGCGGCTGACCGGCGACGCGCTGACCGCGCTTGCTATGTCGGACTAGGACCGGTCCTGCCGAGCGCCCTTGTCACACAACAGTGGGCTGTCACGTCTCAGATCCGAAGGCCGGCACAGACTCAGTCGCGTCGGGCTGGTACGGATGATGTGAGAATGTCGAGCGACAGCACATGAGGGGGCGCTGTGGGGAACAACCAAGATCCTTGGATAAAGCTTCTCATCGGCGCGGTCATTCTCTTGGGCCTGGCTGTCCGAGCGCTGAACCGGCACCACATCCGCGGCAAGGGCGTATCCGCGCAGGCCTCCGTCCTGAGCGTGGAAGTCCATAGGGGTCTCCGTTTGCGCAGATCCGATGTGTTCTACGTGATACAGCTGGCCATCCTGCGTCCGGACGGCACCGAATTCGTTGCCGGGGTGACGGCTTTCGAGCACCCGCCGCAGCCTGGCTGGACCGTTCCCGTCCGCTACCTGGAACGTCTCGGGAACACCACGAAAGTGGCGATCGACGGTCCGTTCGTGCCCACACCCGTACCAGAGGCACTTGATCGACCGGACGCACTCTAGGCGACCCCACCCACAGCCCCGGGTCGCCGTGGACCCGGCGCCGTGGGTTGGGGTACCGCTCCGGGCGCGACGGTCAGAACGTCGCCAGGTGCGCCTTGTAGCCGGCGCCGAAGTTCGTGGGGGTCCCGTCATAGGCGCTGATCAGGGACGGGCCCTGCGAGCAGTCCCACGTGTTCCACGTCCACCCCGCGTACCCGGTGTGGTGGGCGTCGAGCCACGCCATCAGGGTGTCGATGTACGAGTGCCCGCAGTCGTTCTCGCCGATCTCCCCGGCGACGACGGGCACCTGTGCGATCACCGGTGCCACCTGGGAGTCCCAGCATGAGGAGGACGAGCACGAGTTGAAGTTGTACGAGTGCATCGACGCCACCAGGTTGTTCCGCGGGTCGGTCGGCTTGTGCTGGAGCCATTGGCTCAGGTCGTTGGAGTACGCCACGCCGCCGAGCATCAGCACGTTGTCCGCTCCGGCGGCCCGCACCGCGTTCACCAGCGACTGCATCCCGGCGACCTGGTAGTCGATCCCCTTGCAGGTGCCGCCGTTCTGCCAGCACGTCCACCCCGCCGTGCTGTCGAAGCCGGCGGCGAAGTCCGGGTAGGGCTCGTTGAAGAGGTCGAAGACGGTGGACTGGTCGTCCTTGAACGCGCCGGCCACCGAGGACCAGAAGGCCGGCGTGTTCGCGGCGTCCGGCATCGGCTTCTGGCAGGTCGCGGTGGCCGCGGAGCACGCCGAGGACTGCCCGGTGTAGACGCCGTCGGTCCAGTGCAGGTCGAGGATGACGACCATGCCGTGCTTGTGCAGGGTGCTGACGAAGCTTTTGATCGCGTTCTGATACGTCGCGCCGCCGTACTGGGACGGCACGTTCGACGCGCCGAGCCAGCAGTCCTCGTTCAGCGGCACCCGCACCGTGTTCACCTTCCAGGCGGCGATGGCCGCGACCGAGGTGTCGTCGACCGGCCCGTCGAAGATGCCCTTGCCCTGCACGCAGGCGAACTCGGCGCCGGAGCGGTTCACGCCATGAGGGGTGAAGACCGTGCCGGTGCTGTCGAGGAGCTGGTTGCCGGAGACATGCAGCGCCGGGGCGCCGGTCGGCGGGGGCGTGGAGGTCGGCGTGGTGGAGGGGGTCGTGCTCGGCGTCGTGCTCGGTGTCGTGCTCGGTGTGGTCGTCGGCGTCGTGGTCGGCGTGCTGCTGGGTGTCGTGGGCGGCGGCGTGGCGCCGTTGCAGACGGTGCCGTTGACGGTGAAGGTGGTGGGTGCGGGGTTGGTGC